>JAJZLX010000503.1:3208-22533 GCA_021850555.1 Pseudomonadota bacterium | reverse complement strand
GTTCAAGGCGGTACGCGTGGAATCCGTGCGGCAATTTCGCTGGCTGACCGGACTCATGATCATGATGGCGCTGAGTCTGATTGCAAGCATCATCACGGTGACGCATCAGCCGGGGCCGGACCGTAACGCCCATGGCAGTCCGACCGCCGCGGTTTCACCGCCGCACCGCCCCGTCACTCGACAAACGCCATGACCTGTTCCCTGCGCCGCAAGGCGCGAGACACGCCGAGCGCCGTCAGGAACGGCGCGAAGAGGTGTCAGGGCGGAACCAACCCGTCGAAGAACTCCACCTCGCCGGTCTCCAGAGAATACTCCGCGCCCACCACGGCGAGTCCCTCCTCGCGGATGAGGCGCTCGAGCACCTCCGATCCGTGGCGCAGGTGGCTCACCGAGACGCCCACGTTGGCGCGCACGGCATGGCGGACCAGCGCCTCCTCGTCGTGGGCCAGCTCGGTCTTCAGGAGCACCTCCACCGAGGGACGCACCCGATCGACGATCGAGCGGATGTTCGGGGATTGATTTTCCGCCGGGCGCCGCAGCTCCTCGAGCGTCGCCTGGATGGCCCCGCACCGGGTGTGCCCGAGCACCACCACCAGCCGGGTGCCGAACTGCGAGGCGGCGAATTCGACGCTGCCGATCAGGGACGGCGCCACGATATTGCCCGCCACGCGGATGACGAACAGATCCCCCAGCCCCTGATCGAACACGATCTCCGCCGGCACCCGCGAATCCGAGCAGCCGAGCACGATGGCGATGGGTTTCTGCTCCTGCGTGAGCGTGATGCGCGGGGAAGCCCCCAGGGACGCCTCGTGACTGCCCACCCGCTCGACGAACCGCCTGTTGCCGTCTTTCAGGCGCTGAAGCGCTTCTGCTGCCGTCGTCATGGGCCGCAGTGTAAAGAGCGCGGCGTAGACATACAATGGTCAGGTTCCGGCACCTGCGCGGCGAGAAACGAATGGGAACCGAGCGGATCGAGGCCTTCAGCGACGGGGTCATCGCCATCCTCATCACCATCATGGTGCTCGAGCTGAAAAGTCCACGGCAGACGACGCTGCGGGCGCTCGCTCCGGTGTTGCCCGTGTTGCTCACCTACGTGTTGAGCTTCATCTACCTCGGCATCTATTGGAGCAATCATCACCATCTGCTGCACACGGTCGAGCGCGTGAGCGGCGGGATGCTGTGGGCCAACCTGCACCTGCTCTTCTGGCTCTCCCTCATTCCCTTCACGACCGGCTGGATGGGCGAGAACCGCTTCGCCTCCGTCCCCACCGCGCTTTACGGCGTGGTGCTGCTGATGGCGGCCCTCGCATGGTGGATCCTGCAGCAGCGCATCATCGCCCTCCACGGCAAGGACTCGCTCCTCAGCCGGGCAGTCGGCGCGGACTGGAAAGGCAAGCTCTCTCCCCTGCTTTACCTCACCGCCATCGTCCTCGCCGCCTTTGCCCGCTGGGCCTCGCTCGCGCTTTATGCCCTGGTGGCGCTGCTGTGGCTCATCCCGGACCGGCGCATCGAGCGCGCCCTGGCGGGGCGGGCAGGGACGGAATAGGCCCCTTGAAGCCACTCCCGGCCACGGACCTGCGGTTTCCAAGCTAGACTCTCGCGCGATGGCAATCGAGCCAACTCCGGCCCTGGCGGGCGCGGGCAGCCCACGGATGAGCCTCGCGGCTCGGGTGTGGCTCGCCGCGCTGACGCTCTTGGTCGAGAAATTCCTGCTCGACTTCTTCGTCAATTTCCGGGCGGCGGATGCCGCGCGAGGCCTGGGAGCGGTGCTGCGCGTCGCCCAGCACTTCGGGCTCCGGTTCGCCGTGTCCTTGGCGATCGCGCTCGCGATCGTCATCTACGTGCGAAGCGATGAGACGCTGCGGGAAATCAATGCGGCAGCGCGCGAAGTCCCGGTGCGCTCGCGCTGGCTCGTGCTGCACGCCGCGCTCATCGTGCTTCTGCCTTTCCCGCTCTACAGCCTCTACAGCGGCCATGGCATTCAGCTGCCGTTCGCGCTCCTTGTCGCCTCCGCGGTGTTGCTGGCCGCCGGGGCCGCCGCGGCGCTCCTGACAGGCCTTACGCCCTGGCCGCTTTGGCGCCGGGGCGGCGCCGCGGTCGGCTACCGCTGGGGCTATGCCACCCTCGCCGCGCTGGCCGCGACGGCCGCCATCGTGTGGAGTCAGGACCTGTGGGCACCGACGGCGCAGTTGACTTTCGAGCTGGTGCGAGGGGTGCTGGCCCCCGTCATCCCGACGCTGCAGGCCGACCCGGCAACCCGCGTGCTGCGCGCTCCGCACTTCGCGGTCGCCGTTTCCCGGGTGTGCTCCGGGCTCGAGGGAATCGGCCTGATGCTCGCCTTTGCCGGCGCGTGGCTGATTTACTTCCGGAAGGAGTACCGCTTTCCTCGCGCGCTGCTCCTGATCCCGGCGGGCGTGCTGGCCGTGTTCGCGCTGAACGTTCTGCGCATCGCCACTCTGGTGCTGATCGGCAACGCCGGGCATCCGGCCATCGCGGTCTTCGGCTTTCACTCGCAGGCGGGATGGATCGCCTTCAACGCCACGGCCTGCGGCATCATCCTCGTCAGCCGGCGCAGCCGATGGTTAAATCGCGCGGCGGAGCGCAATTATTCGGTCCCTGGAGCAAACCCTACCGCCAGCTATCTGGTGCCCTTCCTCTCACTCCTGGCGGCCGGGATGCTCGCACGTGCCGTCTCCGGGCGATTCGAGATCTGGTACGGGCTGCGGCTGCTCGCCGGCGGCGCCGCGCTCGCGGCCTGCTTGCCACGTCTCAGGACGCTCGACTGGCGTTTCACGTGGCGGGGCATCGGGGCGGGAGCTGTTGCGTTCGCGCTCACGCTCTGGGCCAGCCGCATGCTCCTCCCCCCGCACGGTATGCCGGCCGCCCTTGCGGCGATGTCGGCTCCCACGCGCGCCCTGTGGCTCGCCAGCCGCGCGGCCACCGCCATCGTCCTTCTGCCGGTGGCCGGGGAGCTGGCCTACCACGGTTACCTCATGCGCCGGCTGGTGGCGGAGGATTTCGAGGCCGTGACCTTCCGGTCGATCGGCTTGATCCCGCTTCTGGTCGCGGCCGCGGCCTACGGCGTGATCCACCACACGCTTTGGCTCCCCGCCATCGGTGCAGGAATCCTGTATGGCATCGTCCTCATCCGCACCCAGCGCATGGGAGAGGCCGTCGCGGCGCATTTCACCGCCAGCCTGCTGGTCACGGCTACCGTGCTGCTCGGGCATCAATGGCAGCTCTGGTAGCAGCCGGCGCGCCAGATTTTGACATCGTGAAGCGCCTTCACGACGGCGGCCTGATCCGATCGCTCTCCCCACTTCAGGCCCGCTCGGCCCCCGAGCCACCGTACACCGGAGCGGCGGGTCGATCGGGTCGACCGAATCGGCAGACAGGCTGAAGACTCCCTGTACGGGAGTATCAAGAGCCTCCCCGAGCCGATCGAGCCTCGAGCGCATCGCGATAAATCCCGACGGTGTTCTCGGCAACGACCTTCCAGCTGAGGAGCCGCGTAGCGCGCTCGTAGGCGCGCGAAGCCAAATCGTTGCGCCTTTCGGGACTCGCCAAGAGTCTTTCGATTTCTCCCGCAAGCTGCTCGGCGTTGTTCTCTTCCACCCAGACCGCACACTCGCCCAGGTGCTCCGGCAGTCCGGCGCGCCGAGTGGCAATGACAGGCAGGCCATTTGCGGCCGCCGCGCTCGCTGCCAACCCGGCAAAGCTTCCCGTGTAGGGAAAAACGGAAATTTGCGCCGACCGATAAAGCGGCGCGATCTGCGAATCATCGATCTGATTGAGCCAGAGCAGCCTGTCAGCAACGCCGCAAACCTCCGCGAGCTCCACCGCCGCCTCGGGCGTCTCCATCCCATAGTGTCCGTGGATCTTGACGATCGGCGCGCTGTCGCCGAGCCTCTCGCGCAGCAGCGCGGCCGCACGGAATAACGTCTCGATACCCTTTCCCGACATCAGATGGTGCCCGCCATAGAAGACAATCCCGGCACGCGCGCCGTCATTCGTGTCGGCAGGGATATCCGTGCCATATGTGAGGAGCGTTATCTTCGATGCGCGCACGCCGTAGCTCAGCAGCCGGTCGCGCAACTCACCGCTGTGCACGATCAAAGCGTCAGCACTGTTGTAAAGAGCGTTTAGCTGCGGCAACTTCTCCTGAAAGGGATCGATCTCGTGGACAGTGATGACCTTTGCGGATGAGCTGCGGCCTTGCAGCCAGTGGAACGCTACCATGGCACCGAAGGCATTCAGTGTCTGCTGGAAATGCATGACGTCGCTGTCGCGCGCCATCTTGAGATAGCGATCAGCCCGGAGGTGGCAGGTGAGGTTGCGGGCATTTCGGCGCAACCATCGCCTCCAGGCGGCGCCCGAATCGTGATCGCCGAAGTGGCGCATCTCAAAATAAGCGGAGGGTTTCGTCTGAAATATCCGGGCCTGCTCCATCGGATCCCCACAGCCGCAGTTTGATGCGACCCACTCTATCCTGTCGCCGAACTGTGCGTAGATGGCTCGTCCCAAGGAGTCGATATAATGCCCGTACGAGGTCCTGAACGGGCAGCCGATGAAGGTCAACCGCATTGCGCCGCCCCGGAATTCCGCGGAATTTTCATATGCTAATAATAACACGGTCGCGCGTTCCGCTTACCACGGCGTCAGTTTTACCGCCAATGGTTCAAAACACCTGTAACACACTCGCGATGCGCTGAAAGCGATCGCCGCCGCCGCGGCTTCATCCATCACATATGCTGACAAAAATCACATGATCGGCGATTTCCAGATCACGACTCTATACATATGCACATTTCACGATGTATGATGCCCCGACGAGCACGTAGCGTCGCGATAAAAACAGCGATCAACACCCATTGGTCGCTACTGCATCAGCATGAACAATGCGCTGCCGATAGTCCGATGCGATGCAGGTCAAACGACGGCGAGGCCCGAGCGCCGTGTCGCGTTTGAGCGCCAAGCGGCGCGCGCTGACGCGTTCTATTTCCAATCGAGAGGCACTGAGCTTTTTGGCTGGCTGCACCGCCCAAGCGGCCGGTACCGCGACCTCGCGCTGGTGATCTGCAATCCGTTCGGCTACGAGTCGATCTGCGCCCATCGGAGCCTGCGCTGCTTCGCAGAGGCCGCCGCCGAGATCGGCGTGCCCGCGCTGCGCTTCGACTTCGCCGGCACCGGCGATTCGCCGGACATCGATTCGGACGCCGACCAGCTGGCCCAGTGGTCTCAGGACGTCATCGCCGCACTTCAGGCGGTGCGCGAGCGAACGTCGGTCACTAGCATGTGCGTGCTCGGTGTCCGGCTGGGCGCGACGCTCGCGGCGATCGTTGCAAACCGATGCAGTGATATTGGCTCGTTGTTTCTCATGGCGCCCATCGTCACCGGCCGCCACTGCCTGCGTGAGCTGCGCGCGATGCAGGTTGCCGGAATGCTCACCGCCGAAGGAGCAGCTCTCGGGGCGGCACAGCGTCTCGAATTGAACCCACCCGATGGTTCCATGGACGTGATCGGTCATAGACTGTCGGCCGCCACGGTCCGCGCGCTGGAAACGCTCGATCTGACTGCACACGAGCCGCTTGCGACGTGTGAGACGATGATTCTCGACGACGACCGCCTGCCGCTCGCGCGCGAATGGGCCGGAAGGCTCGCGCAACGAGGCGCCACGGTGCATTACGCGCTCGCCACAGGCTATCTTGAGCTCACCATGACGCCCCCGCACCTCTCGCGGGTGTCTGCCTGTCTGCTCGACAGCGTTCGACGTTGGCTCATCGACAGGACAACATCGGCGGCTCCGGCGTGGGCGGCGAAGGCTGCGCAACCGGACGCAGACGACACGGTAGCCGCAAGCGCACGAGGATTCGGCGGTCGCGCTTGCGCGGCGGACGGCTTCGTCGAACGCCCGGTCTTCGTCGACTCGCAGCGCGAGCTGTTCGGGATAGTGACGGAGCCCCCGACAGGCGCAAAAGGCGCGCGTGCCGTCATTCTCCTCAGCGTCGGCGCCGATCATCACATCGGTGTCAGCCGAGTCTACGTAAGCCTCGCCCGTCTATGGGCGCGGCGAGGGCTTCTTGTACTGCGTTTCGACCTCGCAGGGATCGGCGACAGCGCGACGCGGCCACTGCGTCGCATGGACGATGTCCTGCCTGCCGAGGCGCTCACCGACATCCGAAGCGCGATAGACTTTGTCCGTAACCAGTACCACATCGATCACGTCACGCTGGCCGGCATCTGCTCCGGTGCCTACCATGCGCTGCGGGCAGCCATAGAGGGCTTCCCGATCCGGCAGCTCCTGCTCATCAATCCGGAGCAGTACCGCCCGCTGACCGCCGCCAAGGGGCGTGGCATGGACATCGCCGAAGCCATACGAAACCCCCACATCTACCGCCGGAAGGTCCTATCCCTCCAAGCCTGGCTCAAGGTCCTGCAGGGAAAGGTCGATATCCGGCGGATTCCCGTGCTGTACGCGCGCCGCGTGACGATCGCGATCGAGGCCGCAGTGCGCCACGCATTACGACGCCTCGGGCTGCACTTACGCAACGACCTCGATCGCGAGCTGCGAGAGATCGCCGCGCGTGGCATCCACATGACATTCCTGTTCTCCCAGGGCGAGCCCGGGCTGGAGCTGCTGCAGCTGCAGGCGGGCTCTGCTCTGCGAGACCTTTCCCCGCATTGCCGCATCCATTTGATCAAGTCCGGGGATCACACGTTTGCGCGCCTGGGCCCACGGCAGACGATGATCGATACGCTGACCGAGGAACTGCTACGGACGGCGCCGTGACCCGCGGTGGCGGCGTGGAAATCCGCCGCTTTCACGAGCTGGCGGACGTTGCGCCGCTTGCCCCGTGCATCGACGCTCTCAACCTCGCATCACCTCGGCCCTCGCCTTTCGCGACCTATGCGCACCTCGAGCGTGCGGTTCGCTTCGCCTCCTTCTCTCGTCATACAGCGCCCGGGAAACTCTGGTTCCTCGGCGCTTTCACAGGGGAATCGCTCGTCGGCTTTCTAGCCCTAAAGGAGACGACGACGCGCTTTTTCGGCCTGCCGGCGCGGCGACTCGAATTTCTCGTCACCCGCGACTTCGATCGTCCATGCATCGTGGCGGCACGGGAGTACCTGGAAGAGATCGCGCATGCGCTTTATTGCTTCCTCATCGCGCAGCGCCGCCGATGGGATTATCTGGAATTCGGACAACAGGACGGCGCGTCAATCCTTCGCCGGATGATTCGCGAGACGGCTGTGCGCGGGCTGGCTGTGCGCGAGTTCGAGAATTGGGAGAACTGCACCGTTCCGATCCAGTGGTCCAGCGTCGAGCAATACCTCGAGGCGCTCGAACGAAAGTTTCGAGCCAATGTCAAGCGGCAGATGCGCAAGCTCTTCGCAAGCGGCGAGCTGGAAGTGTTGTACTCCTCCGACCCGGCGAACGCTTCCGCCCTGCTCGCCCTTTACTGCGACATCGAGCGGCGCAGCTGGAAATCCTCCTGCGACCATGCGGTGGGCTTCGATCCGCAAGCGCTGGCCTACTACCGGGACTGGTTCGCCGCGGGGGAGCCATTCAGGCTCGAGGCGACCCTGCTGCTCATCGACGGCTTGCCGATTGCCGGGAGCCTCGTCGGCACGTTCGACACAGGCTCCGGGGCGGGATCGTACGCGCTGCAGATCGCCTACGACCGCCGGTTCCACGCGGTGGCACCGGGCTCTGCGATCATGATGCTGGCCGTGCACCGGGCGATCGAGCGGCAGCACCGGTTTCTGAACCTGCTGTCGGGATTTTCCTATTACAAGCGCCAGTGGCTCGCGGATGTGACACCGCTGCTCGCGGTTCAAGTGTACAGAGTTCCCAGCGCACCCTATCTGCATCGTTGGCTCGGTGACCTGCGGCGAAAGGCCGTGCCGATCCGGCAGCGGGAGCGCCAGCGCCTCAATCCCGCAAGGCAGGCGAACGGCTCACCCGCCCCCGAGCCAGTCGATCCGCAGGGCGGCGAAGCCGGCGCGCAGGATGTCCTCGTGAGCCGCGGACAGCTCTCTCAATGGCTGGCCGAGGCTCGGCGAGGGCGGTGCGATTGCCTTTCCTCGCGGGAATTTGCCAGCACCTTTCCGTTCGTGCGCGAGACCGAATCGCCCCATCGGCGCGCCAGTGCCGATGGCGCAGATGGCGTGCTTGGACGCGGTCCGGCTTGAGCATCCGCCTCCAAGGCCCTGGCCTGCCGCCTCAAGAGCTAGCGCTCAGCGCGTTCGGCTGTCGCGGTGGCCCGGGCCCCGGCCTGCCGCGGATCCCTCATGCGCCGCCGGCTGGCGAAGGACTTCGAGCGCGCGCCTTTCCGGTCAAGCGGCTCGCGGCAGCCGCGCTGCCCGGGCAGCAGTGGCTACGCTAGAGTCGCCACAGCGGATTTGAGGATTTGAGATAACGCAGCTCGCCGGCGCGGCTGTTTCCTTTTGCCGACAGGCACGCTATGATGCTGCCGTCCTGGAAAGGGAGGCCGGAGAGCCACACTCGGAGCTGGAGAAGAAAAAATGCGCAAGTTCCTCGGGATATTGGCCCTCTCACTCGGCGCCACGGTAGCGTACGCGAACACCACTTCGCCGCCGCCGAGCCAGAGCTGGATTCAACAGACGGACAACTGGCTCGACCAGTTCGGCGAGCAGGTTGAGGACTGGTATTGGTATTGCGTCAACACCGCTGATCCCGATCAGGGTCAAAGCACGGGCCCTGTTGCGGCACCGGAACTCGATCCGGCCGGTGCCATGGTGGCACTGACTCTGCTCGCGGGCGGGCTGGCGGTTGCTCGCGGACGCCGAGCACCGAAGTAGCCGCCCCCCCGCACCTTTCAACGCTCGCCGCAATCCAGGGGGGGGCTTGCGCTGCGGGTTCCAGCGCACCACAGCCGCTTGAAGTTCGCCCCTCCCCTTCAGTAGGGTTGCGGATATCAAAGCCGCACAAGTTCCCGCACCCGCAGTGACCGGCACAGTCAGCGTTTGCATCCCGACCTACCGGCGCAACGAACGCCTTCGCGCTCTGCTCGCAGATCTCGCGCACCAGGAACGGCTGCCGGATCAAATTGTCGTCGTGGACAACGATGCGGCCGGTGGCGCTCGAGCCATCGTCGAGGAATTCCGGCTCTCGGCAAACGGCTTGCGGCTGGATTACGACGTCCAGCCACAGCCGAACATTGCGCTGACACGTAACCGCACCGTGGAGCTCGCCGCCTGCGAATGGCTCGCCTTCATCGACGACGACGAGCGCGCGCCCCAAGAGTGGCTCAGGCGGCTCCTTGAAGCGGCGGAAACGTATTCAGCCGACGGTGTGCTGGCGCCTGTCGAGCCGCAAGTCCCGACGACCGCACCCGCATGGATCCGACGGGGCCGCTTCTACGACTTCGCACACCAGCAGAGCGGGGCGACCGTCCCGCTCAACTGCATGCGCTTCGGCAACGTGCTGTTGCGCGCCGACTGGATGCGGGGCGAGCCCGGTCCTTTCGATCCGGCGTTCGGTCTCATGGGAGGCGAAGACGGCGACCTGCTCGTGCGCCTGGCGCATAAGGGGGCGCGCATCGTGTGGTACGAAGCCGCGCCTGTCTTCGAGCCGATCGAGCCCAAGCGTTTGACGCTCCGCTGGCTGATGCAACGCGCGCTCGGCGGCGGTCAGGGCTTCGCGCGCGCGGTGGTCAACGGCCGTTTCCGGCCCATCAGCGGACCAGGCCGCCTGCTCTTCTACCTGCGCGCCCTGGCGCAGATGCTGGTCGCCGGGGTGCTTGCGGGCCTCACCTTTCCCCTGGGACGCCATCACGCCGCGGCTTGGCTGGTCAAAGCCAGCGCGAATTTCGGGAAGCTTTCCATTCTCTGGGGTTGGCGGCACCGGGAATACGCGAGAGCCCCGAGCGCCCAACCCGGACAGTCATAGCGTGCCGCCGAACGGGATCTTCTTGTTTCGCGCCCCGCGCCAACTGGATCAGATCGACCGAAGACCCGCCGAACCCGACACCACTGTTGAATCGACCTGACGGTGCGTCAAAAACAGCTCCTCGCTCAGGACGTCCTCCAGAATTTTCCGTGGTCCGCGCCGGGTGAAGGTGTGATCGCCACTGTCGATGATGCGGATGCGGCAGAGCTCACCGAGCCGCCTGATCGCCGTTCCCGCTTCAATCTTCAAAAGATCCAATCCGGGCTCGCCACGGGCAAACACAAACACCACCCGGATGCCTCGCCCGACTATGTCTTCCAGCTCACGCCCCAGATCGCGTCTCAGACGGACGCCAAAGCTGCGGGCGACATCGCGAAAGACCGACTCGATCGCGAGCAACGGCCGCCGCATGTAGATTTTCAAAATGCGGGAAATCTCCACCTTTCCACTCAGCAGCCTCCTCCAGGCGCTCGGCGAGAGAATTCGTCGCTTGTACACTTTCGGATTTCGAACGATCTCCACCGGTTGCAAATCCCCGAGCGTCCCGCCTCGCCGCCAGAAATAATTCTGCGGATTGACCATCAAGATCCGCTGCACCGGCAAACCGGCAACTGCGGCACGCAGCGCGTGAAAGGCACCCGAGCACACTCCTGCGAGCGTGATCTCTCTGACTTCGTATTGACCGCGCATGAATCCTATCGCCGCTCCGATATCTTCGAGCGCTTCCGGCGGGAATACCTCATTTTCAACCTGTCCGGGCCGCGTATCGCTGTCTCCGAGCCCCGACAAGTCCATTCGCAGGACAAAGTACCCCCGGCGCGCCCAGCGGCGGGCAAGCACAACGCTGAGATCGCAGGCGCCGACGTGGCTATCCGCGCCTGTATTGAGCAGAATGACGGCGCGTCGGCGGACTTCGTCTTTCCGTGGGTGCGACACGATTCCAAAGAGGCCCGTCTCGGCCGACAAGAACACCGCCTTTTCGACGATCGATGCACCGCAGCTCCCCGCGGCCGGCAGATGCAGCGACGTCTGCTCCCTCACCGGCGGTTGAGTGAAATCAGATCTCTCCCGCGGGCTTGCCGGCTGCGAGCCGGCGGCTTGCCGCCGAAACCAGTCGCACGTCGCCTGCAGCATCCCTTGCGGCACCTTCGCGAAGTAGGCCGTAGTCAACATCATTTCGACGAAACCCGGCATCGCGTGATAGTCAACTCGATGTCCTCGCTGCCTCAAGAGATCCGTCCATGTCTTGGCGCCCGGCAGGTCATTGCGATCGATTATCAGCAGATCCGACACCGACTCCAATTCGCAATTTCTCACATCCAGACTCGACAACGCGGCGAGCGACGCCGCCGAGAGTGAATACCCGGCCACCTCGAGACCATCAGGGACACACTGTCCTTTGAGCGAACAGTCCTGTGCGGCGGACGCTTCGGCGGCGGCGGCCGCCAACTGGAGCGTACGCGCCTCACGCACGTAGCTGCCACCGCTCACGACGGGAGCGATCAGAACAAGTCCGGATATGGCCCTGGTCTCTCGAGCGGCGACGGCGGCGAGCAACGCGCCGAGCCGAAAGCCGAGCAGATACACTCGGCGAACGCCCGTCCGGCGGCGAAGCTCGGCCACCGCAGACGAGATATCACGCACCCACGTTTCGATCTGATTCGCCCGGCAGTCGATATCCGAGGAGTCCCCGGTTCCTGCATAGTCGAATCGCAGGACCGGTACCGCAGTCGCACTGATTGCGTCCGCGAACGCCGTTACGCCGCGATGCGCGCACAGTGCTTCGTAGCCAAACGGCTTGCAGATGACCACGCCGAAGTCGGCTGCCGGCTCGCGACCCGGAGCGTGCACCCAACCGAAAAGCGTTCGCTCAGCCGACGAGAAGTACACGGGTGATGCCGGCGCCGCATTCTTACGCGACGGCACCGCATCAGTGAGATTGGCGTTCATACCCTTCCTGGTTCTGCTTCAGGCAAATCAGATCCAAATCTTCATGTTATTCGCGTGTCGCAGGCGATTTCCCCGACAGTCAGTGTCGCAAGCGCCGCGCCGGCGCTGACACCCAAGCGCGAAATCCGCCCGCTGCCGCAGTAGCGTCGGCATCGGCGCATGCAGAGGATTGAGGCGCGGGTGGAAAGCATCGGGTCCGGATGGCCTGCGAACGGGCGGGGCGAAGCGCGACGCCGCGCCGCCGGCCGGCCAACGGACCCATGCGGACGGCTGATGTGCGCCCGAGGGGAAGTGGATCGGCGTGCACGAAGCCGGCTCATCATCGGCGGCCTGCTCGGCCGGGGTCCCTGGGATCGCTGTTGCAAGCACGCAGCTGCGCGGTTCGACCGCACGAGCGGCCATGACTCTCGCTGCGCCCGACTGACTGAACCCTCGCTCCGGCCCGCATTCCATCGTACCCACCTCTAGTAAACTCCGCCCAGGCTCCACGGACGGCGGCCTGCCCTTCTCCGCTGGACGGACTTTGCCGGCATTGTCGCACGATGGCGACGCCCTGGCATCCACTGACATTAAATATGCGGATTTTTCCCAGATTCCCTGCGAGCTGCGTCACATCGTTGCGAAAAGGTCTTCAGATAGCCGGGCTCGCTCGCCCGTCCGAAGCATTACTCCGAAAAATGAACTGCTCGGCCCGAGCTCTTTGATACGCGCTCGGATAGGATTGCTCGACCGCCGGTCACGCCGGAGAGGCATGCGGCGGTCGAGACGTCAGTCAGCTCAACCAAGCAATCATTATGTCGCAGCAGCCGCGCCGCTCGGTGGGAACCCGTCCCTGCTGCAATGCGGGCACTCCAAGCTCTGATGCGCGCCCTCAGATCGGGACGAAAAACTCCTGGTACGAGGCAATAAGCCCGTCCCGGGCATGCACCAAGTCGACCAGCTCGGTTGGGACCGACATGCCCGTCACCCTCGACTCGATGTCTGCCCGCCAATGCACTGCGGCATCCTCGCCGTCGATGATCGTCGACAGGACTTCGAAATGCTTGAGCCTGAATGTCTTGACCATCACGCCGAGCCAGGAGCGGATCTCGGCCGTTCCGCGCGCGAGGACCCCGATCGGCTTACCCTCACTCGCCCCTGAGATGCGCAAGCGCGCCTCCGGGGCGAACATGGCGCAAAGGTCTTCGAGCCGGTCCCCCGTGCGGGCCGCGTAGAACTGCCGTAGCAGCGCGTCCATGCTGGAGCGATCGGGCGTGGCGGTCATATCGGCTGGCCCCGTTCAGACGAGCAGGTCGCGCAAATCCGCGCCGATGACATCATAGGCCTTCGCCGCTGCCGGGATCAGGGTGCCCAGACCATAGAACATGTGAATCATCCCTGCGTGGCAGCGGTATTTCACTTGCACTCCGGCTTCGGCGACGCGTCTGGCATAGAGCTCCCCTTCATCGCGAAGCGGGTCGCACTCAGCCGTATGGATGCAGGTCGGCGGCAGCCCCTCGAGGGTTGGAGCGCGAAGCGGAGAGACCCTTGGATCGGCGGGATCGTCAGACGGCCGCAGATAGTGCGCCAGATCGTGGGCCAGGGTGTCCCGATCCAGGAGGTACCCGGCCTCGAAGGCGCGCCGCGATTCGGTCTCGGCAGCATGGTCGAGAATCGGACAGAGCAGAAACTGGAACGCGATCCTGGCCGTGCGTTGCGCACTGATCGCCACACAGGCGACCGCCGCCAGCGTGGCGCCGGCGGAATCCCCGCCGATGCCCAGCCTTCCGGGATCAATACCAAGCTCCACCGCATGAGCGGCCGTCCACCGCATCGCTTCGCACGCATCCTCGACCGCCGCCGGGAATTTGGCCTCGGGGGCCAGCCGGTAGTTCACCGACACGAGACGGGCGCCGCTCGAGTTGGCGAGCGACCGGCAGATGCCGTCGTGAGTGTCGAGGCTCCCGGCCACCAGACCCCCACCGTGAAAGTAAACGAGTCCCGGAAGAGCGCAACGGTCAGCGTCGCGCGGCGTGTATATCCTCGTGCGAAGCGTTCCTCCGGGGCCGGGAATCTCCCGCTCCGCCACGTTCGCGACCATCTCCGGCTCGCCTCCAAGGCTCAAGAGCTGCTCCAGGGATGCCCGGCGCTGTCCGATGTCGAGCTCACCGATGCGCCTCGGCGTCGCGGCCGCCAGCCTGTCGAGAAATCGCCTGGCGTGGGCGTCGAGGGCCATCGCGGCGCGGCGCTCTACAGACCGAGCGCGAGCTTTGTCGAGGCCGGCCAACGAAATGGATCCAGGCCGTGGACGCAGAACAGCGCCACCACGATCCGGTCCATCCCGAAGGCGACGCAGCCGGTGTGCGCCGCCTCGCCGCGCGCATCCCGCAGATCCCAGGCGACACCGAAATGATCGCGGTGATAATTGAAGCTCATGCATGCGGTCGGGGCGGCGCCGCCGCGGTAGGGGACCAGCAGCTCGAACTTCAGTGACTGCTGTCGCTGACTCACGGCCATCACCTGGCCGACGCGTCCGAAGAAAGGATCGCTCGCCACCTCGATCTGACAGGGAAGCCCCAGCTCCTGCGCAAGACCCTCGGCGCGGCCGATCCATTGGTCCCGGAACGTCCGGATCGCTTCCGGCGAGCCGATGCGCACGAACTCTCGCATGCGGAACGACTGCAGCCGATCGAGCGCGCGCGAGGGCTCGCGCCGAAAGCAGTCCGCCGCGACATCGAAGATCAAACCGTCCTGCGGGAAAGGCCCGCGTGCGGCTGCCAGTGGATAGACCGGATAGCACGCGGCCGGCGAGAGCACGAGGTCGGAGGCTGCGAGCGAGGCAGTCCAGTCCCCGCCTGTCTCGTGAGCATCGGCCGCCGCGCGGATTTGCGACTCAGTGCCGTGCAGCGCGCAGACGCAACCGAGGAGGTTCGGAAAGCTCTTGAGATATCCGGACCTCTCCAGCTGCGCGCGGCTCATCACGGGCGGGAAGCGCAGCACCTCCGCACGCGGATCGCACTCCCGTGTGACGAGCTCATCGAGACGATGCAGCACATCCTGATACAGGCCGCTGCGGGCATAGACCCCGTCGACTCCGAGGGGCTGAAACAGCGCGCTGCGGACGGACTCCTCGGGATCGTCCGCGCGGGTCGCCTCGCTGCGCTCTGCGGCCTGGGACAGGCGGGTCGGCGGCTTCGGCTCGGCGGACATCGATCGGCCCCTCACGCTCAATCGCTCAGCAGGGCGGGAACCGGCGCCAACAGGGAAGCGCCGGCGATGCTCGCGAGAATGCGGTCGTTGTTGATCATCAGAGGCGATGAGAGCACATCGCGCAGATGCCGCTCGATGCTGAACTCGCCATCGCAGCGATAGCCCGAGAGGCCGCAGACCCGCAGCGCGGTGAGCACCGTTGCCACGGCGAGCTCGGAGGCCTCGACCTTGGTGAGCGCGATCTGCGCCTGGAAGTCGAGCGCGCCGAGCGCCGCGGGATCGTCCATGCGGCTCTCGTAGGCGCGCACGGAATTGGCCAGCAGGGCGTGCAGGGTGGCCAGCGTTGACAGCGCCTTCGTGAGCTGCGCCGCCCCGGGCGGCAGCTGGCCGCCACTCCTGCGCGCCGCCTGGCGCACGAAGGCCTGCGCGCGCGCCGTGGCGCCCGCGGCTATCCCGGCCCACACCGATCCCCACAGCAGGTGAGCGAACGGCACCATGGTGCGCGCGTGGATCGACTCGTAAGGCTCCGGCAGGATCTGGTCGCGCGTGCCGCTCGCGCGCAGGGTGTATCCCTCGCTGCACGTGCCCCGCATGCCCAGGGTGTTCCAACCCTGAAGCGGCGTGAGCTCATAATCCTCCTTGAGGAAGGCGATCAGCACTTGATCGGAGGGCGCCGCCTCGGCTGACCTGCGGGCGGTCGTCACGATCCCGTCGGCCGCCGCGCCGTAGGAAATCACGCTCGCCTGACGGTGCAGGCTGATCCGGTCATCGTGGTATTCAACCGGCGCCTCGCTCGAGCGGACATTGCCGCCGCCCTGCCCTTCCGTCGTCGAGGAAGCCAGCAGCAGCTGCCCGGAACCGATGCGCCGCAGCAGCCGCTCGAGGGCGGCGCTGCCTTGCCCGTGTCGAACGAGGCAGGCCACCTTCACCTGGTGCATCGCGAAGATCATGCCGGTGGAGGAGCATGCCCGGGCCAGTCGGCAGCAGACATCGGCCACTTCGCTCACCGAGGCCTCTTCCCCCCCGAGAGTACGCGGCACGAGCATGCCGAGCAGTCGATGTTGCTTGATGGCCGCGAACGCCTCCGCCGGAAAGCGCGAGCCGGCGTCAACGTCGCCGGCATACTGAGCCGCGATGTCCGCAGCCCCTGCGGCGCGCTGAGCAAGCGTTGCCTCGGCAAGACCGGATCGTTCCCCGGCTGCGGGCGGGGCGGGTGAGTCGTTCACGCTTAAAGAGACTCCGCTCCAGGTTTTAATTCTGTTCGCGCCATAGTATAGACAGATCGCAGGATGCCGGATCGGGATGACCGTCACGAAGCTTCCAGAGCCAATGCCGCTCACGATTGAAGAGCCCCGTGAGACCCGACGCGGCGCGGACGCGATCGTGATCGCGCTCGTAAACAATATGCCCGATCCGGCCATGGAGGCCACGGAAAGCCAGTTCGGCGGACTGCTCGCTGCGGCGGCCGGCGCGCGGGAGGTGCGCCTGCGCTTGGTCAGCCTGCCCGAGGTGGCGCGTGCGCCCGCGACGCTTAAGCGCATGGCGGGCCGCTACTTCACGCTCGAGGAGGCTCTTACCGGCCCGGTGGATGCCCTGATCGTCACCGGCCTCGAGCCGCGGACGGACGCCCTCGAGGATGAGCCGTACTGGAGCCGGATGTGCCAGCTGCTCGACTGGGCACAGCGGCACACCGCCTCGAGCATCTGGTCCTGCCTCGCCGCGCATCTCGCCGCGCAGGCCCTGCACGGCGTCCGCCGCCATCGCTTGCCCGAGAAGCGCTTCGGAGTCTTCGAGCACCCGGATTTGGCAATACATCCGCTGCTGCGGGACATCGAACGCCCTTTCCTGACCCCCCATTCCCGCTGGAACGATCTGCCCATCGAGCCGCTGCGTGCCGCCGGCTTTCAGATCCTCAGCGCCTCGCCCGAACACGGCGTTAACCTCTTCGTCCAAGCCGGCCGGAGCCTGTTGGTAGGATTTCAGGGCCACCCGGAGTACGAGGAGACGACGCTCCTCAAGGAATACCGCCGCGACGTCGGTCGGTTCCTGCGAGGCGAGCAGACTGCCTGGCCCGGATTGCCTCAGGCGTACTTCTCACAGGACGCATTGGTTCCCCTGGCTGCCTTTCGGGAACGCGCAGAGCGGCGGCGGGATCCGGCCATGATGGCGGAATTCCCGATTGAAGCGCTCGTCAAGGCAGTGCACGCTCCATGGCGCCCGGGCGCCATTGCGATTTACCGAAATTGGCTCAGCGTGGTGGCTGAAAAGAGGGGTCGACGCCGCGCGAGCATCACCGTCCAGGTATGATGGTGTGGAGAATGAGCACGAGCGAAGCCGGCATCGATAGCATCTCGCCCCGCACGCCCCGCGAGCGGCTGCTCGCGCTCGTGCGGCAGATCCTCGGTCCTTCCGCGGCTTCCCGGCCGCTGCCGATCGATGCGCGCCTCTCGGAGCTCGGCCTCAGCTCCATCAAGATGGTGAGCCTGATGCTCGCCATCGAGGCGGACTTCAACCTGATCATCCCCCAGGAAGCGATCACCCCGGAGAACTTCCAGTCCATCGCCTCCATGGAATCGATGCTCGAGAGGATAAGTCACCTCACCTAGACACGGTCGGCGGCCGCGACAAGCTTCGCGGCCCCGCCGGCGTGCCTAACCGCCTGCGCCGCGCGCCGCTTCGAGCGCAGCCACGAGCTCCTCGACATCCTCGAGGGATATCTCCCCGTGGGAGGCGCAGATGCGGATCACTTGTCGTCCGACGTACGTTGCGACCGCGACCCACGCTCGGCCCGAGGCGAGGACTGTGCGGGCGATTTCCCGGACGGGCCCGGAGCCCTTCGGCGGCACCACGCAGAGCACCGCCAGCCTGGAGTCGTTGGCGACCGACCAGCCGAAGGCGATGAGTCTTTCCTTGATGCGCTCGATCACCGCCACTGCGCGCTCCACGTGCGCGGCGTAGCCGCTCCAGCCGGCCGCGGCGAGCGACAGGAAGAGCCTGAGGCCCATGAAGCGCCGCGACCATTGCATGGTATTGAGGTATGGATCGATGCTCGAGGCGGTGGAAGGCATGAAATCGGCGCCCACGTGGAATGCGTCGCTCAAGACTTTCGGATGCCGGGTGATGTACATGCCGCAGCCCATCGTGGTGGCGAACCACTTGTGCGCATCGATCGTCACCGAGTCGGCGAGCTCGATGCCGGCGAGCTCGCCGCGCAGCCGCTCGGAGCAGAGCGCCGCGCCGCCCCATGCGGCGTCGACGTGATACCAGAGCGCATGCTCTCTGGCGATGTCTGCGCAGCCTGGGAGCGGATCGACCATGCCCGCCCCTGTGGTGCCGGCCGTCGCCGAGATCAGGATGGGGACCACGCCGCACCGGCGATCCTCGCGCACGGCCTCGGCCAGCGCCTTCACGTCCATGCGCCCCATGCTGTCGGTGGCAATCAGCCTGAGAGCCTGTCTGCCGATGCCCGCCTGATGGGCGATCTTGTGCCACGCGGGCTGGCACTCCCGCGAGGTATACATCGCGATGGGACCGGCGAAGGCGCGCACGCCCTCGGCGGCGAATCGCGGCTCCGCACGGGTGAGCGCGCACACGAGCGCCGTATAATTCGCCTCGGAGCCGCTGGTCGTGAAGTGGCCACCCGATTCCTGCGGCAGACCCGCCCGCTGCGCGATCGCCCGGATCACGTGCGCCTCGATCTCGACCGGCGCGGGCGAGGAGCCGGAGCTCGCCAGCTGCGGATTGAACGCGCCCGAGATACGATCGGCGCACTGCGCAGGGAAACTCGGCGCCGGGTTGAACAGCCCGAAATAGCGCGGATGCGTCATGTGCACGGCGCCATGCTCGAGCCAGCCGATCGCGCGCTCGATCAGGGGCGCCAGCGGCAATGGCGTCGTGAAATCGAACGCCGCCAGCTCCTCCCGGAACCGCGCCATGTCAAGGTCCGGCATCACGGGCCCGTTCCGCACCCGCTCGATGGCATCGATCAGAGCCCGGGTGAGCTGCCCGTCCAGGCGCTCGCGCTCGTCCCGATCGGGGAACAGCTGCGTCGCGGGACCCGCGAGATCGTTCATGGCCATGGGCCCGCCCGGTCAATCGACGGCCGCGGCAAGCGCCTGGTCGAGGTCCGCGAGGATGTCATCGATGTGCTCGATCCCGACACTCAATCTCAACGTTTCCGGCCCGATGCCGGCCAGGCGCTGCTCTTCCGCGGACATCTGGCGGTGCGTCGTGGAGGCCGGATGGCAGGCGAGAGACTTGGCATCGCCGAGGTTCA
>JAJZLX010000503.1:0-3198 GCA_021850555.1 Pseudomonadota bacterium | reverse complement strand
CCCCGCGGATGGCGAAGGTGAGCAGCGAGCAGGTCCGGCCCTTCAGGTACTTCTGCACGAGAGGAAAATACGGGCTCTCGGGAAAGCCTGCGTAGCTCACCGAGGCGACCCGCGGGTCGTCGCGGAGAAACTCCGCCACACGACGCGCATTCTCGACGTGACGTTCCATCCTGAGTCCAACCGTCTCGATACCCTGAAGCAGCAGGAAGGCGTTGAGCGGCGAGAGGACCGAGCCCATGGTGCGCTGAAAGACGCTGCGCGTGCGGCCGATGTAGGCGGTCGGTCCGTAATGCTCGGTGTAGACGAGGCCGTGGTAGGACTCATCGGGCTGGGTCAGCATCGGGTAGCGTGCCGCCTGGCGCTCCCAGGCAAACCTGCCGCTGTCGATGATCACGCCGCCCATCGTGGTGCCGTGGCCGCCCAGGAACTTCGTGAGCGAGTGGATGACGACGTCCGCGCCATAATCGATCGGACGCACCAGGATCGGCGTCGGCACGGTGTTGTCCACGATCAGGGGCACGCCCGCGCGGTGCGCCACCTCGGCCAGCGCCTCGATGTCGCAGACGTTGCCGGCGGGATTGCCGACCATTTCGCAGAACACCGCGCGGGTGTCCTCGTCGATCAGCGCCGCGAGCGACGCGGGACGATCGTCCCTGGCAAAGCGCGTGCGGATGCCGAGCTTCGGCAGGATGTGGGCGAACAGCGTGTGCGTCGTTCCATAGAGCTGCGGCACCGAGACGATGTTGCGGCCGGCCTCCGTCACGGTGAGCACGGAGTAGTGCAGCGCCGCCTGGCCGGAACTCACGCAGAGCGCATCCATTCCTCCCTCGAGCTGCGCCACGCGCTTCTCGAGCACCTCGACCGTGGGATTGGCGATGCGCGTATAGCGGAAACCTTCCACTTCCAGATTGAAAAGCGCCGCGCCGTGCTCGGCACTGTCGAAGGAATACGCCACGGTCTGGTAGATCGGGACGGCCACCGACTTGGTGGCCGGGTCCCCGTCAAAGCCGCCGTGCAGGGCGATGGTCTCGGGTCGCATGGTTCTCTCAGACTGTGTTACCAGCATCTACGGTCAAGGTGACGCCCGTGATGTTGCGGGCCGCCTCGCTCAACAGGTATTCGACCGCGCCCGCGACATCGACGGTCTCGGCCATCCGGCGCAGGGCGCTGCGGTGGGCGATCTGTTCCCGCACGCTCTCCCCGAGTTCACGGGTCATCGCTGTGTCCACGAAGCCCGGCGCGACGGCATTCACCGTGATGCCGAGCGGGCCGACCTCCCGCGCCAGCGAGCGCGTGAAGCCCTCGAGCGAGGCCTTGGTGGCCGAGTAAGCGGACAAGGCTCTGAAGCCGTTGGTGGCCACGATGCTCGTGATGTTGACGATGCGCCCAGCGCCGGCGCTCATCATCGAGCGCACCACGTACTTGGTCAGGACGATCGGTGCCAGCGTGTTCAGGCGCACCAGCGACTCGATGTCCGGATCGCGCATCGTGGAGAGCAGCCCGCCGATGCCGAGACCGGCGTTGTTGACGAGCCCGTAGAGCGGGCCTGCTTCCCGGCGCAGCTCACGCACCAGCTCTTTGAGCCCGGCGGTGTTCGAGAGGTCGAAAGCCCGAAACAGAAGCCGCTCCGGCTCAGCCGCAATCAGCGCCCGCAGCTCATCGGTCTCCGACCGCGCTACCGCGATCACGCGGTAGCCGCCGGCAGCGAGCCTCGAGGCGATGGCAAGCCCGAGCCCCCGGCTCGCACCGGTGACCAGCACGTTACGCATTACCCGGTCCATCCCGAGCTTCTGCCCCGGTCTCGCGGGGATCGACACACTTGCACGTGTCCTCACCAATCGCTTCCGGCGATGCGTTCGAGCGCACCAGCTTGCCGGAGGCCGACACCTCGAGCGAGGGAACGATGTGGATGAGGGCAGGAACCTTGTGGGCGGGAAGCGAGGAGCGGCACATCCTCAGGAGTTCCTCCCGGATGCGCTCCCCGGAAGGGGACTCGCCTGCCCCGCCGGCCGCCGGCTCGGCGAGCACGACGTCCGCAGCCACGACCGAGCCAGTGACGGGGTTGCGCCGCGCCTTGACCAGGGACATGCGCACGGCCGGATGGCAGTTGATCACGGCCTCGACTTCCTCGGGATGGACCTTGAGGCCTCCGACGTTGATCACGCCGCTGCGTCCCAGGAAGTAATAGCGCCCGTCACGCAACTGCAGCCGATCTCCCAAATCGACGAAGCCTTCGGCGTCCTTGAGCGGAACAGCGCCTTCGCCGAGATATCGCGAGGCATTCCCCGGGGATTTGATCCGCAACGTTCCGCCGCTCACGTCAATCTCGACCCCGTCATCCGACAGCCCGACGAGCGAAGCCGGGAAGCCCGCCAGCCCGTCCCGCACCTCAAATCCCACCCCCGCCTCCGTGGATGCGAATGCGTGGGCCACGACGGCATCCGGCAAGGCCTCGCGCAGCGCGTCGAGAATTCCTTGATCGGCGATCTCGCCGGACAAGCGGACGTAGCGAGGAGAGAAGCCCCCGAGCGCCCCGCTCATCAACGCCTTTCGCCAGTGCGAGGGGGTACCCGAGATGTGAGTAACCCCTGCCGCGGCCGCACGAGCGAGAAACGACGCGGTCGGCTCTGCGGGACTCGAGAACACCATCGAGCCCCCGAAAAGAGCCCTCAGAAAGATCTGTAAGCCGCCGTAGCGCCGGATGTCATAGAAGGTGCTCCAGATCACCGGCGACCCATCCCTGTCCGCTCCAGGCCGCGAAAAGGCGCTCACGAGACTGGCGAGGGTATGCAGCACCAGCTTCGGAGCGCCGGTCGTGCCGGAAGTCAGAAGGACCCAATGCGTCTCGCAGGTCGACCGCCGCGCGATCTTTGCCCGCTGGGGCTCGGGAGCCGCCGGCACCTCGACCACCAAGCCGACACCTGCGGGTGGCTCGTCACCTCCACGATCAAAAATCCAGGTATCCGCCTGCGCAGTGCGGATCACGTGCGCTCGATGCTCCGGAGCGAGGTCCGTTGAGCACAGCACCATCCGCCCCGCCACCCCATCGAGCTCGATGAGAAGGACGGCCGCGGTCAGCTGATCCCGCACGCCCACCACCACCGTTCGTCCCCGCAGTGCCTCGATTTGCTCGCCGAGGCAGGATACCCTTTGCAGCGCAGCGAGCGGTACCGTCCGACCCGTATCGAGCAGCGCTCC
>JAJZLX010000245.1 GCA_021850555.1 Pseudomonadota bacterium | reverse complement strand
GCCGGCATGTCGTCAGCGACCTGGACATCGCCTCACTGACGCGCAGATCCTGCAAAGCCTTGCCTTGGAACAGCGCGTCCATGCAGATGTCCCGATCGGTGATCACGCCGACCACGTGCGGTACCCCGCCGCCGGAGCACACGGGGACGCAACCGCAGTCGTGTTCCCACATCAGTTGCGCGGCATAGGCGAGCGAGTCGCCCGGTTGACACGCATGAGTCTTTCGGGTCATGAGATTTTCGACGAGCATGGTCCCATCTCCTCGATGCAACGTAATGGGTTCCGGTCGGGCGGATCGCGCGAGCGCCTCAGTCCTGTCGGGGTTTCTCGACATAGCGGCGCAGAAGAACCGGAACGCGTGTATGACGTACGATGTACTCCGCATCGCTTCCGAGCACCAACCGCCGCACGCCGCGCCGTCCGTGGGTGCCGCAAACGATCAGATCGGCGGCCCACTCCTGCGCATGGCGCAGGACGGCCGCGCCGACCGGAGCGCCTATCTCATCGAGCAGTGTCGATGTGGCGGTCAGACCCGCGGCGCGGGCGCGAGCATCGGCGCCATTGAGCAGTTCATCGCCGCTCCGGCGCAACGTTTCCGCGATCTCTCCGGGGTTGGTTCCGGTGCTGTCCGGGGACATCATGACCAGGTCATTCAGCACGTGCAGCAGGAGCAGGTCGGCGCCCTGATCCTTGGCGAGTTTGATCGCTTCCTCGAGCCCGAGATCGGATGCGGGACTGCCGTCAATGGGAACCAGGATGCGCTCGTACATTCGGTCAGTCTCCTCGGGAGTGCCGCAGGGCGAATGCTTCACGGACCGTCGGCGTTTGTTGAAGGTAAGAAAACAATGTCTCGTCCGGCGGCCGTTTCCAATACGTACTTGCACGCCCAGGCGATGGGCGCCGTGATCGGATTCGACCGGTCGGGCGCGCGCCGATCCGCAGAAATACCTAGAGTATCGGGGCCGGTCCCGGGGGCTGGACGGTCGTCGCGGCAAGGACCGGTCGTGAGCGCGCGGGTCGCGACCGGCAATTACGTATTGGCGGGCGGTTGTCGTGTCGTGCAATGTATCCGCGGGTCGATGCGGGTTCGGCGCGAGCGGGGAATCTTTTGGCATGTACATCCGGATCGTCTTGGCGGATCAGGCCGAAGCACGCCTTCACGACATGCAGCTGCCCGGAGTCATTGCGTCCGTCGGGACGCCTGCTCGATCCGAGTTGCGGTTGCACGAGCGCGATCTGGTGCGCGATCGTCCGGGGCCGGTGTTCGAGCGCCTGGTGCTGATGGCCAATCCGCGCTTGCTCGGCATGCTGCGCCGGGTGTTGCCGCCGCGACTCGGCGCGCGCGTGGCGGCGGTCGTGCCGAAGGATCTGGTGCACCAGAGCGAGGGAGCGGTGCGCGCTCACCTGCCGCAGGAAGCGCTGCGCTGAAGGCGGCGGGCGCCATCGTCAGTCCGAGGGCCGTGCATGCTGGATGAGTTCGTGAGTCTGCCACGGGTGGCCTACTTCTCCATGGAGATCGCGCTGCGCAACGAAATTCCGACTTACGCGGGCGGACTCGGCGTGCTGGCGGGAGACACGTTGCGCTCTGCGGCGGATCTGCAATTGCCACTGGTCGGTGTGACGCTCGTGAGCCGCGCCGGGTATTTCCGGCAGGAGATCGACCCCGGCGGGCGCCAGCTCGAGCAGCCGGCCACATGGGAGCCGGCTCGATGGGCGCAGCCGCTCGATGCCAAAGTCGCGGTGCGTATCGAGGATCGACCCGTGTGGGTGAGCGTTTGGCTCTATGTGATCGAGAGCCACCTGGGTGGGCGTACGCCGGTGCTGCTGCTCGACACGAATCTGCCGGAGAACCGCGTCGATGATCGGGAGATCACCCACTATCTGTACGGGGGCGACGACGCCTATCGTCTCAAGCAGGAGATGGTGCTCGGCTTCGGCGGGGTGCGCATCCTGCGGGCGCTCGCCTTCGAGATCAGCGCCTATCACATGAACGAGGGTCACTCGGCGTTGCTTGGCGTGGAGCTGATGCGCCGCTTCGCGTACCTGGCCGAGGATCTGCGCCCGGGGGATCCCCCGTACGATCTGCCGCGCGTCCGCGACCTCTGCCGCTTCACCACCCATACCCCCGTCGAGGCCGGACACGACCGGTTCTCCTATGACCTGGTCAAGCAGCTGCTGGCGAGCAGCGTCTATGGGTACGACGACCGCAAGGCGCCGAAGCCGGGGGCGCTGGGCACCGAGCATGGCCCGATCGATTTCTCCGTGCTGACCGCGCTCGCCGGACCCGACGCGCTCAACATGACGCAATTGGCGTTGGCGTGCAGCGATTTCGTCAACGGGGTGGCCAAGCGCCACGCGGAAGTGTCGGCCAAGATGTATCCGGGGCACCAGGTGCGCGCGATCACCAACGGTGTGCATCCTTACGCGTGGAGTGTGGCGAGCTTCCGCGCGGTCTACGACCGGCACGTCCCCGGTTGGCATCACGAGCCGGAATTGCTGGCCCGGGTCCACGGGGTGGCCGACCAGGAAATTCTCGCGGCACATGCCCAGGCGAAACAGGCGCTCATCACCAGGGTGAAGGCGCTGACGGACGTGACACTCGATCCTGCCGTTGCGACCCTCGGTTTCGCGCGACGCATGACCGCCTACAAGCGGCCCGAGATGTTTTTCACCGACATCGGGCGATTGCGGCGCATCGCCCGGCGGTATCCGCTCCAGATCGTGCTCGGCGGCAAGGCACATCCGCACGACCAGGAAGGCAAGCAGCTGATCACGCGCCTGCACGAGCACGCCCGTGAGCTGGCCGGGGCCATCACCGTGGTGTATCTGCCGGACTACGATCTCGATCTGGCGTTGCTGATGGTCTCCGGTACCGATGTCTGGATCAACACGCCGCTGCCGCCGTTGGAGGCGTCAGGAACCAGTGGCATGAAGGCCGCGTTCAACGGTGTTCCGAGCCTGTCGGTGTGCGATGGCTGGTGGGTGGAAGGGTGCATCGAAGGAGTTACCGGCTGGGCGGTCGAGGATGCCGCCTCGCTTTACGAGAAGCTCGAGAGTGTAGTACTGCCGCAGTTTTATGCCACAGGTGATGGACGCCACGCCTGGGTCCGGATCATGAAGGCGGTGATCGCGATCAACGCGGCCTATTTTAACTCGCATCGCATGATGCGCCGGTACGCAACCGAGGCGTACCTGCGCTGAGGGTGGCCTCATGAGCAAGCCGAGTTCCATTCTGGCAGTAGCTCAACGCAGCAGGTCCGACACGGTGCTGTTGGCGAAGGCGGCGGCTCTGGCGCGCGCCTTCGGCTTCGGGCTGGAGCTGTTTCTGTGCGAATCGGAGCAGGCTTACGCGCTGAAGCATTCCTACGCGCCGAATGGACGCGGCACCGGGTTGAGTGACTGCGTGGCGCGCGCCCGGCAGTATCTGCTCGAGCAGCGCAAGCTGATCGATCCGGCCGTCGGCAGCGTCGGGATCGACGCCGCCTGCGACAGCCCACTGTATGAGTCGATCGTGGCCAAGGTGACGCGCAGCCGGCCGAATCTGGTGATGAAGGCCGCCGGGGGAGTCGATCAGCGCAACCACAGCGCGTTCGACGAGAATGATTGGCAGCTGATGCGGACCTGTCCGGCGACGTTGGCGCTGGTGCAGGGCCGGCATTGGCGCAAGCGGCTGCGCATCGCCGCGGCGGTCG
>JAJZLX010000598.1 GCA_021850555.1 Pseudomonadota bacterium | reverse complement strand
GGACGTACATGGTGGCGCCGGTAGCGCGTTTTCTTATCTTTTTATTTTATCCGGTACTCACGCGCCGGTCAATTCGCCCTCCTGCACAGCGGGAGGGATTTTTATTCAGCCCCCGTTTGCTATAGATGCACAGGCAATTAACGCAGAGAGCCCGGACATGTTCAAGCGAGGAGACGTGATCCTCGCGCCATGCCGCGGGGATGATGGATATGAGCTGCGACCGCATTGGATGGTGGTCCTGCATGTGGATCCAGAGGACGGAGCGATCTACGCTGTATTTACGACTTCGACGAAGGAGGGGTTGAGCGGCGGGCAGTACTCTTTCACTGAAGCGGAGCGGGTTTTGGCGGGTTTTCAAAAGCCATGCCGCTTTGTTCCAGAGCGGGTCTGGAAGTTCGCCCCTGGAGTGCATCACTTGATTCAGCGGCCAGCGACGGCCGGGCGTGTGTCGAGCCTTACGCTCGATCGCATCGCCTCAGCTGTATACAAGCGGCGTCCTGTCTTCCAGGAGTACAAGTTAGCTCAATAAAGCGCCCGCACGAGCGGGCGCTTTTTATCTTGCCAAAAGCACGCATTGCGTGTATCATTGGTAATAGACGGAGAGCTGAGAAGGGCAGGAGAGAATGCCTCATGCGTAAGGTTGAAGGCGCGTTTAATACGAAGATCGTCGACTCGCTCCCTGGGCGAAAGTTCGACGCCGCGAACGGCAGGCCGCTCGTCGTGGTCGGCTTGCGTGAACCCGAGGGCGAGCTCGTCCTCTCGTTCATGGAAGGAAAGACGATGAAACGATGGCGCAGTCCTGCTGCGAGATTGATTCGTCAAACCCGCATCGCGCGTGGCCTCACCCAAAAGGAAGCCGGCGCGGCGTGCATGTCCGCTCTTCGCTCCTGGCAGGATTGGGAGTACGGCAAGCGCCGCATGCACCCTGCCATCTGGCAAGTGTTTCTCCATGCCACTGTGTCGAAACAAGCTGCGGAACGCGAACCGGCCGACTCGAAGCGCTCAAAGTCCTCCGCACAACGGGTCCGGACGTCTCGGACCCACCAAAGCGCCAGGGCGTAGCTCCTGTCTGCCGCGACATCACCAGCGGCCCCGCTCAGTGACTCTATAGCAGAGTTACGCGACTGCATTTCGGAGTCATTACCAGGAAGCTGAGCCCGTGGAATCCACCAATGTTACGGCGGCACTTCAGTCAATGCCCTGCGGGTCAAGCTGATCGATTTTCTGTACGTCGGGGCAAAACGAGGCGCGCAGCTCGCGACGCGTGAGATCGCACGTCGTGCCGCAGGCCTGATCGGTACTGGAGCGCGCTGTAGACCCCGATGGCGAAGATCATCGCGATGCCCCCGACGATCATCGCCGCCCCGTTCTGTCGATCGCCGCCCATGTGGTTTGCGATGGCTACGGTGACGGCCGTCCCGACGCTCATGAACATCAGTGCGTTGACCGGCGTGATCACTCGGGCGCTGCGGTTCCAGAGGATCAGCGGTACGGCGCCGGCGAGGATGCCGAGATAGAGGTACGCGGGCGACCCGGCGAGGATCGCCCCGATGCGCGGGGCGGGCAGCACGTGCGCTGCGATCGCGGTCGCATCGATCGCCGCAAACGCGACGGTGCCGAGGAGGAAGGTGATCGCCGAGAACTTCAGCACCGACCAGGCTCGGAATTTCCGAAATAAAACGGTGTACCACATCCAGCATGCGGTGCCGGCAAGGACGAGCGCGCCGGCGGTGAGGCTCTGCATCGAGAACAGTCCGGAGATACCTCCGCCTGAGATCATGAACGCAAGACCCGCATAGGCCGCGATGACGAGTGTGAGCTCGAGCAGTCCGGGAATGCTCGCAGATTGAAGGAGGCTCGCCAGTTCCCAAAGCACCATCAGTGCCATCGCGTACACCGCGGTGAGCTTGGCGGCATTCGACCCGGTGCCCGCCAAGTGCTCGCCGACGAAGGTGAGGATGCCAAAGCCCACTACCCCGATAACGCCGGCGCCGGCGGCGAGCCAGAACTCCCGCCGGGTGATCCTGAATGCCCGCGGGCCCTCGAGCGCGAGCAGCCCGGCACACGCGACGATCGCAATAATGACGTTGCGGATTACACCAATGGTGAGGGGGTCGACAGTTCTCATTGCTCTTCCGTAGACTGGATATACCGTGCCCCACAGCGCGACTGCTGCGAGGCAACTCACGATGGCGATGAGGTATCGCCAGGGGTGGCTCTCGCTTTGCCTCGGGCTGCGCTGAGCTCCGCTCTCGGGCTCGACCCGCGGTGGCCGTATCGCACGAGACGGGGAATAGGCGCTGCCGTCGGCCATCTCGCCCGCGACCTCAGAGATGCTCGCCGAATGACGCATCGATCAACGCCCCGTGCATCTGTGGGCTCTCGACCGCGAAGAGCACGACGCGCGCGATCTCCTCCGGGGTGGCGAGCCGGCCCTCGCTCATCAGTGGCGCGAACATCCGGTGCCGCTCCTCCCCATAGAGTTTGCTCAGCATGGATGTCTCGGTCGGGCCAGGGCACACACACAACGCGTGAACGCCTGTGCCGTAGAGATCCTTCGCGGTGGCGCGCGCAAGCCCAAGGAGCGCGTGCTTGGCAGTGACGTAGCTCAGGCTGCCCGAGACTCCCTTGTGCGAGAGCGTCGAGCCGATATAGATGATCGATGAGCCGCGCTGCATGTGCGGGATTGCGAGCTCGTTCAGCCGCGCCGGGATCAGCGTCGAGAGCTCAAGGAGAGCCGCCATTTCGGCGATGCGAGGGGCTTGCGCGGTGTCGTTGAATGAGACCGCCGCGTTGTGTACGAGCGCGATGCGCCGCGCGAGGCGGGTGTGACGCTTCAGTGCGCTATGGGTGAGCGCGAGAGCGTTTTGCCTCCAGTCGCGCACCAGATCGACCTGCACGGACTCGATCCTTGCGCGCTCATCCTGCGAGAGCGGTTCGCGCATTCCAGATCGGGAGAGACTCAGCACCGCCCAGCCCGCGCGCGCCGCCTGGCGCGCCACCGCAGCGCCGATCCCGGAGCCCCCGCCTGTGACGATCAGTAGCCCAGGGGTGTCGCTTGCGACCATCGGATCAGCGCTCGGCATCCGCCCGCTCCCATCTCGAAGTCGCGCCCTGGCCGGGTCCTGAACTGATGCGTACCGATACGGACTGGATGAGCGGGCGGAGTTCGCTCGGGAGCGATTCGAGCAGCTCGCCCAGGAAGAACATTGAGAGCTCTTCAATCGTCACATTGGCGATGGGCAGCCGGTACACGTCGTGCGCCGGCAAGGTCATCTCCTCGCCGGCGAAGCGGATGCGTACCTGGTTGCCCTCCTCGGCGATCTCGAGGTGTTCGCTCCTGCCGGCGAGCAGCAGCTTCTCATCGAGCCGGTCGCAGATCGCTTGCACGAATTTCTTCAGTACAGCGTAATCGCAGGCGAGCCCGCGGTCGGGGATCGCCGTTGTGAACACGGCCCCGACGGTGAAGTTGTGCCCGTGCAGGTTCTCCCGCTCGGTGGCCGAGAAGATCGTGAAGTGCCCGGCGGAGAACTTCATCCGCTCTTTCGACAGATCGACCTCGACCGAGCGCATCAGGCGACCCACCACTTGTTGTCCGGGTCGTTCTGATTGAGCAGTTCCCGAGCGAGGCGCTCGTGGTCGAGCGTCTGCTCGGCGCTTTCTGAAAACGGCGGGCGGACCTTCCTCAGCGGGTCGCTCGGGACGCG
>JAJZLX010000621.1 GCA_021850555.1 Pseudomonadota bacterium | reverse complement strand
AACGTGCGACCAGCAGCCTATTTCCGCAGTGTTCCGGAGGCTCGCGGACGCTTCGGTACCCGCAGCCGTACCCGCAATATCTGGCCGGCCTGGTGGGGAAAGTCTGGCTCAGGTGGCCTCTATCCCCGCTCGAAAACCGCGCACGCCGTTGGTCTATCACGGCCGGCAATGCGCGGATTCAGCACACAATGGCGCAGGCGCCACGATCAAGCCGAGGCGCATCCAACTATGCGGGATTACCCTGCGCCGCGCCTGGGGGATTCTGTGCGGCAACGTGACGATGGCCGCAACTGGCGCAGAAGCGCCACGCAATGAGCGCGGTCAACTTCAGCCGATTCCCACATCGGTACGGGAACCGGGATGGCGCAAAGGTGAGGCCGTCGAGCAGGCCGCCTCGCTGCGCCCGCGGTTCGCCTCGGCCTGGATACGCGCGCGAGTCGGCCGCTACCGGCCGGTGCTCAAGTGCCGAAGGCCCGGGAACAGCACGCGCACGCCCTCGGGCGCCTCGCGGCGTATGCAGCCGTCCGCGTCGAAGAATTCCGCCGGCAGACCGAAGCGCCGAGGCGCTGGCGGTGCGATCGGCGGCGCCGGAAGATAGTGCTCGCCGTCACCGAGCGGGACGCCCTGGTGCCGCAGTACGGCGCTCTCGTGCTCGGTCAGGCGAGTCCCGTCCTGCGGCTCCGGCTCCGGGCTCTCCACGACTGCCGTGGCCGGCCGCAGCACGGTCCGCGCGGCATCGAGCACCGCTCGCACCTGGTCCGCTGCCGTGCCGCTGGCAGCGGCGATGGCCTCGAGCTGTTGCTCCGCGACCTGCCGCTCGCCGGCCGCGAGCCGTGCCGCGGCGATGCGCACGGCATCGCTGTGCGGCTCGGCGGCGAGCGCGCGCAGGTACACCAGTCCCGCCTCGCGGGCGTTTGTGACACTCCCCGCCTCGGTGGCGGCTGCCTCGACCTGCGCCTCGCTCATGCTTGGCGCAGCAGTGCCCCCGGTGAGTTTCTCGCTGAGCTGCAGCAGCTCGATGCAGTCGCGGTTAACGCGCGCGTCGAGTTTCCCGGCCTCGAGCGGGTCGGTCTTGTAGAGCTGCGCGATGCTGGCGGCGTGGCGCTCGAGGCTGGCGTGCACCTGGGCGAGCAGCCGTTGTTTCACCTTCCGCGCGCTCGGGACACGGTTTGCCGAGCCTGGCTGCCGGCCGCCGGTTTTTGGTCTGCCTGGTTCGAATTTCATAGCGCGAGTCTAGCACCGCCGCGCGAACGCAAGTTAGGTTTGTCCCTGCCGACGCGCGTCCGCTCGGATATCCTCACCATCACATAAGGGCAGCATTGCCCGAGGATGCACGAATGGCGAAGTACCAGCGAATCAGAGTCGGCGGCAAGACGATTTATTACGGCTCGCCCCTCGGCGCACTGGATTCCAAACTCGAAGGCGACGGCCACCTCGGCGGCGAGGACGATCGCGACGAAGACGGCGGCGAGTTTGGCAAGTGGGGCGAGGACGACGAGCAGGAACTCGCCGAACACCTCGAGGCCGCTGCCGATGGCCTGCGACGCCGCGCCAAGGCGCACGACGCGAAACGTGCGAAAGACAAGCGCCGCGCGCGCGACGCCGACCCGGCCGAGCACTTGCACGACTTCGACCCCGATAAGGAAGGCGAGGAAGCCTATGCCCGCGCTCGCGACCGGAAACCTGCCGTCGATTCGCGGCTCGGCATGGACGCGGCGCGCACCCGTGCGGCGCTCGCCGCGGCACGCCGCAGCGAGTTGTTCGCCGAATTCGACCGCGAGTTTCTGGGACGGCCCTCGTGAACAAACCCAACAGCACGCCGACGCTCGGCTCGGCAAGCCGGGCACTCGCTGCGAACGGCTACGCGCCCGTGTCGCTACTGCAGCCCCTCGGCGAATGGGTGTCGGCTGTCTCGCCCTTCTTTGCCAAGCTGCCGAGCTGGCGCACGTCCGAGCACCCGGCGGGCGTTCTCTGTCGCGCCCCGTCGCCGCTGGCGGTGTTGGTCATCGCCCCGATTGAGGATACCGAGCTTGCCGCCCGCGTGACCAAGGCGCTCGCGGACCGTGGATTGCTGAGCGGCCCGGTGCGCCGCGGCTCGGACGGCGTGGACGTTCGGCCGCTGCGGGCCGGCGTGATTCCGCCGGGAGTACGGCGGGCATTGAGTGGCGCGGTGACCATCGAGCAGTCGCGAAAGTTCGGCCAGTTCGATGAGCCGGTCTCGAGCATCGTTCCGCTCGACGGGCATTGGTCCGACGGCGACCTGCTCACCGTGCCGCGCGAGAAATTGCCGGCGATCGCTGCGGACGATGTTGAGGCGCTGATGAGCGCGCTCGATGAGCTGCCGCAGCAGCTCGCTGCCGAGCGCAGGCCGCCGCCGAAGCCGTCAATCGATGCGTGGCTCGGTGCAGCATGAGCGCCGTCATGAAGGCCGCCGCGCCGACCAACGTCGAGGCACTGCTCGAGCATTGCCGTGCGAATCGTCGCGGCACCCCGGCCGGCGACATCCGCGACGTGAAGGTTATGCAGGCGGTGCTGACCAAACTGCTCGAGCAGCACCTCGAGCGCACGGCTCCCCAGGGTAAGCCGTCGGTTGTCGTTGACACCATGAACGGATACAAGACCCACCCGGCCGAGCCGGCGCCGGAATGGACCCCCGACATGGCCGACCCGACCGCTCGTGCCCTCGCGCATCTCATTGCGCATCTGCAGGATCGAGAATGACGCACAAGGCCGGCTCGATGGCGTGGCGCCGGCGGATTCGCAAATTTCGCTCGATTGCGCTGCGCGCGGCCGAGCGACTGAGGCAACAGACCATATACCGCGCCGGGCTGCCCGCGCCGCGGCGATGAACCCCGCCGCCGGCGATGCCTGCACCGAGTTATATTCCTGGCTCGATGCGGGGCCACACGTCGCCGGTGGCGGCTCTGAGGCACTAACGGTGCGCGCGTGCGCTCGGTCTGCCGAATGACAAGGCGCTATCTCGCGGGCGTCCACCCTGGCCGGCCAGCGCACTCGTACCATTCGGCCCGGTTCGTCCCCTGGTAGAGCCGGCCGTCTTTGAGCGTGCCGGGGCCGAAGATGTGGACCATGGTCCGGATGCAGCTCTGCGGGCTGGAGAAGACCACGTCGGCCGGGAGCGGTCGCTGACAGAAGCCAGCGATGGTGCAGAGGAAGATTGTGTAGATCATCTCGGGAGCTCGCTGGGTCTGGTCGAGAGACCTATGGGGAAATTGTATGCCTAGGAGCATCACCGTTCCACGCGCCCGACCTCGGCCTTGCGAGGCCGGCGGCGGCATGAGCCTGGCGCACTGACCGGCTCACCATCCGCCGCGAGGCGCCATGTACGATCCCGAATCAACGATTGCATCGCAGTACGCCAACAGCCCGTCTTCCCGCACCCGACCGGCGTGCTGGTGGACATCACGACGGCGGCGGACAACGCGCTGTTGACTGAATCCGGCGATTCGCTGCTGGCCGAGAACGGCATCGAGCTGCTGGCGTAGCGCATCGGGAATCGAACCAACACCGTACCCGCAGCTGCGGGTACCGCTGCGGGTAGCTGTTGTGTGAGTCCCGAATACGATATTAGGAAAAACAAGTACTTACGGATTAGTGCGAGTCCGGCCCCGGGCACCAGGTGGGGTCAAACCCCGCCTTCCCAACCCGTCCCGTTTCATCCCAACATTGCGCCAAAACTTGGAAAATCGTAGGGTTTCCGAA
>JAJZLX010000562.1:10432-22673 GCA_021850555.1 Pseudomonadota bacterium | reverse complement strand
GCTTCGCCGCGCTCAAAATTGGCTTCGGGCAATTTGATCGCGCCCTGCGGATTGGAATCCTTGACACTGGTAATATGTGCAGCCGGCGAGAGGGGCCTCGAGCCGCGCTGCGAATTGGCGCTCCCTACGGGATTCGAACCCGTGTTACAGCCTTGAGAGGGCTATGTCCTGGGCCTCTAGACGAAGGGAGCGTGACTTCAGGGCCGGATTCAAGAGCGCGGTATTATAGGTATCCTTAAACTTTGCTCAAGCAGAAAGCGCAGAATTGAATTCCTCCCCAGTGCGCCAGACGGCGCCTCCCACCCCGCCGCGGATCATCCCGCGGGCGGAGCATACTGTTTCCCGTTCCCATATCTCCCCGAACGCCTTGCGGGTGCTCTATCGCCTGCGCGATGCGGGATTCAAGGCTTTTCTGGTCGGCGGGTGCGTGCGCGACCTGCTGCTGGGTCTCGATCCGAAGGACTTCGACGTGGCCACGGACGCGCTGCCGGAGCAGGTCAAGCGCCTGTTCCGCAACTGTCGCCTGGTGGGCCGGCGGTTTCGCCTGGCGCACGTTTTCTTCGGGCAGGAGACCATCGAGGTCGCCACGTTCCGGGCCGCGAGCGCCCCGTCCCAGGGCGAGGAGCCGCTCGAGACCGAGGAGGCCGGTGAGAGCGCCGGCGAGGAGGGGGATGGCGAGGAAGGCGAAATCCTCGACCTCGGCGGTCCGGTCACCGAGCCGCGGGCGGCCCGTGCCGAGGCCGCGCACGCTCCCGTGGGGGCGATTCAGGAGGGTGATCTCGACCCCGATGCGGTGCGGATGTTCGATGAGACCGGCCGCATCCTGCGGGATAACGTCTACGGCACCATCGACAATGATGTCTGGCGGCGGGACTTCACCGCCAATGCCCTTTATTACAACGTCGCCGATTTCTCAATCTGGGACTACGTCGGAGGCGTCGAGGACATCGCGGCCCGGCGTCTGCGCCTCATCGGCGACCCCGAGACCCGCTACCGCGAGGACCCGGTGCGCATGCTGCGCGCGGCGCGATTCGAGGCCAAGCTCGGCTTCGAGCTCCAAGCGCAGACGGCCGAGCCCCTCGGGAGGCTGAGCGATCTGCTCGGCGGAGTGCCGCCCGCGCGTCTCTTCGATGAGATGTTGAAGCTCTTTCTCACCGGGCACGGCGCGCGCAGTCTCGAGGTGCTGCGCCGCCGCGGTCTGCTGGCGGGGCTGCTGCCGAATGTGCAGGCCTACCTGGCCGCCCACCCGGGCAGTCTGGTCGAGAAGCTGATGCACAAAGGGCTCAGCAACACCGACGCGCGCATCGTCGCCGGCCGGCCGGTCAGCCCGACTTTTCTGCTCGCCGTGCTGCTCTACGGACCCATCGCCGGGATCATCGAGGCGATGCCCCCGAGCCGCTGGCACGAGCTTTCGGCCATTCTCGAGGCGTGCGATCGGGCCGTGCGCGAAGCCCAGGCTCACATTTCCATTCCGAGACGCTTCGCGCTCGGCGTGCGCGAGATGTTCGCGATGCAGCCTCGGCTGGAATACCCCCGGGGGCGGCGGGCATTGCGCCTGCTGGCCCATCCCCGGTTCCGGGCCGGATACGACCTGCTGCTGTTGCGCGCCGAATTCGGCTTGGCCTCCGCCGAGACGGCGCGGTGGTGGACGCAGTTGCAGGAGGCCAACGAGCAGGACCGGGAGCAGATGACCGATTCTCTGGTGCCCGAGCGCTCGGGCACGGGCCGCAAGTCCCCGCGCCGGCGTCGAGGGCGCGGGCGACGCGCGCCGAACGCCCCTTGAATGAGCACGCGGGCGATCTGGCAGCCGGCCTATATCGGAATCGGCAGCAACCTGGAGACGCCGAGCCTGCAGGTGCGGCGGGCCTGGGAGCGGCTGAAGGGATTGCCGGATACCCGCGCGGTGCGGTGCTCGCCGCTTTATCGATCGCGGCCCTTCGGACCGCTCGCACAGCCGCAGTTCGTCAATGCCGTCGCAGGGGTGCTCACGCGCCTCGATGCCCGCGCCCTGCTCGGGGAGCTCAAGGCCATCGAGAGGGCCTTCGGCAGGCCACCGGACGGGCCACGCTGGGGGCCGCGCATCATCGACCTGGACCTGCTGGTGTGCGGCCGCGAGCGCCGTGCCGATCCGGACCTCGTCCTTCCCCACCCCGGGATAGTGGAGCGCAACTTCGTTCTGTATCCTCTGGCGGATCTCGCCCCGGATCTCGATGTGCCCGGGCTCGGTCGGGTGATCGAGCTCAAGGCCCGGGTCGCACCCGAGGGCCTGTGGCGCCTCGAAGAACCAGAGCCTCACTGACGGCCGCGAGCGGCACGGGAGACCATGGCAGCTGAGCACCAGTTCATCGTGGTGGAGGGGCCGATCGGTGTCGGCAAGACCAGCCTCGCCCGCCTGCTGGCGCAGAGCTTCTCGGCACAGGCGGTGCTCGAGGATGCCGCGCAGAATCCCTTCCTCGAGCGCTTCTACAAAACTCCCCGCGCGGGGGCCCTGCCGGCGCAGCTGTACTTCCTGTTTCAGCGCTGCCAGCAGCTCGCCGCGCTCAATCAGCAGGATCTGTTCGCGCCGGTGCGAGTGGCGGACTACCTGTGGGAGAAGGACCGGCTGTTCGCGCGGATCACGCTGGATGATGCGGAATTCGCGCTGTACGAGCAGGTGAGCGGCCGCCTCGATGTGCACCCGCCGAGACCGGACCTGGTGGTGTATCTGCAAGCGCCGGTGGATGTGCTGCTCGAGCGCATCGCGCGGCGGGCGATCGCCCACGAGCACTACATCGATCGGGAGTACCTGGTGCGCCTCAACGAGGCCTACGCGCGCTTCTTCCACGAATATGAGGCCGCGCCGCTCCTCATCGTCAACGCCGCCGCCATCGACCCGGTCAACAACCCGGCCGATTACGAGGAGCTGCTCGGGGCGATCCGGCGCATGAAGCGCGGGCGGCTGTACTACAACCCCATGGGCGCTCGGGCGATCTAGGCGGCCGGCGCCTCCGGCGCACCCTGGTACACTTGGCGCCATGTACACACACCTGCAGCTTCGGGACTCGGAGCGCCAGCCGGTCACCTTGAGCACTCTGGCGCGCATGAAGGAGGAAGGCCGCAAGATCGCGAGCCTCACCTGCTACGACGCAAGCTTCGCCGTCCTTCTCGATGCGGCCGATGTCGATCTGGTGCTGGTCGGGGATTCGCTCGGCATGGTGATCCAGGGGCGCGACACCACCGTGCCGGTCACGATGGACCACATGGTGTATCACTGCAGCATCGTCTCAAGAGGGCTCCATCGCCCGTTCCTCATCGGCGATCTGCCATTCATGAGTTATCCGTCCAAGGAACGAGCGCTCGAGAGCTCCGTGCGCCTGATGCAGGAAGGCGGCGCGCAGATGGTCAAGCTCGAAAGCGGCGCGAGCCAGCTCGAGATCGTGGAGTTCCTGGCCGGCCACGACATCGCGGTGTGCGCCCACCTGGGTCTCAGGCCCCAATCGGTGCACAAGACGGGCGGCTTTCGGGTGCAGGGGCGCCAGGAGGAGGCCGCCGCGCGCATGATCGCGGACGCCAAGCGGCTCGAGTCCGCGGGCGCGGACATCGTGCTGCTCGAGTGCATTCCTGCGCAACTCGGCAAGGCGGTCACTGAGGCGCTCGCCGTGCCGGTCATCGGCATCGGTGCCGGTCCGGACACGGACGGGCAGATCCTGGTGCTGTACGACATCCTCGATATCACGACGGGACGCAAGCCGCGCTTCGTGCGCAACTTCATGGCGGGGGCGGGCGACACCCTCGAGGCGATCAAGCGCTACGTCGAGGCGGTGCGCTCCGGCGCCTATCCGGCCCCCGAGCACTGCTTCTGATCCGATGCTCATCCTCACCACCATCGCGGAAGTCCGCGCGCAGGTGCGGCTCTGGCGCCAGGGGGGGCGGCGGATCGTCTTCGTCCCGACCATGGGCAACCTGCACGCCGGCCATCTCAGCCTGATCGAGGCCGCGCGCGCGCACGGCGATCACTTCATCGCCAGCATCTTCGTCAACCCGATGCAGTTCGGGCCCAACGAGGACTTCGCGCACTATCCGCGCACGCCGCAGCGCGACGAGCAGATGCTGCGGGAAGCTGGTTGCGATCTGATGTTCATGCCGGATGTGGCCGAGATATACCCCCACGGCTCGCAGCGCGCCACGCAGGTGGAAGTGCCGGGGCTGTCGTCCATCCTGTGCGGGGAGTTCCGGCCCGGGCACTTCGCGGGCGTCACCACGGTGGTGGCCAAGCTCTTTCACATCGTCGAGCCCGATGCCGCGGTCTTCGGCGAGAAGGATTTCCAACAGCTCACCATCATCCGGCGGATGGTGAGGGAGCTGTGCATGCCCATCGATATCGTCTCCGCGCCCACGGTGCGCGATGCGGACGGGCTCGCCATGAGCTCGCGCAACCAGTACCTGACCGCCGAGGAGCGAGCGCGGGCGCCGATCATCTACCGGACGCTGCAGGCCGCCGCGCGCAGCTTGAGCGCGGGAGAGGAGGACTACGGGAAGATCGAGCGCTCGGGAATCGATGCGCTCGAGCGCGAGGGCTTGCGGCCCGATTACTTCGCGGTCCGCTGCGCGCAGGATCTCTCGCCCCCCGAGTCCGCCCGCCACCTGGTGGTGCTCACCGCCGCGCGGCTCGGCAAGGCGCGGCTCATCGACAACCTGCAGGTGAGGCGCTAGGCGGGCGGGACGGTGTCCGCGCGGCGGCGGCTCTGGCGTGCAAGGGCCCACTCGATATGCTCGCGCACCAGCGCGGACGGATCGTCGCGGCGCCGCTGCAGCGCCCCGATCACCGCGGCCGAGCGCGGCGCGTTGCCGAGGGCGACCGCGATATTCCGTGACCAGCGCTCGTAGCCGATCCGGTAGATGGCCGAGCCGCGCATGTGGTGCTCGAATTGCGCCGCGGACCAGGCGAACAGCTCCGCCAGCCGCGGCGCATCGAGGCCGTGGCGCACCTTGAAGTCGGGGTGCGAGGCGGCGTGCGCGAACTTGTTCCAGGGGCACGCCAGCTGGCAGTCATCGCAGCCGTAGATGCGGTTGCCCATCGCCGGCCGCAGCGAGTGCGGAATGACCCCAGCGTACTCGATGGTCAGATACGAGATGCAGCGGCGCGCATCCAGCCGGTAGGGAGCCACGATGGCCGCCGTGGGGCAGGCCGGGATGCACGCCGTGCACGTGCCGCAGTGCGCGCTCGCGGGCTCATCCGCCGGCAGCGGCAGGTCGGTGAGGATCTCCCCGAGGAAGAACCACGAGCCGGCATCCCGGGCGATCAGGTTGGTGTGCTTGCCGATCCAGCCGAGGCCGGCCTCGCGCGCCAGCGCCTTCTCCAACACCGGCGCGCTGTCGACGCAGACCCGGTAGCCGAACGGACCGATCCGCTCGGCCAACTCCCCGGCGAGCCGCGCCAGGGCCTTGCGCAGCACCTTGTGATAGTCGCGTCCCAGGGCGTAGCGGGAGATGTAGCCGGCTGCGGAATCGGCGAGCGCTTCCTCAGCCTCGCGCGCCTCGCGCGGCCAGTAATCCATGCGGGCGCTCACGACGCGCACGGTGCCCGGAACGAGCTCCTCGGGGTGGCTGCGTTTGCGGCCGTGCCGCTGCATGTAGTGCATCTCTCCATGGAAGCCCGCATCCAGCCAGCGCAGCAGGTGACGCTCGTCTTCGGGGATGTCCACGCGCGCCACGCCGAGGGCGCCGAAGCCGAGCTCGCGCGCGCGAGAGAGCAGCTCGCGCTTGAGCGCGGCGAGATCGAGCGGCTGGATCATGACCTCCTCACGAGGCCAGTATAATCAAGCCCATGGCGTTACCGGTCTCGCTCTATTCCACCGCGCAGGTTCGTGCGCTCGATACGTATGCGATCGAGACGCTGGGCATCGCCGGCTACACCCTCATGCAGCGTGCGGGAGAGGCGGCGCTGCGCTGCCTGCGCACGCGCTGGCCCGTGGCACAACGCGTGGCGATCGTGTGCGGGCCGGGCAACAACGGGGGTGACGGCTACGTGCTGGCCCGCCTGGCACGCGCGGCCGGGCTCACGGTCACCGTACTTGCGGCAAGCCCGCCCGATCGGCTCAAGGGCGATGCGCGCGAAGCGTCTGAGGCCTGGCTCGCCTGCGGCGGGCAAGCGCATCCGTACGAGTCCCGGCTGCTCGAGCATGACGGGGTCATCGTCGATGCCCTGCTTGGAACGGGCCTGCACGGCGAGGTTCGTGAGCAGATGTCGCGTGTCATCCGCGACATCAACACCGCCGGCCGGCCGGTCCTTGCGCTCGATGTTCCCTCGGGTCTGGACAGCGATACCGGCATGCCGCTCGGGGATGCGGTGCGCGCCGACTGCACCATCACCTTCGTGGGCCTGAAGACGGGGCTTTTCGTGGGCGATGGCCCACAGTTCGCCGGAACCGTGTTCTTCGACGACCTGGGGTTGGGCGCCTCTCTCGTGAGCCCGCCGGCGCGCATCGAGCGCCTCGTCGAGACCGAGATCGAGCGGGCGCTGCCGCGGCGGGCGCGCTCGGCGCACAAGGGGGATTTCGGGCGTGTGCTGATCGTGGGCGGGGGAGTGGGGATGCCGGGAGCGGCGCGCCTGGCGGGCGAGGCCTGTCTGCGTGTCGGAGCGGGCCTGGTGAGCGTCGCGGTGGCGCCGCAGAATGTCGCGGCCGTCTCGGCAGGACGGCCCGAGCTCATCTGCCTGCCCTGGGCCGAGCCCGGGGAGCTCAGCGAGGCTCTCGAGCGCGCCGAGCTCATCGCCATCGGTCCGGGGCTTGGCCGTACCGATTGGGCGCGCGCAGCGCTGCACACCGTGCTCGGCGCGGGCAAGCCGCTGGTGCTCGACGCGGATGCGCTCAACCTCATCGCCGAGTCCGGCGCGAGCGCAGAGGGGCAGTGGATCCTCACCCCGCATCCGGGGGAGGCCGGCCGGCTGCTGGGGACTTCGACCGCCGAGATTCAGCGAGACCGTCTCGGGGCACTGGAGCGCCTGACGGCCCGATGTGGCGGTATCGTGGTGCTCAAGGGCGCCGGCACGCTGGTCGGGGCCCCGGGGCGCACGCCGGCGCTGTGCGAGCGCGGCAACCCGGGCATGGCCAGTCCCGGCATGGGCGATGTGCTTACCGGGGTCATTGCCGGCATTCTCGCCCAGTGCCGCGATCCGTGGCTCGCCGCCCGGGCGGGTGTGCTGGCGCACGCGCTGGCGGGCGATGCGGCGGCGCGCAAGGGCGAGCGGGGGCTGCTCGCCGGCGATGTGATCGAGGAGCTGCGTCCCTGCATCAATTACTGAAGGCGGCCGAGGACACCGAGGCGCTGGGCGGGCGGCTCGCCAGGGCGCGGCCCGCCCCCGGGGAGCCGCTGGCGGTCCTGTATCTCGCCGGGGAGCTCGGCGCGGGCAAGACCACGCTGGCGCGAGGCTTCCTGCGGGCCTGCGGCATTGCAGGCGCGATACGCAGTCCGACTTATACGCTCGCACAGGTGTATGAGAGCGGGGCGCAGACCCTGCTGCACCTGGATCTGTACCGGCTCAAGGATGCCTCGGAGCTCGATTACCTGGGCCTCACCGAGTGGGCGCGGCCGGGCTGTCTCTGGCTCATCGAGTGGCCGCAGCGGGGCGGGGAGCTGCTGCCGCCCGCCGATCTGCTCGTGACCCTGGCCGCCGGCCCGGATGGGCACGAGGCCTCCCTCGCCGCAAGAACGGCCGCCGGGGCGGCCTGGCTCGCCCGGATGCACCGGAATGCCAGGAGTTGAAAGCTTAGCGCACAAATCGTAGATTAGACGTCAACGAATGTCGCGAAGCCCATGATCAGAAAGATCTTTTGTCTCGCGCCCATCCTTCTCCTCGGAGCAGGGCTCCTTCGGCTTGCGCCGGCGGCGGCGGCGGATGCGCGCTTGAATGGGGTACTGCTGTCCAAGATCGGCGGGGGCACGCGGGCGTACCTCTATCTTTCCCACCGCACCCAGGCGAGATACTTCACGCTCGATCACCCTTATCGTGCCGTGGTCGACCTCGAGCAGACACAGTTGGGTCATGCCGTGCGGCTGCCGCAGGAGTGGGGCCTGGTGAGCCATACTCGCGTGGGACGCCGGCCGAACGGAGCGCTGAGAGTTGTATTCGTCCTGCGATCGGCCGCCGCCATGCACCTCATCTGGCAGCGCGGCGAGCACGGAGGGCAGCAGCTTCTGATCCGGCTGTCGGGCGGTGCGACCGCCGCCGCCATGCCGACCCCCGTTGCCGTGGCGAATGCTCCAGGGGACACGGGCCGCGACATCATCATCGCGGTCGATCCGGGCCACGGCGGCATCGATCCGGGCACCATCGGCGCGTACGGCACGGAAGAGAAGACCATCACCCTGGCTATCGGGAAGATCCTGGCGCAGCGCATCGATCAGCAGCGCGGCATGCACGCCGTGCTCACCCGCGACCGCGATGTGTTCGTGCCGCTGCGCGAGCGGCGGGAGATTGCGCAGCGGGCGCATGCGGATCTGTTCGTCTCCATACACTGCAACTCGGTGTGGGATCATGACATCAAGGGCGCCCAGGTATACATCCTGTCGCTGCACGGGGCTTCCAGCGAGGCGGCCCGCATCCTCGCCGAGCACGAGAACGCCGCGGATCTCAAGGGCGGCGTGCAGCTCAACGACAAGTCGCGCACCCTGGCCGCGGTGCTGCTCAATCTGTCGCAGACCGCGACCATCAGCGAGAGCATGACGGCCGCGCGCGACGTGGTGCGTGCGATGGACCGGTCGGTGCCCGTCCGCAGTCAACAGGTGCAGGATGCGAATTTCGTGGTGCTGCGATCGCCCGACATTCCCTCCATGCTGATCGAGACCGACTATCTGTCCGATCCGGCGGAGGCGCTCAAGCTGCGTACCTACTGGTACCAGAAGCGCGAGGCCGACGCGATCTTCCGCGGCATCCTCGCCTACTTCCGCGCCCATCCTCCCTCCGGCACCCTGTTCGCCGAGGAGCGCCAGGCGCGCCTGAATCGCCTCCTCGCCCGCAACTGAGCGCTCAGGCGCTGTCCATCCTCTGCCGGCGAGCCTGCAGCATGAGGCAAAGGCACGCGGCCCGGCGACCGTGACGGGCCCAGGGCCTCGCCAGGGGGCGCGCTGACCGGAGTCAGCGCTTGCCGGCGGCCTAAATCGATCCTGCCCGGCACCGGGGCGTTTTATGATGCGCTCCGAGCCAGTCAGCAGCCCCAGGCCCCATGCCCATCCGCATCCTCCCCGATGAGCTCATCGACCAGATCGCCGCCGGCGAAGTGATCGAGCGGCCCGCCTCGGTCGTCAAAGAGCTCGTCGAGAACAGCCTCGATGCGGGCGCGCGCCGCATCGAAGTCGATATCGAGCAGGGCGGCGTGGGCCTGATCCGCGTGCGCGATGACGGCCACGGCATCAGCGCCGAGGAGCTGCCGGTGGCGATCCGCCGGCACGCCACCAGCAAGATCGCCGAGCTCGCGGATCTGGAAGCCATCGCCACGCTCGGTTTTCGAGGCGAGGCGCTGCCGTCCATCGGCTCCGTTTCCCGGCTGCGGCTCATCTCGCATCCGCTGCACGCCGAGCATGGCTCCGAGGTCGCAGTCGAGGGCGGCACGGTCACCCCGGCACGGCCGGCGGCCCATCCACCGGGCACGACCATCGAGGTGCGCAACCTTTTCTACAACGTTCCGGCGCGACGCAAGTTCGTGCGCAGTGCCGCGACTGAGCTCGGACACATCGCGCGCCTGCTCGAGCGATTGGCGTTGTCCCGGCCGCAGGTGTCGTTCCGCCTGCGCAACGGCGAGCGTCTGCTCCTCGATGCGCCCGCCTCGCCGCAGACCGTCGCAGCCGAGGTCGCCGACGAAAACAGAGTGGCGCAAGTGCTCGGCAGGCAGTTCATCGAGAACGCACTCGCTGTGAGCCATTGCGCGGGGCCCGTGCGCCTCGCCGGCTGGATCGGCCTGCCCACCGCCTCTCGCGCCCAGTCCGATCAGCAGTACTGGTTCGTCAACGGCCGTAACGTGCGCGACAAGCTGCTCATGAGCGCGGTTCGCCTCGGTTATCGCGACGTGCTGTACCACGGCCGCCATCCGGCCTACGTGCTGCATCTGTGGCTCGATCCGCGCTTGGTGGATGTCAATGCGCATCCGGCCAAGCTCGAAGTGCGCTTCCGGGACAGCCGTCAGGTCCACGAGTTCATCCTGCGCGCCATCGAGCGGGCGCTGGCCGACACCAGGCCCGGGGAGGCCGCTCCCGCGGCGAGCGCCACGCCTCTTCTGGCCGGCGCCTCCACCGCCTCGCCCGCGGCCTTCTCACCCGGCGTGTTGCCTTTGCCCGAGATCGGCCCGTCCGCCTCGCGCAATCCGTGGTCCCTCGCCGCCGCGGTTGGCGAGCCGGGCGACTCGCGCATCGATGCGCGAGCCGGCGAGCCTTACAGGGATGGGGGAGGTCAGGTCCCCCCGGGGGAGGCAGCGCGAGGTGACTTGCCGCTCGGCATGGCGCTCGCCCAGCTGCATGGCATCTACATCCTGGCGCAGAGCCGCGAGGGCCTCATTCTCATCGACATGCACGCGGCGCACGAGCGCGTGTTGTACGAACGGCTCAAGGCGGCCCGGGCGGCCGGACCGCCCGCCTCGCAGCATCTGCTCGAGCCGCTCGTGGTGGAGTTGAAGCCGTACGAGCTCGAGTCCGTGCTGGAGCAGAGGGCCTCTTGGGAGCAGGCCGGTTTCGAGCTCGATGCGCTCGGGCCCACGCGGCTCGCGCTGCGCCGCGTGCCGGCGCTGCTCGCCGGCGAGCAGCTCGTGGATATTGTCAAATCCGTCGTGCAGGAGCCGGGACGCGAGGGCGGGCTCCATCATCTCGATGAGGCCGCCGACCGATTCCTCGGCACGCTCGCGTGCCGCACGGCGATCCATGCCCGGCGCCGGCTTACGCTGCCGGAGATGGATGCGCTGTTGCGGCAGATGGAGGCCACCGAGCGCGCCAACCAATGCAACCACGGCCGCCCGACGTGGACGCGGCTCACCCTTCGGGAGCTCGATCAGCTCTTTCTGCGGGGGCGTTGATGTCCCTCGACACTGCCTCTGCGGGCGCCGGATCGCCCCTTCCCGTGTACATCCTGACGGGCCCCACCGGCACCGGTAAGAGCGACTGGGCGCTGCGATTGGCCGAGGCGGCGCCCGTGGAAATCGTGAGCGTCGATTCGGCGCAGGTCTACCGGGGGCTCGACATCGGGACCGCAAAACCCGCCAAGTCCGTACGGGAGCGCATCCCGCATCACCTCATCGATCTGTGCGATGCGGCCGGGAGCTATTCTGCGGGCCGTTTCGTGACCGACGCGCTGGAGTGCATCGCCGCGATCCACTCCCGCCGGCGAGTGCCGCTGCTGGTGGGAGGCACCATGCTCTATCTGCGCGCGCTGCTCAGCGGTCTGGCGCCGCTTCCCCAGGCGTCCCCGGAGCTGCGCCGTGACCTCGACGCGCGTGCACTTCGCGACGGGTGGCCCGCGCTGCACGCGGAGCTTTCCCGGCTCGATCCCGTCGCTGCCGAGCGGATCCAGCCCCACGACCGCCAACGCATCCAGCGGGCGCTCGAGGTCTGCCTGGTCACCGGTCATCGGCTCTCCGAGCTGCAGCGCCAGCGGGTCAATCCCTTGGGAGGCCTGCCGCTTTCCCTCTGGGCGCTCGTTCCCCCGCAGCGGGACTGGTTGCACCGACGCCTGGCCGGTCGCTTTCACACCATGATGCAGGCCGGCTTTCTGGAAGAGGTGCGGGGGCTGCGGGCCCGAGGCGACCTTTGCGCTCATCATCCCTCGATGCGTGCGGTCGGCTACCGCCAGCTCTGGGCTCATCTCGAGGGCGAGTGGGGCCTGGCCGAGGCGATCGAGCGCGGCATCGCCGCCACCCGGCAGCTCGCCAAGCGCCAGCTGACCTGGATGCGCTCCGAGAGCATGCTCCAGTGTCTCGATCCCGAGACGGACGAGCCGTCGTGGAATCGCGACGTGCGCCGGGTATTGCGGGGACTTGGTCTTTGAATCGGGCCGCATGTTAAGATCATCCGGTCGCTACTACCGCCCGCCGCGGAGGCGGACGCTTGCATGACCCCCGAAAGAGGACGCCCGCTGGCGCTCCCCACCCCCCGAACAAATAAAAGTCGTGAGAACAAGGAGAACCCGATGGCCAAAGGCCAGTCGCTTCAAGATCCTTTCCTGAACGCACTTCGCAAGGAGCGGGTGCCCGTTTCCATCTACCTCGTCAACGGGATCAAG
>JAJZLX010000562.1:0-10422 GCA_021850555.1 Pseudomonadota bacterium | reverse complement strand
GCGTCAGCCAGATGGTCTACAAGCACGCCATTTCCACGGTCGTGCCCGCACGCAACGTCCGTCTGACCACGGACGAGGAGAGCGCGGAGCCGTCGGCCGAGTGAGTCGTGACTTGATATGCCCGTGCCTGGAAGCACCAGATGTTCGAGCGCCCGCGTTCAGGTGAGCGCGCGCTGCTCGTGCGCATCGGTCTCGGGGCCCAGGTCGATCCGGAGGATCTCGAGGAATTCAGGCAGCTCGCCGTCTCGGCGGGAGCCGAGCCCGTTGCCACGGTGACCGGCCGCCGCGAGCGGCCGGATTCGCGCTACTTCGTCGGCAGCGGCAAGGCCGAGGAGCTCAAGGCGACGGCCGAAGCGGCCGCAGCCGAGGTGATCCTCGTCGATCAACCTCGAGCAACTCACGGGAAGGCGCGTGCTCGACCGCAACGGCCTGATCCTCGACATCTTCGCGCAGCGGGCGCGCAGCTTCGAGGGAAAGCTCGAGGTGGAGCTGGCACAGCTCAAGCACATCGGCAGCCGCCTGGTGCGCGGCTGGAGCCACCTCGAGCGCCAGAAGGGCGGCATCGGCATGCGCGGTCCCGGCGAGACGCAGCTCGAGACCGACCGGCGGCTCATCGCCCAGCGGGTGCGATTGCTCACGCGGCGCCTGCAGAAGATCCGCCAGCAGCGTGAGACGGGGCGGCAGATGCGGGCGGAGATCCCCGTGCCCTCGCTCGCCCTGGTCGGCTACACCAACGCGGGCAAGTCGACGCTGTTTCGGGCGCTGACCGGCGCGGACGCCTACATCGCCGATCAGCTGTTCGCGACGCTGGATCCGACTGTGCGCCGCATCAGCCTCCCGGGCGGCACACAGGTGGTCGTGGCCGACACCGTAGGGTTCATCAGGGATCTGCCGCACGAGCTGGTGGCCGCGTTTCAATCGACGCTGACCGAGGCTCGCGAGGCGACGCTGCTTTTGCATGTAGTGGATGCGAGCGATCCGCGCCGCGATGAGCACATCGCCCAGGTCAACGAGGTGCTCGCGCAGATCGGGGCGCAGTCGATCCCGCAGATTCTGGTGTACAACAAGATCGACCGGCTCGCCCGCGGCAGTGCCGTCGAGCGTGGTCCCGAGGGCGAGGTCGGCGCGGTGTGGATCTCGGCTGCGATGCGTGATGGGCTCGATCGGCTCACCGCCGCGCTCGCCGAGCGGCTTTCGAGACTCGCGCGCAGCGCCCGGGTGCGGTTGCCGCCCGGCGCCGGCGCGCTGCGCTCGCGGCTTTACGCAGCCAAGGTCGTGCGCGAGGAGCGCTCGAGCGAGGACGGCTCGATCGAGCTCACCGTAGAGCTGCCCGATGAGGAGATTCTGGCGCTCACCCGCACGCCTGGCGTGCAGATTCTCGAGACGCAGCCGCCGCAGGATCGCGGCCCGCGTCCCGCGCTCGAAGACATCGAACACATACTGAATTGAGGAGCACAACCGCGGTGGGCAGATTCGTCGTCGTGATCGGCACGCAATGGGGCGATGAGGGCAAGGGCAAGGTCGTCGATCTGCTCACCGAGCGCGCCGCCGCGGTGGTGCGCTTCCAGGGCGGACACAACGCCGGCCACACCCTGGTCATCGGCGGGCGTAAGACCATCCTGTCGCTCATTCCCTCGGGAATTCTGCGCAAGGACGTGCGCTGCTTCATCGGCAACGGTGTCGTGCTGTCGCTCGAGGCGCTGCTGAAGGAGAGCCGCATGCTCATCGAGCAGGGCGTGCCGGTGTTCGAGCGCCTTAGCATCTCGCCGCTGTGTCCGCTCATCCTGCCCTCGCACATCCAGCTCGATCAGGCGCGCGAGCGCGCGCGCGGGGCCAACGCCATCGGCACCACCGGCCGCGGCATCGGGCCGGCTTATGAGGACAAGGTGGCGCGCCGGGCGGTGCGGGTGGCGGACCTCTTCCAGCGCGATCGCTTCGCCGCCCGGCTCGGCGAAGTGCTCGATTTCCACAACTTCGTGCTGCAGCACTACTTCAGGCAGAGTCCGGTCGACTTCCAGAAGACCCTCGATGAGCAGCTCAGCTTTGCCGAGACCATCTCGCCGCTGGTCGCCGATGTGACCCCGGCCCTGCACCAATTGCGTCGCGACGGCGCCAACGCCCTGTTCGAGGGCGCGCAGGGAGCGATGCTGGACGTCGACCTTGGCACCTACCCTTATGTCACCTCTTCCAACACGACCGCGGGCTTCGCGGGCACCGGCTCGGGGATCGGGCCGCGAGCCTTCGATTATGTCCTCGGGATCGTCAAGGCCTACACGACACGCGTTGGCGCGGGCCCTTTCCCCACGGAGCTGTTCGACGGCTATGGCGAGCATCTCTCGCGAGTGGGGCATGAGTTCGGCTCGGTCACCGGGCGTGCCCGGCGCTGCGGGTGGTTCGACTCGGTGGCGCTCAGGCGCTCGATCATCAACTCCAGCGTCTCGGGCCTTTGCGTCACCAAGCTCGATGTGCTCGATGGGCTGGACGTCATCCGCGTCTGTGTGGGTTATCGCATGGGCGGCCGGGTGCTCGCCGAGCCGCCGTTGAGTCTCGACGGGTTGGCGGGGGTGGAGCCGCTCTACGAGGAGCTGCCGGGCTGGAGCGAGTCGACGATCGGGGTCACCGAATATGCGGCGCTGCCGGTGAACGCGCGCAAGTACCTGGAGCGTCTCGAGGCGCTGGTCGAAGTGCCCATCGACATCATCTCCACGGGCGCGGAGCGTGATCAGACCATCGTGCTCAGACACCCGTTCGATTGAGCCGCTTGATCCGTTCCATCGCGGGGGGGTGAGCGCGGAGTCTTGATCGACGACACTTGATGTGTCGTCGATCCGCGCGAACGACCGGCCGGGACGGGCCGGGCTGGGTGCCCTGCCGCCAGGGAGGGCCTGGGCGGCGCGCCCAATTGGGCTCATCTGAGCCGCTTGATCCGTTCCATCGCGGGGGGGTGCGAATAATGAAACGCCACGTACAGCCGGTCGGGTGTGAGCGTGCTGGCGTTGCTGCGATAGAGCTTCACGAGCGCCGAGACCAGATCCGACGCGCGGGCATGGCGGGCTGCGAATCGGTCGGCCGCGAACTCGTGCCGGCGCGACCACAGGGAGGTGAGCGGCGTGGTGAAGTACAGCACCGCCGGGGCCGCCAGGGCGAACAGCAGCAATGCCGCGTGCGGGGAGGGGCGAGAGACGCCGAGGGCGTGATAGAACTGCGGCTGCGCCGCGAGCCAGCCGAGCAGGGCGAATCCCGCCAGCATCCCGGCGATGGACGCGAGCAGGTGCGTGCGCACGTGCTTCAGGCGGAAGTGGCCGAGCTCGTGCGCCAGCACCGCCTCGATCTCGGGCGGCTCGAGCAGGCCGAGCAGGGTGTCGAAGAACACGATGCGCTTGTTGCGGCCGATGCCGCTGAAGTATGCATTGCCGTGGCTGGAGCGGCGCGAGCCGTCGATGACGAACACGCCGCTCGATTTGAAGCCGCAGCGCGCAAGCAGCGCCTCGATGCGCTTCCTCAATGCCTCGTCCTTGAGGGGCGTGAAGCGGTTGAACAGCGGCGCGATGAACGCCGGCCACGCCCAGGTGAAGACGAGCGTCACGGCGAGCCAGCAGCCAAAGGCCCACAGCCACCACCATCGCCCGGCGCGCATCATCAGCCACAGCGAGGCGAGCACCAGGGGTCCCCCGAGCAGCACCGCGAGCGCGATGTTCCGGCCGAGATCGGCGAGGAAGAGTGCCGGGGTCGTACGGTTGAAGCCGAAGCGCGCCTCCAGCCTGAAGGTGCGCCACAGCGACAGGGGCAGGCTGACGAGCAGCGTGACGGCGGCGACGGTGGCGATCACGGCCGCCCCCAGCCAGGGCTCAGCCCATCCCGAGCCTCGCCACGACGCATCGATGGCCGCGATGCCGCCGCCGACCGTGAGAGCCAGTGTGAGCGCCGCATCGATCGCGGCGCTGAGGCGCCTGAGGGCCACCGTGGCGCGCGTGTAGTCGGCCGCTTTGCGGTGCTCCTGCGCGCTGACCTGCGTGGCAAAGGGCGGCGGAACGCAGTCGCGATGGGCTTGCACGGCCGCGATCTGGCGGCCGGACAGCCACCATTCGACGGCCAGACCGCAGATGACTACGACGATGAAAAGGGCGGTGAGCCACGACATCCTCTGCCAGTATGACAGATCAGCGGCGTGACGGGCCGGCCGGCCCCGCTATGCCGGGCCGTGCTGTACCGGCGGCAGACGCGCTTCCTCCTGCGCGTCGTAGAGACGAGAGCGGGTGAGAAACCGTACGCCGAGCGGACCTTCGAGCGAGAACATGCCGCCGCGTCCGGGCACGACATCGATGATGAGATGGGTGTGCCGCCAGTACTCGAACTGCGCCGCGCTCATGTAAAACGGCTGCCCGCCGATTTCCCCGAGCAGCACATCCTGCTCCCCGATGAGCAGCTCCCCGCGCGGATAGCACATGGGGGAGCTGCCGTCGCAGCAGCCCCCGGACTGGTGGAACATGAGCGGACCGTGCCGCGCCACGAGCTTGCGGATCAGCTCGAGGGCCGCCTCCGTGGCGCTGACGCGGCCTGCGTCCATCAAAGCGTCCCTAAAAGAACCCGAGCGCCTTCGGCGAATAGCTCACCAGCAGGTTCTTGGTCTGCTGGTAGTGATCGAGCATCATCTTGTGGTTCTCGCGCCCGATGCCCGACTGCTTGTAGCCGCCGAACGCCGCGTGTGCCGGGTAGGCGTGGTAGCAGTTGGTCCAGACCCGGCCCGCCTGGATGCCGCGGCCCATGCGATAGCAGGTATTGACATCACGCGACCACACGCCGGCGCCGAGGCCGTAGAGCGTGTCGTTGGCGATGGCGAGCGCCTCGTCCATGTCCCTGAATGTGGTCACCGAGACCACGGGGCCGAAGATCTCCTCCTGGAAGATGCGCATCTTGTTGTTGCCCTTGAACACCGTGGGCTTGATGTAGTAGCCGTTCGCGAGCTCCCCGCCGAGGCGGTTGCGCTCGCCGCCGATCAGGCACTCGGCGCCCTCCTGCCTGCCGAGATCGAGGTAAGTGAGGATCTTCTCGAGCTGCTCCTGGGAGGCCTGCGCGCCGATCATCGTGGTCGGATCGAGGGGGTCACCCTGCCTCACCTGCGCCACGCGCTTCAGCGCGCGCTCCATGAAGCGCTCGTAGACCGACTCCTGGATGAGAGCACGCGAGGGACAGGTGCATACCTCGCCCTGGTTCAACGCGAACATGACGAACCCCTCGAGCGCCTTGTCGAAGAAGGTGTCGTCGTGGGCGCACACGTCGGCGAAGAACACGTTGGGGGATTTGCCGCCGAGCTCGAGCGTCACGGGAATCAGGCTCTGGGAGGCGTACTGCATGATGAGCCGCCCGGTGGTGGTCTCGCCGGTGAAGGCGACCTTGGCGATGCGCTTGCTCGAGGCGAGCGGCTTGCCGGCTTCCACGCCGAAGCCGTTGACGACGTTGAGCACGCCGGGGGGCAGCAGGTCCCCGACGGTCTCGAGCCACACCAGGATCGAGAGCGGAGTCTGCTCGGCCGGCTTCAGCACCACGCAGTTGCCGGCCGCGAGAGCCGGGGCGAGCTTCCAGGCCGCCATCAGCAGCGGGAAGTTCCACGGGATGATCTGTCCCACGACGCCGAGCGGCTCATGGAAGTGGTAGGCGACCGTGTCATTGTCCAGCTCGCTGACCGAGCCCTCCTGGGCGCGGATGCAGCCGGCGAAGTAGCGGAAGTGGTCCACGGCGAGCGGCAGGTCGGCGGCCATGGTCTCGCGGATCGGCTTGCCGTTGTCCCAGGTCTCGACCGTGGCGAGCAGCTCGAGCTTCTCCTCCATGCGGTCGGCGACCTTGTTGAGCGCGACGGCCCGCTCGGCGGGGGAAGTGTGTCCCCAGGCGGTCTTGGCGGCGTGCGCGGCATCGAGCGCCAGCTCGATGTCCTCGGCCGTGGAGCGCGGTATCTCGCACAGGGTCGCGCCCGTGACGGGAGTGAGGTTGGCGAAATATTCCCCGCGAACGGGCGGCAGCCACTTCCCGCCGATGTAGTTGCCGTATCGCTTCTTGAGCTGGACCTTCACGCGTCCGTGGGAGCTGGGATCGATGGACATGGCTGGCCTCGCAGTTGAACCGCTATGGCTCGTTGCAGTGCAAGCGGCATGCCATCGGCACAGATGCCTGAATCACCATGCCCGAAGGCATCCTTGCAGGCGGCTACGAGCATCCGCAATTATGCGCTCGCCGGTGCGCGCGCAATGATGTTTCGTGGCGGAGCGAGACTGCGCCGGCGCGAGTGTGGCGGAACGGAACAGCTCCTAGTGCAGGGAAACCGTGAAGCCCGCGAATACGTTGGCGCCCGGTGCCGGCTCGAAAAACCCACCGCCCGCGGCGCCCACGATCACTGCCCCGACGTAACGGCGATTCAGTACGTTGTTGATCCGCACGAATACGTTGGCCGGGTCGGACCAGATCTTTCCACGATAGCCGCCCGTCACGTTGAACACGGGGTAGGCGCCGGCGTACTGCGAGTTCAGGCTGTTGACCGGAATCGCGCCCATGTACTGGCCGCTCACGCTGGCGTGCCAGCCGAGCGCCCCGCCCCAATTGAGCTTGGCATAGGCGTCGTTGCGCGGGATGCCGGGCAGGCGATTGCCCACCGGCACGACCACGTTCGGAACCGCGCAGGGTATCGTGGTGCATGTCCGATAGGCGTCGATGTAGATTGCATCGATGTAGGTGTATGCAAATTGCGCCTCCCAGTCGGGCGCGAAGTGATAATCGAGGGAGGCCTGAACGCCGCTGCGGCGGGTGCGTCCCGCGTTCTGATAGGTGCTGCGGCCGCCGAGGTTCGAGACGACCACGATCTCATCGTTGGTGTGGGTGAGGAAGGCGGCGATTCCACCCGACAGCTTGCGGCCCACCTGGAATTTGGCGCCGATCTCCCCATTGTTGCTGCGCGCCGGCCGCAGCGCGAAGTTGAGCCCCGGCTGCCCGTTCAGGCGGTAGGCGAGCTCGGAGCTGATCGGCGTCTGGAAGCCCTGTCCAAACGAGGCGTACAGGTGAAGCCAGGGGCGCAGGGCGTACAGAATGCCGGCCACCGGAGAGGTCGCCGTGTAGGTCACCGCGCCGCTGCCGTTGCCGGTGACCGGCGTGATCAGGTTGTCGACGGTGACGAAGCGAACCTCGCTGTGGCGCACGCCCGCGGTGAGCGTCCAGCGCGGAGCGAAATTCCAGCTCGCCTGGGTGTATTCGTCGAAGTTCCAGTCGACGTTGTTCTCGTTCTCCCGCATCGCCCCCTCGACCCCGAGCGTGCTGCCGATGAAATTGTCGTAGCCGCGGCGCAGCTCATTCGCCTTGTTGAAGCTCAGGCCGGTGACCCAGGAAACCTTGCGGCCGGCGACCAGGCCCTGCCAGGTCCAGCGCGCGTTGCCGCCCCCGAAGCCGCGATCGAGCGCGATCACCGCGCCCGCGCTGGTCGGAGCCCGCTGCGCGCCGACCGGGATCGACAGGAATTGCAGCACCGTGCGATGGCCGTAATAGCCCATGAGGCGCAGCGACTGGTGGGCGGTCAGGCCGAGATGGTAGATGAGGCCGGCCTCCTGCTGCTCGAGGCTCTTGCGGGTGTTGAAGGCGATCGCCGCGGCGGAGGTCTGGTCGGGATTGGCGGCGAATTGCGCCGCGGTCAGGCCCTGGGCATCGTTCGATCCGGGCCGGGAAATCACGTTGGCTATGAATGTCAGCCGCTCATGGCGGCTGAAGGTGTAATCCACCTTGCCGTTGAAGGACTCGCTGCGCGCGCTCTGGTGGGGCCTGAAGCCCTGCCAGGAGAAGTGCGTGAAGTCGAGGTTGTAATCGAGGCGGCCGACCGCATCCTCGGCATCGACGCCGGCGCGCACGGCCCCGAAGCTGCCGAAGCCGATGTCCGCGCGCACGGTGCCCGGAGCGGTGCCGCGGGCGGTGAACAGCTGGATCACCCCGCCGGAGGAGTTACCGTAGAGTGCCGAGAACGGCCCCTCGAGCACCTCGACACGGGAGGCCGAGCCGAGATTGAACTGCGAGATCTCCCCCTGGCCTCCCGGGCCGCTCTGCGGGATGCCATCCTGGTAGATGCGCACGCCGCGTACGCCGAACGCCGACCCGGCGCCGATCCCGCGGATGGAGATCTGCTGATCCTGGGCGTAGTTGTACTGGTTGCGCGCCAGCAGCCCGGGGACCCCCTGCGCGGCATCGGCGAAGTTGACCCCGAGAGAGTCGCTGCGCAGCTGCGCGCCCGGGACGCTGAAGATGGTGGCCGGCACATCGAAGGCGGGTGTGGCGATCCGCGTCGCCGTGATCACCACTCCGGAAAGGGTCGGCGGCGCGGCCGCCCGGGCGGGGCCTGGGAGTGCGGCGCCGGCGATGGCGAGAGCGCCGAGCGCCGCAAGAGGGAATGCTGTCCGGGAGGGGGGCGATGCTTTCATGGCCGTGGAAAAGCTCCGGTTGATTCCGCGCCGGTCCGGGCGCGCCACGGCATCTTAGAGGCGGGGACGCCCGCAGGGGAATCCTGAAAATCATGATTTGCGAAGATCAATAAAGACGTGCCGGTGGCCCGCTCGCGCGGACCACCGGCACTGGAGACGCCGAGTCTGTTAGAAGCTCAGAAACAGGCCGGCGTTGATGTTCCAGCTGGTGTTTTTCTGATTGAGATCGTTGGTCGAGCGCAGCCGGCTGAACTCCCCGACCAGCAGCAGGTCGTGGGTCAGGTGGTGATACACGCCGAAGGTCCATTTGTCGTTCTTTTTCACCAGTGTCGGCAGGTCGGTGCCGGCCGCCACGGTCGCCGCGTTGGAGAGGTCGTTGGCGGTGGGGTTGAGCCGGCTCTGGCCGTAATTCACCCCGAACTTCGTCTTGCCGACCGTGTAGGTCAACTGGGCGATGAAGCCCTCGGAAGTGCGCGGAACGCCCAGCATGTCATTGGACAGCACGAACAGCCCGGTGGTGCCGACGCCCTTGGCGCGGTAGTACCAGCCCATCGCCTGGAACGGTCCCACGGTGTACATGCCGCCGAGATCGAAGCCGGTGCTGCTGTACTTGAGCTCATAGGTGCCGGGTGCGCAGGCGCCGGGAGCGAGCGCCGTGTCCGTGCAGGGGATCGCCTGTCTCTGGTACAAGCCGCTCGCCGAGAGGTAGATCGGTCCCGCCTTGTAGGCGATTTTGGCCTGAAAGCCCGGAGTCGAGTGGTTGACGGGAATCTGTCCGAGCGTGTTGAGCGGATCGAAGATGCCGACGGTGATCTTCGTTCCATACAGGTTCGGGGTGGTGTAGTCGATCTGCGAGAGCCAGTCGGTGTAGATGTAGCCCAGGCCGATCGATCCGAGCGAGGTGTTGGCCGGCGCGGCGTAGTTGCCGTTGCCGGCGCCCACGCCAAGCAGCGTCATGTCGTTGAGGATGGCATCGGACTGGAACAGGCCGATGTTTCTGCCCGCCATGACGGTGCCCATGGTCTTGTTGCCCACGGTGAGGAAGACCTGGCGGATGTCCAGGCCCGCCGTGCCGAGGGCGGTATGGCCGAAATTGCCCGCCCCGGTCTGCAGGTTCGGGCTGCCGCCGTCATTGGTGCTGATGCCCGGGTACAGGCCGAAGGTGAATCCGATGTCATAGCCGTCCTGTGTGGTATCGCCGCTCACGGTGAGCGCCGCCGGCAGCAGGCCGTTCGACACCGAGGAGGATCCGCCGCCTGCCTTGGTGGCGGTCACGCATGACAGGCCGCCCGTGACGTCGGCGGCGTTCGACAGGTTCTGGCAGTGCGAGAAGATGTAATGGGCATTGACGTTGCCGTTGAAGTTCAACGTCCATTTTCCGGCCTTCACGCCGATCGCATGCGCGGCCGGGATTGCCGAGCCGGCGGTAAGGCCCAGGATCAGAACGCCGGCCAAAGCGCCGGACAGGGTACGCGGAGAGATGCTGTGCAGTCTCATCGAAATAACCCCCTTGTTGTGCGTTGACGGACACGGCACTGCAAGCGCCATGCCACCCAATCGGCGCGACTGTCGCGTCCGGGACACAAAGCGACGTAAGGCCATCCCCATGCCGTCCGGATCGCATGTGGCGCAGCGGCGGTGTCAGATCGCAGCTGGCCTGATGCGGGCCGGCACGCCGCTAGCTTGCCGGGATTTGAAGAGTGATGAAGGGTGTAGTGGAGAGACCACGTCCGGAGCATCACAAGGTGTTCCGCCAGGGTGACAGCGCTGTATCATTTGTTGAAAAATGACACAGTGCCCGCTTCCGGCAGGAGCGCAAAGGGCGATCCTAGTGTCGCTCGGGCAACGTGATTCGCAAGCGTCGCATCTTGCGGTAGAGCGTGTTCCGTCCGATACCGAGCTCGTGCGCCACACGGCTGATGTTGCCGTGGTGCAGCTCGATCTCGTGCAGCAGCGCGCCGCGCTCGGCCTGCTC
>JAJZLX010000758.1 GCA_021850555.1 Pseudomonadota bacterium | reverse complement strand
CTCGACCAGATCCTGGTAAAATCCCTCGCGCCAGGCGGCCGCCGCCTTCATGTGGCTCTCGTAGGCGAGCCGGTCCTGTGCCTCTCGAGTGATTCCCCAGCGCTGCGCCATCAACTCGGCACTCTGTCCCATCGACAATCCGGTGCGCGGCTCGGCCACCGTCGGCAGCACGGGTTTGAAATACCGGGGCCGCAGACGCAGCCAGGGCCGCGAGCGCTGCGCGAGCGTCCGGCCTCGGAAGCTCGCGAGCAACAGCTGTTGATAGGCGCGCGGGTATGTGATCGGCGGATCACTGATGGTGTCGGTGCCGCCGGCGATGCCCACATCGATCTGGCCGAGGGCGATCTTGTTGCCGATCGCGAGCGCCGCCTCCAGGCCGGTGCCGCAGGCGCGCTGCAGGTCGAACCCGGGAGTGCGAGGATCCAGGCCGCATGAGAGCACGCACTCGCGAGTCAGATTGTAGTCCCGCGGATGTTTGATGACCGCGCCGGCGGCGAGCTCCCCGAGACGCGCCCCCTGCAGCTCGAAGCGCGCCACGAGCGCGCCCAGCACTGCGGTGAGCATCTCCCGGTTCCCCACGGACGAGTAGACGCTGTGGGCGCGGGCGAACGGTATGCGCGCACCCCCCAAGATGGCCACTCGCCGTACGGCCGAGCCGACCAGCATAGACCCCTCCCGCGAGACGCCTGGCGACCCAATCCGGCTGCTAGGCTATCATGCGCCGCTCCTGCCGGGGCAATTGCGCCGCGGGCCGCCGACGCTTTTGCCGCACGAGGGTTCGCACGATATCCTTTTGAATTCGGGCGCGAATTGCGTGGACCAAAGGACAGAATCGATGGGCGAATTCACCCCCCTCATGGCCCGCGACGGGCACAAGCTCCAGGCCTATCTCGCCGCGCCGCCCGCCAAGTCACGCGGCGGGGTAGTCGTGATCCAGGAAATCTTCGGGGTCAACCGGCATATCCGCGCCGTGACCGACGGATTCGCGCAGGCGGGCTATACGGCGATCGCCCCGGCGCTGTTCGACCGCGTCCGCCGCGGCATCGAACTCGGCTACAGCCCGCCTGAAGTCGACGAAGGCCGCGGTTATGCGCAGCAGCTGAATCCCGAGCAGACGCTGAAGGACTTGGCTGCGGCCGTCGCGGTCGTCAAGCATGCCGGACGCGTCGCCACGGTGGGCTACTGTTTCGGCGGCGCCCAGTCCTACCGGGCCGCCTGCCTCCTGCCGATCGACTGCGCGGTCGTCTACTACGGCCGCGTCCAGGATGCGGGATCGCCACCGCGTTGTCCGGTGCTGTACCACTTCGGCAGCGCCGACCAGAGCATCCCGCCTCATGAGGTTGATCGCATCAAGGCACTGCACCCCGGCGGAACGTTCTACATCTACACCGGGGCCGGTCACGGCTTCAATTGCGACCTGCGGGCCTCCTACGACCCTGCCGCCGCCGAGTTGGCCCGGGAGCGGACACTGCAATTCCTGGAACAGCACCTCCAGCGCAACGATCGCGACGGGCCCGGCGGGGCCGCGGACCCCTCCCGGGCGTGACGCAAGAAGGGAGTCCACAGCCAAGGCTGAGTTCGGCAGCGGCGCATGACCGGAGCGGGCTTTCGGGGCGCATGCGCAACCGCCAGAGGCGGATGACCGCTGCGACGAGCGGCCACCGCCCGCCTCGGATAGGGAATTCCCGCAACCCCCTGGCTCGGTACCGGCTCGCTGCGCTATCTTGCGCCGTATGCGCTATCAAGGGTCCCTGGATTTCCACCGCGACATGGCCGAGCGCATCGGCATCCTCGCGGTGAACTTCGGCACACCCGAGTCTCCCACGCCGCGCGACGTGCGGCGCTTTCTGGCGCGGATGCTGCGCGACCCGCGCGTGGTGGAGCTGCCCCGGACGTTGTGGCTGCCGATCCTTTACGGGTTCATCCTGCCGTTGCGCCCGGCGCGGGTGGCGCCCAAGTACCGCAAGATCTGGTCGGCGCAGGGCTCCCCGTTGCGCGAGCAGTCGCAGCAGCTGCGCGCTGCGCTGAGCAGCATCCTCGCGCAGCGGATGATGGCACCGTTCTCGGTCGAGTTCGGAATGCTGTACGGCACTCCGACCGTGTCCCAGTCCCTGCAACGGCTGCGCGCGGCGGGCGCACAGCGGATCGTGGTGCTGCCGCTGTTCCCGCAGTACTGCGGCGCCACAACGGCCGCGGTTTACGATCAGGTCAACGCGGAACTCGCCCGCTGGCGCTGGCTGCCCGAGCTGCGCTTCATCGCCGAATACCATGATCAGCCCGAATACATCGATGCGCTGCGCGAGAGTGTGGTGCAGCACTGGCGCGCGCATGGCCGGACTGCTCACCTGCTGATTTCGTTCCATGGCATTCCCGAGCGTTACTTCCATCAGGGCGATCCGTACTTCTGCAAGTGTCAGAAAACCGCGCGCCTGCTCGCCGAAGAGCTGCTGCTCGCCGAAGGTGAATGGACCGTCACGTTCCAGTCGCGCTTCGGCCGGGCCGAGTGGCTGCGCCCCTATACCCTGGAGACACTCGCCGCCATGCCGCGCCGCGGCATCAAAGATGTCACGGTCATCTGTCCGGGTTTCGCGGTCGACTGCCTCGAGACTCTCGAGGAGATCGATGTCGAGAACCGCGCGGCGTTCATGCGCGCCGGCGGCGAACGATTCGAATACGTCCCGGCGCTCAACGCCCGTCCGGAGCACGCGGCGCTGCTCGCCAACCTCCTCGCCCGGCACAGCCAAGGCTGGACGGAGGTCGACCTGGGCTTGCTACCGGCGGCGGTGCCACGCGACAGCTCGGCCTGAGCCGCACGCTAGGACGGCTCACGGCGCAACTTGGAGGTGCACAGATCGAAGATGGCCGCCATGACCAGGCGTACCGAATGATTCATGCTCGCCTCGATTGCCTTCAGCGCCGCCTCGCGGATAGCGGCGCTGAACAGCGGAATCTGCTCCGGCGGCACGCCATCGGGCAATTTGGCGGTGATACGCACCGCCGGGACATCCTCGACGATGCGCCGCAGCAACTGATGCACGCAGTTCGCCTTGGCGCGCATCAGCGACTCGTCATCGCCGAACAAGGCGCCGACCGCCAGCAGATCCTCGACCCATTGCACGCGGGCTCGCTCCCAGTCGTGCTCGGATTGGAAAGTCACCCGGATGTTTTCGCCCATGCGCGCCGCTCCCGCGGATTGATCCCAGAGGGACCGAAACAGAGTAGGCGCTTCCGGTACGGCCCTGCCAGGGGTATATGTGGCGAAAACGTGCAGATTCGCGATCTTCGTGCGCGGCGCACGCCCCGCGATGCCCAGTGTTACGATTCTCCTGATGCCCGCACGGTGCGCCCCGTCGGGCGCCGCGCACACCCGCACAGGAGCCACCGCCGATGCTGATCGTCACAACCGAGAATGTCCCGGGCTATCGCGTCACCGCCGTCAAAGGCCAGGTGTTCGGCGTCGTGGTTCGCAGCCGCGGCCTGGCCGGCAACATCATGGCGGGCCTGCGCTCGCTCGCCGGCGGCGAGATCTCCGAGTACACGCAGCTGCTCGAGGACGCGCGTCGGCATGCCGTCGACCGCATGGTGAAGAATGCGACGCTGATGCAGGCGAACGCCGTCGTCATGATGCGCTTCGACTCCTCCGAGATCGGGCAGACCATGACCGAGATCGTCGCTTACGGCACCGCGGTGGACATCGAGAAATCCCCATGATGCTGCGCACCG
>JAJZLX010000613.1:1087-3729 GCA_021850555.1 Pseudomonadota bacterium | reverse complement strand
TGCCGTTGGGATTGACCACCGGCAGGATCTTCGGCGTGTCCGCGCCGAACAGGTCGGAGTCGAACAGCGCCTCGCGCGCCTTCATCCAGTTGAAGTTGCCGCGCAGCGTGTTGATCTCGCCGTTGTGCGCCAGATAACGGTACGGATGGGCGCGGTCCCAGCTGGGAAACGTGTTGGTGCTGAAGCGCGAGTGCACCAGAGCGAGGGCGGTCTCGATCGCCGGGTCGTTCAGGTCCGGGTAATACTGCGGGAGCTGCTCGGTGAGCAGCATGCCCTTGTAGACGATGGTCTTGTGCGAGAGGCTGCAGATATACCAGTGTTCGGCGCCGTCGATGGTGGAGGCGCGGATCTCGCTGTAGGCGCGCTTTCTGATGATGAAGAGCTTGCGCTCGAACTCCAGCTCGTCACGCACCTGTGCCCCGCGCCCGATGAATACCTGGCGGATGAACGGCTCGCCGGACTTGGCGGTCTCCCCGAGTGTGGAGTTGTTCGTCGGCACGGTGCGCCAGCCGAGCAGGACCTGTCCCTCGGACTGCACGATGTGCTCGAACGTCTCGACGATGCGCCGGCGCAGGGTGGGGTTGCGCGGCAGGAAGATCAGGCCGCTGCCGTACTCGCCCGGGCCGGGCAGGGCGAGGTGATTGCGCCGGGCGATGTCGCGCAGGAACGCGTGCGGCATCTGGATGAGCACCCCGGCGCCGTCCCCGGTGTTCGTCTCGCAGCCGCAGGCGCCGCGGTGCTCGAGATTGCGCAGCACCTCGATCCCCTGCTCGAGGATGCGGTGGGACTTGCGTCCCTTGATGTCGACCACAAAGCCGACGCCGCACGCCTCGTGCTCGTACCACGGATCGTAGAGCCCCTGTTTCGCGGGGGCATTCCGGGGGCGGCGCGCCGGCCCGGGGGCGACCCGGGGCGAGCGCGCCGCAGCGCGGCGGCGCTGATGTCGCATGATCGGCCTCATCGGTTGGTGAATCCGGCCCAGGCTACCCGAGGTAGCCCTTCGCCGGGTCGTCCCAGCGCTCTCCTGCCGGATTCGGGCGGGAGGGCCGGCCGAAGCCGCCTCCCGTCCGCTCGCCGGCATGGCGAACTGCTGGGTTCTGCTCGCGGGCGCGTGATCCATTGCACCGGCCGACAGCCCCGGGGGTCCGGGGATGCGCGAGGCCGGCGGCTCCCGCATGTCTCGAGATGATTGGGGCGGTTGGCGCGCGCCCTACCCCCGCCACGGGGGCCCGGGACAGCCACTGCGCTCAATGCCGCCGATATGTATCCGATCATATCCGTCTACACCCGCCGGTCAATGCCGGTGAGGCGGTTTTCGAGCGATAGAGGAAATTTCAGGGCGTATTTTGGTTCAGCTCGAGGCCTGGATAGCCTTGCGGCCCCGATCGGATCCCCGGTCGCCGGACTTGGGGTGCGGCGAAGTGAAGCACGGGATCCGCCGCTCACGGGCCGGGTCGCGCAGGCCGCCGCACAGCGCCTGGCTCGCGCCGGCATGCGTGCGTGAATCCCGTGACGCAGTCTTGAGGCGCTCAGGCACCGGCGCAACCGCTGCGCCGTTGTACCGGGCCCGTCGGCAAGCTACCCTTGCGCGCTTCACGCCCTGGAGGCGCGCCGTCACACGTTGGGTCATGCGTCAATCATCCCGCTCCAGCAAGCCCGCGGCATTGCCGACACCGGCCATGACGCACGCGCGCCGAGCGGCGCTCGAGCTGCACACGCTACAGGATCTGCGTACCGTGGTTGGCTCGGCCCGCCGGCACGACAGCCGCATCCGTCGCGCCACCGGCATCGCCGGCTCGCAGTTGTGGGCGCTGGCCGAGGTCTCGCTCGCCACCGGCATCACCGTCAATGCGCTCGCCCGCCGGCTCGCTTTGCATCAGACCACGGCGAGCAACCTGGTCAATGCGCTCGTCGAGCGCGGTTTGATCCGCCGCACGCGTGATCGCCGCGATCAGCGCCTCGTGCATCTGCACGTTACCGCGAGCGGCGCGCGGGTGCTGTCGCGCTCGCCACGGCCGCACAGCGGCCCTCTGGTGGATGCGCTGCGGCGGATCGCCGCACGCGATCTGGATACCCTGGCCCACAGTCTCGCCACGCTCCTTCGCGCGATGCGCCAAGCCGCTCCCACGGCCACCGGAGACTGCCTGCTCGTTGAGTGACCGGGCCCGTTCCCGGGGCCGCGCTGCCGCGACGCCGAGGGTTGCGCCGGCGCCGCCGGGCTCATATCCTCATATATTCGGCCAAATATATTACCATGATGGTCTCTGGCGGCCAACTGGAGCGGCTGCCTGGGCATCCAAACGATCGGTGCCGGGGGTTGCCCGCTCGTTCGTCAAGGAGAAAATCAATGCAGCAATTCGCCACGCTCAACGCGTCGAAGGCGAATTTCGACAACATCTATGACCAACCCGATCCGCGCGCCTACTTCTCGGTGCTGGGGGCGCTGGATTACATGATTCCGGACGTCGCCGAGCCGATCATCCGGCAGATTCTGGCCGCGCGGTACAAGCGCACCGGAACGGACGCCACCGTTCTCGACCTGGGCTGCTCATACGGCATCAACGCTGCCGTGCACCGCTTCCCGCTCAGTGTCCGCGTGCTGCGCCGCCGCTACGCCAATCCCGAGATGGCGGCGCTCAGCG
>JAJZLX010000613.1:0-1077 GCA_021850555.1 Pseudomonadota bacterium | reverse complement strand
TCGGCCCGGCGCGCTTCATCGGACTCGACGTGTCGGCGCCGGCGGTGCGTTACGCGGTGGCGGTCGGTCTGCTCGAGGCGGGAGTGGTCGCCAACTTCGAACGCGGCGAGCCGGGCCCGCAGGACCGCGAGTCCCTGCGCAAGGTCGACGTGGTGCTCTCGACCGGCTGTGTCGGTTACGTGACCGAACGCACCTTCAAGTCGATTCTCGATTGCGCCGCCGAGCCGCCGTGGGTGGTGTCATTCGTGCTGCGGATGTTTCCCTACGAGCGGATCGCCGCCGAGCTCGGCAAGCGCGGACTGGTGACCGAGAAGCTGGCCGGAGCCACGTTCGTGCAGCGGCGCTTTCGTGACGTCAAGGAATTCACCGACTGTCTGACGACGCTCGAGAAGCTCAACATCGACACTCGGGGACTCGAGGCCGAAGGACGCTTCCAGGCGGAGCTGTTTCTGTCGCGCCCGCGCGCGGATGTCGAAGCGGCGCCGCTTGCGAAGATCGTCACGGTGGTGAGCGGCCGCAATCGCACCATCGGCACGCGGTACGTGCGCGTTGGACGGGGCGCGGACGCTCAGGTGATGCGCGTTCCCTCGTGATCGCGCTGCGGGGGGTCTGCAAGACTTTCGACGGCGGCGCCAGTTATGCCGTCCGGGACGTCAGCCTCGAGGTTCCGGCGCGCACGTTCGTGGCCATCGTGGGCGATTCGGGCTCGGGCAAGACGACGCTGCTGAAGACCATCAACCGTCTGATCGAGCCTGAGGCGGGCGAGGTGTATATCAACGGCGAGCCGGTGCGGTCGGTTGCGCCGCACGAGCTGCGCCGCCGCATCGGCTACGTGTTCCAGGGGGTCGGACTGTTTCCGCACCTGAGTATTGCGCAGAACATCGGGATCACGCCGCGGTTGGCGGGATGGCCGGAGGAGGCGATCCGCGCCCGCGTCGAGGAGCTGATCGATCTGGTCCGCCTGCCCCGCACCTTTCTGACGCGCAGGCCCGCGGAGCTCTCCGGCGGCCAGCGCCAGCGGGTCGGCATCGCCCGGGCGCTCGCGGCGCGGCCGGCCATCGTGCTGATGGACGAGCC
>JAJZLX010000783.1 GCA_021850555.1 Pseudomonadota bacterium | reverse complement strand
ACTCGCCTTCATTGAAAGCGTCCCACCGGGTACTGGTCTAGACTGGGTGGATGAGTAGTGATAAGGCGGATGCCCCGGTAGCGGGCGATGAGCGCATCCATCTGGTGACCATCGATTGGGCCCGGGGCAAGTGGTCCGGGGTGCCCGGCAAGTATTCCCGCGAGCACCTATGGCATTTCGCGGGGAAACTGAGCCTGAAGGTCACGGACGCCCTGGCGCCAATGAGCTACCGGGACTCGGTGCGATTGGATCCGCTGAAGTCTTACGTAGCGACGGTCGCGAGTGCGCACATGCTGGCGTGGCTGCACGCGGCCTTCAGTCACGGGGTCGAGGTGGAGAGCTACCTCGATGCCGCGGAGGGAGTGCTGAGCATCCAGCCGGATCGGCGCAGCTGGGTCAGCGAGGTGATTCTCAAGCCGCGCATCACGTTTCACCCCAATCAGGATGTGGAAGCGAAGGTGGTCGCGCACTTTCACGAGCTGGCGTCACGCGATTGCTTCATCGCCCGCTCGATCAAGACCAAGGTGACGGTCAGCACTCCGTGACAGACTCGCCGTACAAGCGCGCGAAGTCGTGCGGAAGAAGACCGTCGACTGTTTTGTTGGTGGCCGCGGCGAGTTTGGGCAGGACCCAACGGATGTAGGCTTCCGGGTTGACTCCGATCAGCCGACAGGTGCCAACGACACTGTAGATCACTGCCGAGCGCCAACCGGCACTCGGGTGGCCGATGAACAAATAGTTGCGCAATCCGACCTTTGTTGGGCGGAAGCAGCGCTCGATCGGGTTCTGGTCGATGTGGATGTGGCCGCAGTCGACCTTCGCATAGCGGGCGAGGTTCGGCCACCGGTTTGTCGCGTAGGTGACCGCCTCGCGCAGCTTCCCGAACACCGGCGCATCCTGCTTCAGGGCACGGAAGCGCCGTTGCAGACGCTTCAGTACCGGCTTCGCCTTGGCGTGGCGGAACATGCCGCGCCGAGCCGGCGTCAGACCCAGCTTGGTGGCCTGCCGCTCGATGGCATACAGCTCGTCGATGTCCCGCAGCAGCGGCAGCGCCTGCATCTCGTCGGCCTTGATCGCCTCGAGGACGTATCGGCGCAGATGCCCGACGCACTCGAAGCGACGGATATTCGGCCGGTGTTTGAACACTCCCGGATACATCTTCGCCCCATCGCTTTGCACATCCCCGTGCCAGTCGGGCGGAAAGAACTCGTGCAGGATCGCGCCGCTTCTCGAGGGCGAGAACTCCAACACGATCGCCGGCACATCGGGGGCATGGTAACCCCACAAGTAGGCATCGCGTGACCGACCTCGGCGGTCCGGGTCGAGGAGCTTCGTGAAGGTCTCATCGACCTGCACGTAGCGAGAGTCGAGAATCTTGCGCTTCAGCAGCTGATGGATCGTGATCAGCAGGTGCGCGACTGCCTCCACGTACCGGCAACGCGCCTGGCGTCCAATCCAGATGCCACCACGGGCATCGATGCGCTCCTGACGATGCAGGGGAAGATGATCAACATACTTGGCGATGACCACGTGAGTGAGGAACCCGGGGCCGACGCCGGCCTGGGGGATCACCTGCGGGGGCAGCGCCGCCACGATCGGGGCATGCGCGCGCTCCCGGCTCGCGTAGACCGGCCGCACGATCTGTTTGCGGAAAAACTGGCTCGGCTGGTACTCGATCTGCTCGGTGATCTCCTCACGGATCTTCACCAAGCCCGCCTTCTGCTCCTCGGGCAGATCGATCACTTCCCGGTGCACCGGCAGGTTCTGCGGCGGGGCTCGCCGTCCACCCCGGCGCTTACGCCGGCCTGCACCGCTCCCCGAGCGGCTCTGGGGTGGCCCAGGCAGCATCGCCGGCTGCTGCATCAGCCCAAACAGCAGCCGCTGCGCGGGGTTGAGCTTCTCGCTCTTCGGCCCGTACAGCCTTCTCAGCAGATCGTCGAGCTTGTATTGCAGCTTCGCACAGCGCGCCTCGGAGTTCTTCAGGAGCGACTCGAGCTCGCGCACCCGCGTCAGAAGCGCGTCGCGGCCAAGATCCTGGGAGGTCGCCGTGGCAGTGTGCATGGGAGCGCGAAGTATATAACTTCGCGCTCCCGCTGTGTTGTTTTATTGCGGGTGGAATTGCTCAGCAACCCTACAGGTCACGCGTCACGATCGTCTCTGGGCGTGCTCTGTTACCGGGCAGACGATCCTCGTACCGCTGCCACCCGCGGCGGCTCGTGAGCTCGAATCCATCCAGCAACAGCCGCAGCTGCGCCAAGCTCATCTGTCTGACCTGCGCCTCATCCCGCGGCCAGGCGAATGTCGCCCGTTCCACGCGCTTGGTCGCTAACCAAAACCCGCTCCCGTCCCACAGCAGGCAGCGGACACGGTTGCGCCGCCCATTGCAGAACACGTACAGCGCGCCCGCCAGGACGTCCTGGCGCATCGCCTTGCCCACCAAGCCGCGCAACCCATCGATCCCGAGCCGTCCATCGGTCACCCCGGTGCGCAGGAACACCCGCGTCTGTTCGTTCAGGCCGAACATGTGCGCAGCTCCTTCAGCAGTTGCCCCACCCAGCGCACGTCGACGTCCGAGCCTGCGCGCACCTCAAGCCCGTTCGCCAGCCGAATGCTCACCAAGCCCCGTGCATCGCCCAGCGCCGTCTCGGCGGACATCTCCGCACCTAGCTCCACAGGCAGCTCCACGACCGCCGGCCCCTCTGGCGCCGTTCCACAGCGGCGGGCCTGCCTCAGCCAATACGTCAACGTCGAGAGCGGCAGATCATGGCGCTCGCAGAATCGCCTCTGGCTCAGGCCGCCGCGGCCGTACAGTGCCAGCAGCCGCTGTCGTTCCCCTGCCGAGCGATTACGCTGCCGCCGCCCTGATGTGCCGCCGTGACCACCGCTCGGCCGTCCCATCGATTTTGTCTTCGTACCCATCGCGCAGATACCTCCGTCGGTAAACTGCGCGTCCATCTATCAGCATGGCGGACCGCCTTCCAGGTAGTACCCGGTGGGACGCTTTCCGTGGCTCAGCTCAGGCAGATGCTGCGCCAGCCACCGCTCGGCCACCTCGGCAAACCTGATGGCGGTGCCGCCGCCGCGCAGCTCGGCCTCCCGCTTCGCCGCCCACCGCTCCGCCTCCCGGCGCAGCTTGAAGAGCCGGGATTCGCTCCGGCCGGCGACGAACAGGTGCGCCCGCCAGCACCCCCGCCGTAGTGCGTAATCGATGCCAATTCCGTGCGGATTCCGTGCGTACTTTCTGGCCGGGAATGGCATTTTTGCCGGACGCAGCGGGACAGGCAATAGCCCAATTCGTTGATTTGTCAGGCCCTGTCACGCGCGTCAGACAAGGTCGGACAGAAGTGGCGGAGAGGGTGGGATTACTCGGCTCCTCCTGAGCCTCGCCCCTGCGGGGCCGCGGCTGCGCCGCGTTCAAAATCGCTCCAGGCGATTTTGTCGAACCGGTGGGTTCGTCCACACACCCTGCTCCGCTGGTCTTCTGTGAGACCCCCCAGACAGGGTCTCACAGAAGACCAGTGGCGGAGAGGGTGGGATTCGAACCCACGAACACCCGTGAAGATGTTACTGGAATTCCAGTCCAGCGCCTTCGACCGCTCGGCCACCTCTCCGCGTCCTTTGCAAATCGCCCCACGCACAAGGTGCGGCGAGAGCCCTGCCAGAATCACTCCTGGATGGGCACCCAGCCATGCCGCGGAAATGAACCCGCGGCGGGGCCGCGCATGATACTACGGGC
>JAJZLX010000287.1:3177-3738 GCA_021850555.1 Pseudomonadota bacterium | reverse complement strand
CGCCGAGTTTCATCAGGGCACGGATGGCGGTGGGCGCGGTGTAGAACACCGTGACTCCGTAGTCCTGACAGATCTTCCAGAACCGCCCGCCGTCCGGATAGGTCGGCGCGCCCTCGTACATCACGACGGTGGCTCCGGCGGCAAGCGGGCCGTACGCCAGATAGCTGTGTCCGGTCACCCAGCCGGCATCCGCGGTGCACCAGAACACGTCGTCGTCGCGCAGGTCGAAAACCCACTTCGTGGTCAGCTTCGCGCCGAGCAGGTAGCCGCCGCTGGCGTGTTGAATACCTTTGGGCTTGCCGGTCGAGCCCGAGGTATAGAGCAGGTAGAGCGGGTGCTCGGCCCCGACCCACTCGGGCTCGCATACCGATGAATGCCCCGCGATGGCTTCGTCCCACCACAGATCGCGCCCCGGCTCCATGTTGACTTTCCGGCCGGTGCGTTTCAGCACGATCACGCGCTTGATGCTCGGGCAGCCCGTCGCGAGCGCCTTGTCCGCCGCGGCCTTCAGCTCGATGGCCTGTCCACCGCGCCAGCCGCCGTCGGCGGTGATGAGCACTT
>JAJZLX010000287.1:0-3167 GCA_021850555.1 Pseudomonadota bacterium | reverse complement strand
GCTGTGCACGCCTTGCGCCTTGAGCGCATTGGCGAACTGACAGACCTCGGTATGGAGGTCCTGATAGCTGATGCGGCGGGTATCGCCGGGCTCGCCCTCGAACAGGATCGCCGGCTTGCGGCCGCGCTCGGCCAGGTGCACGTCCAGGCAATTGAACGAGACATTGAGCCGTCCGTCTGTGAACCAGCGGTAGTTCGGCGCTTCGCTCTCGTCGAGCGTTACCGTGAAGGGCTTGCGCCAGACGATCTCCTCGCGCGCCAGCTGCGCCCAGAAGCCGGTGTAATCGCTCTCGGCGTGTCGGCGCAGGCGCTCCAGATCGGCCGCCTTGAGCCGCGCCCGGGCGGTGAATTGCGCGGGTGGCTCGAACGTGCGCTTCTCCTGCAGGACGGACTCGATGTTCTTACTTGCCATACTTGCCCCCATCGACCGATCAAAGAGCGTCGAGCATAACTGAACCGCTCACGAAATCATGCAGAACCCATGAATGCCGGGCTCACGCACCATCGCCCGGCGCAGACCCGCCGCTGCGCTCGGCAACCCAGGCAGCCAGACGCTCGCCCTGACGGCGCAGCAGCGGGCCGAATCGCAGCCGATCATAGAGCGTACCGAGCGCCGCCAGATCCGGCACGCGCGGCCGCAGATCCTGAGGCGTCACCTCGAGCGGCATGTCGCATACGATGCGGGTGAGGCGGCGCGCCAGATACACCATCTCGCGGTGCTCGCGCAGCCGCTCCCGGAGTTCGCGGCCGCCGCGCAGGCCGAGCGCCGTTACCCGCCCGAGTCCGGCATACAGCTCGTCGATCGAGCCGAATGCGCGCATCAGCGCCGAGGCGGTCTTCGGTCCGACGCCGGGCACGCCCGGGATGTTGTCGGATACATCTCCGGTGAGCGCCAGGTAATCGGCGAAGCGCTCCGGCCGTACCCCGAACCGGTGCTCGACCTCGTGATAGCCCAGCTGGCCGCGCGCGCCGAAATCCCAGTACAGATCACCGACGCGCACCAGCTGGGCGAAGTCCTTGTCACGCGTGATGAACGCCGAGCGAATCCCCTGCCGGCGCATCAGGCACGACAGCGTCCCGAGCAGATCGTCCGCCTCGTAGCGCGAATCGACGAACACGGCGAGGCCGAGCCGGGCACACAGCTCGCGGCAGTAATCGAACTGGGCGGCCATATCCGGCGGCGCCGGCTCGCGGTTGGCCTTGTAGGGCGGATAGATGCCGTTGCGGTAGGAGGAGGCGAGCCGCCGGTCGAAGGCCACCGCGATCAGCTCCGGCCGGGTCCGCTCCAGCAGGTCGCCGAGGAAGCGTGCAAAGCCGAATACGGCGTGCACCGGCCGCTGCTCGATGTCGAGCATGTCGGGCAACTGCGAGTGATAGGCGCGGAAAACGTAGACCGAAGCGTCGATGAGGTAAACCAACGTCGGCTATTCCACCGTCCGCGCGCAGCTTGCGGCCGAGCCCGCGTCAGCTCAGCCAGCGCTGGATACGGTCGTGCAACGGGCTCGACCGCGGGAAGTGCGCCAGCAGGTACTCCATCTGGTCGGCCAGCACACGCCGCCCCTTCAGAAAGACGTACTCGGCATAGGTGGGCGTGAACGGCACCGCGATCAGCTGCATGTGCGCCTGCTCCGGGGTGCGCGAGGCCTTCTGGTTGTTGCAGCGCCGGCAGGCCGTCACCACGTTGGTCCAGATGTCGAGCCCCCCCTGGCTGAATGGCCGGACGTGGTCGCGCGAGAGCTCCCGGGTCGGGAAGCGCAGCCCGCAGTACATGCAAACGTGGGCGTCGCGGCGAAACAGCGTCTGGTTGTTCAGCGGCGGCACGTAATCGTGGCGCGTACTGCCGGGATTGCCGGTGTGCCCCACGGTGGCGACGATGGAGTTGATCTCGAGCGCGGTGCGCCGGCCGGTCAGCGCGTTGATCCCGCCGAACAGCGTATAGAGCCGGCTGCCGCAGGTGTACGCCACCTGCCCCTGTGTGTACAGCCGGGCCGCCTCCCGATAATCGATCCACTCGAGCGGCATCCCGGATACGTCCGCGCGCAGGACGAGTTGGGAGAGCCCGCGTACCGTTCCGGCCGGGATGATCCGCGGGTCGTCGATCACTCCGTGATCGGCCCGATCAAGGTCGATGCCCATCATGACGACTGTAAGATTAAGGCAAGAATGTACTTGAGTTCAACGTGCCAACGTGTAGGGTAGACGCTCCAGGGGCCGGCACCCCGTAAACCGTGCCGGTTGCCGCTTTGCGAGGGCCATCGATGCCAATCATAATCGGCGCGCTGCGCGAGGCGGCGCCCCGCGAGACACGGGTCAGCCTGGTACCTGAAGTGGCCGAGAAATTCATCCGGGCAGGAGCCCGGATCCTGCTCGAGCGGGGCGCCGGGGAACGGGCCAACTTTCCCGATTCGGCCTATCGCGGCGTCGAGTGGAGCGACGCCGCCGGGGTGCTCGCCCAGGCGGACGTGCTGCTCACCGTGCAGCCGCTCGCGGCAGCTCAGATTGGCTCGCTCAAAGCCGGCGCGGTGGTCGTCGGCTTCCTGCAACCCCACGCCCGGCGCGAGGAGATCCTCGCCCTGCAGCGCACGGGCGCGACCAGCTTCGCGATGGAACTCGTGCCGCGCATCTCGCGTGCGCAATCGATGGATGCGCTCTCTTCTCAGGCAGCCGTGGCCGGTTACAAGGCGGTGCTGATCGCGGCCGACCACCTGCAGAAATTCCTGCCGATGCTGACCACGGCCGCCGGAACGATCCGGCCCGCCCAGGTGCTGGTCATCGGCGCCGGCGTGGCGGGACTGCAGGCGATCGCGACGGCACGGCGCCTCGGGGCAGTGGTGGAGGCGTACGACGTCCGCAGCGCCACACGCGAACAAGTCAAATCCCTCGGCGCGAAATTCCTCGACACGGGCGTCAGCGCCGAAGGCACGGGCGGATATGCACGAGAACTCACCGAGGCAGAGCGGCGCAGCCAGCAGGAGGCGCTCGATGCACGGATCGCCGCCGCCGATGCGCTGATCAGCACAGCTGCCGTCCCGGGCCGGCCCGCACCCAAGATCATCCTGCGCGGTGCGCTGGAGCGGATGCGGCCCGGATCAGTGATCGTGGACCTTGCCGCCGAACAAGGCGGCAACTGCGAGCTGACGCGTCCGGGGGAAACTGTCGTCCATCAGG
>JAJZLX010000365.1 GCA_021850555.1 Pseudomonadota bacterium | reverse complement strand
CGTGCCGTACGTCAGTTGGCTGAACGTCATGACCTACGACATGAACACGATCTTCAGTCCCTACAGCGGCTTCAATACCCCGATGAAGCCCGATCCGCGCGATCCGACGCCGCAGCCGCAGCGCTCCCGGGACAACCTCACCGGAGCGGTGCGCTACTACGAGGCCCACGGGGTACCGGCCGACAAGATCATGCTCGGCATGGCATTTTACGGGCGCGGGTTCACCGGAGTGAGCGCCAGGTACGAGGGCCGGTATTCCAAGTTCACCGGCATCATGGCGGAGACGCCCTGGAAGACCATCGAGTCGCAGATGCTCACCGACCCGCACTGGGTGCGCTATTGGAGCGCGACCGCCGAGGCGCCCTGGCTCTACGACGCACGCCGGCATGCATTCTTTACCTACGATGACCCGCGGTCGCTGGCGCTGAAGGGGGCGTTCGTTCGCCGGGCGCAGCTGCGCGGGGCGATGATCTGGGTACTCGGGGAGGATGACGCCCGCAATTCACTGCTGCACGGGCTGCTCTCGGGCCTGAGGCCGCGGGCGTCCCGATGAGTGCGTTGGTGTTGGTCTCGCCGCTGGCGGGTTGGAGCACGCCGCTCGAGGAGGTGCCCGATACGGTGTTTGCCGGGCGAATGCTCGGCGACGGCGTGGCGATCGATCCGCTGGGCTCGACGCTGTATGCGCCCTGCGATGGTGATGTGGTGCTGCTTCCCGAGACGCGCCATGCCGTCACGTTGCGCACGGCTCGGGGGCTGGAGGTGCTGATGCACCTCGGCATCGACACCGTCGGCCTCGGGGGGGAGGGATTCGAGGCGCTGGTTGCGCTCGGTCAGCCGGTGCGTACCGGGGACGCCTTGATCCGCTTTGATCTGGATCTGCTGGCGCGCCGGGCACGCAGCCTGTTGACGCCGATACTCGTGGTCGGCGGCGAGGGTACCTTGGCGCGCCGCGTCCAGGGCTGCGCCGTGACCGTGGGCGAGGTGCTGATGGAGTGGGTCCCGGCCGGTGCCGCCGCCGATCGCGCGGCGGCCCGGACCGGCGCGCGCGAGGCGCGCAGCCGCACTGTGCGCGTTGCGCTCGAGCACGGTATACATGCCCGGCCCGCCGCTCAGCTCGCCGCGGCGATCGCAGGGTTTGAGGCTGAAGTGAGCCTGCATGCCGCGGGACGCCAAGCCAATGCGCGCAGCGTGGTTGCATTGATGACTTTGGGGGTGCGCGGCGGCGGCCAAGTGGAAATTCGCGCTGCGGGCCCGGATGCGCCCGCCGCGATCGAGGCGATCGAGGCGGTCCTTTCGGCCGCGGCGCCGGCCGCGGCCTCGAACACGCCCTCGAGTGCGCCGACGTCCGCTCCGGTGCGGGTCGCGCCTGTGCAGCCCGAGCCATTGCGTCCCGGCGCCGTGCTGCGAGGCGTGGTGGGAAGCCGGGGGTTTGCGGTCGGCCGGGCGGCCGTACTGCGCGTGCGGGAGGTTGCTCTCGAGGAGGCGGGTGGCGGCTGCGAGCACGAGACGCGGGAGCTCGATCGGGCCCAAGCCCTGGTGCGAGGGGCGCTCGAGCAGGCTCGGTCCGATGCAGCGGGGCCGGCCGCCGAGGTGATCGAGGCGCATCTGGCGCTGCTTGCCGATCCGCACCTTCAGACTCGGGCCCTGAGTTGGATCGGGCGGGGCAAGAGCGCGGGCTATGCGTGGCGCGCAGCCATCCGCGAGAGTGTTGCGGCGCTGCGCGCGCTCGGGGATGCGCGTATGGCCGAGCGGGCCGACGACCTGACCGATCTGGAGAGACAAGTCCTGCTCGCCCTCGCCGGCGAGCAAGCGCCGGCGTCTCCGGCTCTGCCTTGCGGGGCCATCCTCATCGCCCGGGAACTGCTGCCCTCGCAACTGGTGGGGCTCGATGCCGAGCGGCTTGCGGGCATCTGCCTCGCGGCCGGCGGGGCGACCTCACACGTGTCGATCCTGGCCGCCGCCGCGGGCATTCCGGCCCTGGTGGCGCTCGGACCGGCGGTCGCTGAGATCGTCGAGGACACCGCGCTGATTCTGGACGCCGAAGCCGGCGAGCTGCACGTCGATCCGGGCGAGCGGCGCGTGGAGGCGGCGCGAGCGCGCATGATGCGCAATGCCGAACGGCGCGCCCGCGAGCGTCAGGCTGCCCAGCGCGAGTGCCGCATGGCCGACGGTACGCGCATCGAGGTGCTCGCCAATATCGGCTCGCTGGCCGACGCCGAGGCGGCGATGCGCAACGGTGCCGAAGGTTGCGGGCTGCTGCGTACGGAATTCCTCTTCCTCGAGCGCCGGCAAGCCCCGAGCGAGACCGAGCAGCGCGACGAATACCAGCGCATTGCCCGGGTGCTTGCCGGCAAACCGCTGACGATTCGCACGCTCGACATCGGCGGTGACAAGCCGATCGACTATCTACCGCTGCCGCAGGAGGAAAATCCGGCGCTCGGGCTGCGCGGCGTGCGCACCAGTCTGTGGCGCGAGGACCTGTTGGATGAGCAGCTGCGCGCCGTGCTCGCGGTGGAGCCTGCGGGCCAGTGCCGTATCCTCCTGCCGATGATCACGGACGTCGTGGAACTGCGCGCGGTGCGGGCGCGCATCGTCGCGGCGAGCCGTTTGGTGGGTCGCACGGCGCCGATCGAGCTTGGGGTCATGATCGAGACACCGGCCTCGGCCCTGATCGCCGAGGTGCTCGCCCGCGAGGCCGAGTTCTTTTCCATCGGCACCAACGATCTCGCCCAATACACCCTGGCCATGGACCGGGGTCATCCGCAGCTCGCCGCGCGGCTCGACGGGCTGCATCCGGCCGTGTTGAGTCTGATCGCACGCACGGCCGAGGCGGCGCACGGACACGGTAGGGGCGTTGCGGTCTGCGGCGGACTTGCGGCCGATCCCGCCGCTGCGCCGATTCTCATCGGTCTCGGCGTGCGCGAGCTGTCGTGCGTGCCGGCGGCCATCCCGGGCGTGAAGGCGCTGATCGGCGAGCTGACGCTCGAGCAATGTAAACGTTGGGCACGCGAGGCACTCGTGCAGGAGTCGGCCGAAGCGGTACGCAGGCTGTCACCGGCGCCGGCTGGCAAGACCGGCGAGCCGGCGCCGGCCGGCGCCTGAGCACCTCCCCGGGGGAAATCCGATGAAACGGTTGCTGAACGCTCTACAGAAGCTCGGCGGCGCGCTGATGCTGCCCATCGCGGTTCTGCCGGTGGCCGGTATGTTGCTGCGGCTCGGGCAGCCCGATCTGCTCAACATCCCGGTCATGGCGCACGCCGGCCTGGCCATATTTTCCAACCTCGGGCTGCTGTTCGCGGTCGGGGTGGCGATCGGCCTGGCACGCGACAACCATGGGGCTGCCGGGCTGGCGGCCGTGGTGGGGTACCTCGTGATTCTCAAGGGTGCGGCGGTGTTCCTTACGGCGCCGGCGGCCGTGCTCGCGGGGGTTCCTGCGCACGCGCTGGCGCTCGTGGGGGCGGCATCGGCGGACAAGGAGCTGCAGCAGCTCACCGTTCCGGTGGGAATCATCTCGGGCTTGATGGGCGGGGCGCTGTACAACCGCTTCCACCGTATCAGGCTGCCGAGCTACCTGGCGTTCTTCGGCGGGCGGCGCTTCGTGCCGATCCTCACCGGCTTCGCGGCGCTGCCGCTGGCCATACTGTTGGGTCTGGAGCTGCCGCATCTGGAGAGCGGCATGGCCACGCTCAGCCGCACCGTGTTGGCCGCAGGACCGTGGGGACTGTTCATCTACGGCGT
>JAJZLX010000054.1 GCA_021850555.1 Pseudomonadota bacterium | reverse complement strand
GTGTTCGGCCTCGTAGCCGGACTGGTCGGCGGGGCGTTCGCGGCCACCGGCGGCACGGCAACGCTGCTGCATCACCTGCGCCTGGTGGTGATGATCAGCTCGCTGTCCCGATTGATCACCCTGCCGCTTCTGACCGCGGTCTGGGTCGCGATCTACCGCGACCTGATGCTGCGCCACGAGGGCAGTGATCTCGAGGCGCGCGCGGAGGCTTTGCGCGGCAGCTGAGCGATGCCGGCCCGATGGATCACGGGACTCATACTGGCAGCGCTCGCGGCCGCCGCGCCGCTGCGGGCTGAGTCCCTTGCCGCCCGGACCGTCATCGCGCGCTGCGCGGCGCACAAGCCCGCGATTCACGGGTTGACGGCCCTGCGCGCGGCATGCCCCGGCGTCGAGCGGGCGCTGGCCCGGCTGCACGTGCGCGCGCTGCTGCCACATCATTGGCGGCGGACGCTGACCTCCACCGGTCTGGGCGAGCTGAGCACACTGGCGCGCCGCTACCGGGGCAGACCGCGCTCGGCACTGCCCGACCCGGCAACGCTGCGCAGCACCGCCCTCGGGCTCGCGCCGCGGCGCCCGCCCGCGCCGCCACCGTCGCTTTGGGACCGTCTTTTCAACTGGGTCCACGGCTGGATCGCCCCGCTCGCGACGCTCCTCGAGCGATGGCTTCGATCACTGGCGCGCGGACCCCGTGACCGTCAGCTGTTGGTCGAGGCGATCTGGTTCGCCGGTGCGGCGTTGATCGCGACCGCGGTGCTGGCGATCATCCTGCAACTGCGCGCGGCGGGCCTGCTCGGCTCGAAGTACGTCCGCGGCGCGCGCCGGCCGCGCCGGGCCAGCCCGGCGCCCACGCCCGCCGCGCCGCCGCCCGGCACACCGGACTGGGCCGCGTTGCGCGACCAGCCCTCCGGGCTGCTGTGCCTGCTGATCGATGCGCTGCTGGGGACGCATCGCCTGGATCGCGCACGGGACCTGACCTGCCGCGAACTCATCGCGCGCGCCCGATTCGACAGCGAGGCACAGCGGCGCGGTTTCGCGCAGATCGCGCTGCTGGCGGAACGGGAGCGCTTCGGCCCCGACACCGCGCTGACGGTCCCGGAATCGATGCTGCTCGACGCTCGGACATTGCACGCGCAGCTCGGCACGCCACCTGGCGATGCCGGCGAGGAAGCGCGGTGAAGGAGCGGCTGACGACTCTGGCGCTGGCGGCAGGGGCGCTGTTGCTTTTCTACGCGCTGATTTTCCCGAAACCCCAGGGCCCGCGGATCTCCGACGGTCAGCCCCTGTCCACCGATAGACGGCCTTACGGGTACCTGGCGATCTGGCGCTGGCTCGGCGCGGAGCGCATCCCGCGAGTGAGCCTGCGCCGGCGATACGCTCGGCTGTCCGGGCTGCTGTCGCGCCCGGACGGTAATGTGCTGCTCGTGACACTGCCGCAACGCATACCCATGCGCCCCGCGGGACTGGCCTATCTGAAGCACTGGGTGGCGCAAGGCAACACCGTGTTGATCGCCGCCGCCCTGGACGACACACCGCTGTGGGCCGCGGACATGCGCGAGGGCGCGGAACTCGACGACCTCGAGCGGCTCACGGGACTGAGATTCACGCCGCAGGCCATCACGAGCGCGCTGCGCGCGCTCACCGTGCGTCACCCGAAGATCACGCCGAGTAGTCCCAGTCCTCTGCTGCGCGGAGTCGGTGCGCTGCAGCCGACCAGCGCGCTGCCCTCGCGGCTGTGGCGGGCACATCAGAGCGGCGCGACAACCCCGCTCGTGCTCGCCGCATTCGCTCGGCGCAAAGTGCCCGCGCTGTGGCTGGTGCCGCTCGGGAGCGGACAAATCATCCTGACGGCCGTCGCCAGTCCATTTTCCAATGCGGGTCTGGCCCTGGGCGGCAACGCGCGCTTCCTCGCCAACGTGCTCGCTTGGTCACGCGGCCCGGGCGGCGCCGTGATATTCGACGATGCGCACGCGGGGCTTGCTGCCGTCTACGACGCCGCGGCGTTCTTCGCCGATCCCCGCCTGCACGCCACGCTCGGCTGCCTGGTACTGTTGTGGCTGGTGTTCGTCCTCGGATCGCAGCCGCTGCGCGCCGCGCCCTCGCGCTGGCAGCCGCTCGATGAATCCGCCTACATCGAAGGCAGCGCCCGCTACCTCGCGGCCGTCGTGCCCCCCGCCGACGTCGCTCGGCGACTGATCGAGCAGTTCATCGCGCAGTTGCGCGAGCGCATGCCCCAGGCCGATCCGTGGCGGTGGCTCGCCGCCGAGAGCGGCGTGGCGGCGCGCGACTACCATGCCCTTGAGCGCTTCCGGGCGCTCGCACACACCGGGGCACACCTGGATTTGATGCAATTACAGACCCTTTTGGCACGGCTGAGAAAGCAACTGACATGAACCCACTCGAAGAGCTGGATCACGGCATCCAGCAACACCTCGGCGAGACGGTATTCGGGCTGCACGAGCTGATCCACGCCTTGATCATCGCCGTGGTCGCGCGCGGGCACGCGCTGCTGGAGGGCCCGCCCGGCCTCGGCAAGACACTGCTCGCCAAGAGCCTGGCGGCGGCGCTCGCCGGACGCTTCACGCGCGTGCAAGGCACGACCGACCTGATGCCGGCCGACATCATCGGCACCCACGTATTCGACGAGGCAAGCCGCAAGTTCACGCTGCACCCCGGCCCGGTATTCACCGACGTGCTGCTGTTCGACGAGATCAACCGCGCCAGCCCCAAGACGCAATCGGCGCTGCTGCAAGCAATGGAGGAGCGGCAGGTGTCGCTCGACCGTCAGACCTATCGCCTGCCGCCGGCGTTCCTGGTCATCGCCACCCAGAATCCGCATGAATTCGAAGGAACCTTCCCCCTGCCGGAGTCGCAGCTCGACCGGTTCATGATGCGCATCGAGGTCGCCTACCCGGCCGGCGAGGACGAGCGGCACGTGCTCGAGCACTACGGCACGATCGCCTCCGTCGAGGGCCCCGCCGCCGGGGCCGCGATTGGGACAACCCTCGGTCCGGAGGCCATCGCAGCGGCGCGCGCCTGCGCGGATCGGGTGCACGTCTCGAACGAGATCCTCGAGTACATCCTCGCGCTCGCCCGCGCATCACGCGAGCAGGCGCAGATTGCGCTCGGTCTGTCGACGCGCGGGGCGATTGCCCTGCTGCGCGCGGCGCGTGTTGCCGCCGGGCTGCGCGGCGGGGAGTTCGTGACGCCCGATGACGTCAAGCGCGTGACACCGTGGGTGGTACCGCACCGCCTGGCCCTGACACCCGAGGCACTCCTGGAAGCGGTCCACGGACGGGACTTGGCCGCGACGCTCCTGGAGCGAGTCGTGGTGCCGCGCTGAGCGCGGCCGCTCGCGCCCCCGTGAGCCTGCGCCGCAACGCGCTGCTGCTGGTCCTGCTGGCCGGGATTCTCGCCATCCTCGGCGAATGGGACAGCGGCTGGGCCCACCTCTGGTGCATCCCCGCCGGACTGCTGCTCGCCGGGCTGGCCTATGAGAGCGCTGTCCGGCGGCGGCGCTCCGTGCGGCTGCGTGTCGCCGGTCCCCAGCGCTGGCGCCTCGGCAGCACTCAATCCATCGAGTTCGTGTTCACCCAGAACGCCGCGCGGACGATGGAGGCCCAGGTTGCGCTCACCGGCCCCGATTCGTTCGCGCTCGAGCCTCGCGTGGCCGCTGTGCGCATGGTCCGCGGCCAGGAGAGCCCGCTGGTGCTGCTCGCCCGGCCTCGCCGGCTGGGCCCGTATCACTGG
>JAJZLX010000411.1 GCA_021850555.1 Pseudomonadota bacterium | reverse complement strand
GGAAACGCCATACGCGACCGTCACAGCATAAACGGGCAATCTTAAGTGATCCTTAAGGCCGCGCCGGGCCTGTCAGGGATCACCGGGGTCCTTATCCGCTCATCTTGCGCGGGTGTCCAGCCAATGGACCAGTCCCTGGGTGTTCAGTTCGAGATCCCCCCCGAGCAGCTCGCGCAGGCGCGCCGTTCCAACTGGACAGCCATGATTCACGGCCAGCTCGTGCCAGACCTTCCACATGGCCTCCCGGATGGCGCCGGCGCGATCCGGGGCCGTGGCCGCCGCGCGCGCGATGCGCTCGAATTCCCGGATCTGGCGTTGCAACGATGCGCCGAGCCGCGCTACGCCGACGACCCGGCTGTAATGCATCAAGTACATGGCCTCGGGCTTGCGCTCGAGCAGCCGGTCGATGGAGGCGCACAGCTGGTCCGGATCGAACTGTGTCGGGGTGGTGGTGGGCAGGATGAAAGCGCCGGCCGCGCTGTCGAGCTCACGGTACGAGATGCCGAAGGTGTCGCCCGTGAACGCACAGCGATGCGCCGGGTCGAGGAAGGCTTGATGGTGCAGCGCATGGCCGGGGGTGTGCAGGATCTCGAAGCTCCGGCCCGCCAGGCTCAGGCACTCGCCGTCCTGCGTGATCCGGACCCGCTCGGCGGCGATGGGCTCGATATGCCCATACAAGCGCTCGAAGCGCTCCGCGCCGTACACGGCACGGGCACCGGCGATGAGCTTGGCCGGCTCGATCATGTGCCGCGCGCCGCGTGGATGCACGACGCACAGCGCATTCGGCAGCGCGCGCATGAGCCGGCCGGCGCCCCCCGCGTGATCCAGGTGGACATGGGTGAGCAGGACGAACTCGACCGCCTGGGGCGCCACGCCGAGTGCGCGCAGTCCCGCCAGCAGATACGGCACCGAATCGTTGGTGCCGACGTCGACGAAAGCCGCCCGAGAGCCCTGCTGCACGAGGTGCGCGGCGGCGTGGCCGGGATACAGATATTCGGTATCGATCGCCGTGATGCCGTCGGGATGGCGCCAAAGCCGCGGGGTCGGCTGTGCCGTCGCTTCATCGTTCATGCGGCGATGGTAGCCGGTTGAGTTAGCATAGGCACATGTCTTTCCCGACGATGGCTGGCCGGGCGCTCGCCGCCACGGCACTACTCGCTGTTTGTCTCATGCCCGGCGCGGGGGCGCGCCCCGCGCTCATCCTCAATCGCCACAGCGGCGCGCTGCATTTCAGCGATATGCCGCCCCCCGAGCCGCAAATCATGCGCCGCCTGGCCCGTGCCGAGCGCTGGCGCGGCTCGCGCTTCCTCGGCTGGCTGCCGGGCGGCGGAATGCTGATCGACGTGCACGAGCGCGGCCGGCATATGCTGCGGCGGCTCACCTCCCCGGGGCGCAAGCCGATCACACTCGCCGCACCGGGCGGCCGGGTCCCGTGGGCGCTCGCCCCGCGCGTGGGTACGAGATTGCTGTACGCGCAGCGATCGACGCAGGGTACCGAGTGGTATGTGGTCGGCCCGCATACGACCCATGCGCTCGGGTCCGGCCAGCCGGTGATCGGTCTGCCTGTCTGGTCGGCTCACGGCCGGCGCATTGCGTTTCTCGCGGCCACCCCGGATGGCGACCGGGAGGCGGTCTATGTCACGGACGCCGCGGGGGCCGGGTTTCCCCGGCTGGTGGTCGGAGGGCTGGCCGGTCGTTGGCGGCTGCTCGACTGGTCGCGCAATGGGCGGCACGTGCTCTTGAAGGACGATACGGGACCCGATGACGAGTCGCTCTATCTCGGGCGCATTGCCGACGGCGAGCTGCGCCGGCTGCCCATCCCGGCGGCCCGCCTCCGCGGCGCCCGCTTCGCCCCCGGCGGAGCCGCGATTGATTACGTTTCGGACCAGGGCGGGCAGTACGAGCGGCTGCTGCAGCTGGACGAGGCGTCGGGCCGCGTGCGGGCGCTCTCGGCCCGAGCCCCCTGGAGCGTCGAGCAGTTCGCGGCCAGCCCCAACGGCCACTACATCGCCTACACGCTCGATAACGACGGGCACAGCGTCCTGCACGTGCTCAATCGGCAGCTGCGGCTCGATGTCGCGGTGCCGTGGCTGCACGACGGGGTCATCGGCAACCTGCAATTCGATTCCGGACACCGACTGGGCTTTACCTTCCAGTCCGGCTGGCAGCCGCCCGAAGCGTACGTGTATGACCTGCGGAGCGGCCTGGTTCGGCGCTGGACGCGCGGGACTGCGGGCACAATTGCCACCGCCGCGCCGGCCACGAGCCGGCTCATCCACTACCCGACCTGGGACCGGGTCGACGGCCATTGGCGGATGCTGTCCGCGTACGTCTATCTGCCGCCCGGGTCCGGGCCCGCACCGGTGCTGATCGTGCTGCACGCCGGAGCCGCCGGCCAGTTCAGGCCCCGCTGGCGGCCGTTTCTGCAATTCGTGACCAACGATCTCGGCTATGCGGTGATCGCGCCGAACGTGCGCGGCTCCGCAGGCTACGGGCGGGACTTCCGCGCCCTCGCCGCCGGAGCGCAGCGCACGGATGCGCTCCGCGACATCGGTGCGCTGATGGTCTGGATTGGTCTGCAGCCGGGGTTCGATGCGCACCGGATCGTGGTGATGGGCCGCGGGTATGGCGGTTGGCTGGCGGTGAACGCGCTGGCGCTGTTCGATCGGCATCTGCTCGGGGCGATCGACATCGATGGCATCGCCAACCTTGCCGATTACGTCGCACACGGTCCCAAATTCCAGCGTCAGTTCCGCGCGGCGCGGTTTGGCAACCCGCGGGACCCCGAGACCGCCGAGTTTCTGCGTCGGATCTCTCCGATCGGCAACGTGCGGCGCATCCTGCAGCCGGTACTGATCGTGCAGGGGCTCGCAGGCGGTGGCGCGCGCGCGGCCGATGCCCGGCAGCTGGCCTACCTGTTGCGCTTCTACGGCGATCGAGTCGAGCTGCTGACTGCGGCCAACGCCAGCAGCGATTTCACGCCCAGGACCGACCGGCGGGCCTATCGCGCCGCCATCGCGCAGTTCCTGCTGGCGCTGAAGTCGAAGCACGCGAAATGAGGCGCGGTCCGAGCCGGCGCGCACGCGCGTCAGCGCGGTGAGACCGCCGGAAACGAGACGGTTACCGCCAGGCCGCGGCCGCCTTCTCCTGCGCCGAGTTCGATGTCGGCGCCATGGGCGTCAGCGATGGCCTTGACGATGGCGAGTCCCAGGCCGCTCCCGGGCACCTGAGTGCCGGGATGGCGGTAGAAACGGTCGAACACCCGGGCCCGCTCCTCGGGCGCGATGCCCGGCCCATTGTCGGCGACCCTCAATTTCACCGGCTGGCCGGCCGCGCCGGGGGCGGTCACCGACACATCGACCCGGCCACCTCGGGGCGTGTAGCGCACGGCATTGTCGACTAGATTGCGGACCAGCGTCGCGATCGAGTCCGATTCCCCTTGTATGAGCGCCCCCTGCGCCTCCGCCATGCCGAGGTCGATCCCGCGCGCGTCGGCAAGCGGAACCAGCTCCGCCACAACCTCGCGCGCGAGCTCATCGAGCGCAATGCGGCCGCGCGCCGCCTCGATGCGCGGCGCCTGCCGCTCGAGCGAGAGCAGCTGCTCGACCAGCCGGATCGAGCGCTGCACGCCGGCGGAGAGCCTTTGCGTTGCCTCGGCCCGTTCCTCGTCGGTCCCGGCGCGTTCCAGGGCGCCCAGCTGCAGATGCAGCGCGGTGAGCGGTGTGCGCAGCTCGTGGGCCGCGTCGGCGA
>JAJZLX010000157.1 GCA_021850555.1 Pseudomonadota bacterium | reverse complement strand
CCGGACCGATGATGATCGACCGCGCGGCGTCGCTCACCCCTTCGATGACTTTGTCGAAGACCCGCCGCTGCACGAACAGGCGCGAGCCGGCCACGCAGACCTGTCCGGAGTTGAAGAACACCGCCTGGGCGGCGCCGCTCGCCACGGTCTGCGGATCGACGTCGGGCAGCACGATCACCGGCGACTTGCCGCCGAGCTCGAGTGAAACGCGCTTCAGCGTTGCGGTGGCCGCGATGTTGATGATTTTGCCGACTTCGGTCGAGCCGGTGAACGCGATCTTGTCGACGCCGGGATGGGCGACGAGCGCCGCCCCGGTGCTCTCTCCGAGTCCGGTCAGGATGTTGACCACGCCCGGGGGGAAGCCGGCCTCGAGGATCAGCTCGCCCAGACGCAATGCGCTGAGCGGCGTCTGCTCGGCGGGCTTGAGTACGCTGGTGCAGCCGGTGGCGAGCACCGGCGCGAGCTTCAGGGCCGCCATCAGCAGCGGGAAATTCCACGGAATGATCTGGGCGACCACGCCCACCGGCTCGCGCACCGTGTAGGTGTGGAACTGCACGCCCGGGGGTGAGCGCGGCGAGGTCCTGAGCGAGGTCTTGAAGGTCGAGCCGTCGATTTTGCTCGCCCAGCCGGCCATGTAGCGCAGGTGCGCGATCGCGCCGGGCACGTCCACCAGGCGTGCAAGTGCAATCGGTTTGCCGTTGTCGAGGCTCTCGAGCTCGGCGAGCTCCGCGGCGTGTCGTTCCATCAGCTCCGCCAGCCGCCACATGAGTCGCTCGCGCTCATCCGGCAGCATCTGCGCCCACGGGCCGCTCTCGAAGGCTGCGCGCGCCGCACGCACGGCACGATCGACGTCCTCGGCATCCGCGTCGGCGATCTGCGCGATCTGGCGTTCCGTGGCCGGGTCGATGACCGCAATCCGGCCCTGGCCGTGCGGTTCGACCCATTCCCCGTTCACCAGCAGGCGCGGCCTGCGCTCGAGGAATGCGCTGAGGGCGCAGGACAGGGCGGGCGGCTCGGCGATCTCCTGCGCAGCCTGTGGCGCGCTGACGGCGTTCATCATGACGGACTCCGAGGGTTCGTGGGTACGCAGCACCCGGTCGGGCGGGTGCTCACAGACCGAACGTGACCCTAATGGTGAGGGCAGTGTGACACAAGCGCCGCAGGGCGAGTTTTTGTTCGCTGCGGGTCGTGTGGGCCGCCCGCCGGGCGCAGCTCGGGCGCCTGTCGGACGCGGACGCGCGATGCCCCCCGCGTCCGGGCGCGATCGGCGGGCTCGCCGGTATTATCGGCGCGGCCGATAGCTGGCATTTTCACTTTGGACTTTCGACTGCGGGCAAGACCCGCTACCGTGACGCACCAGTCGTACCAAGGGTGAGTTCATGAATCAGCGCAGCCTGGAACAACTTCTGCAGAGCAGCGGCAACCTGGTGGAGCTGCTGCGCAACTCGCAGCTCGGGGCGTACGTGTACCCGGTGGTGCCGAGCGAGTTCTCCAACTGGCGGGATGAGCAGCGCGCCTGGCGTGAAGCGGCGGTGCTGTTCGACCAGTCGCATCATATGGCGGAGATGACGGTGAAGGGACCGGACGCGCTCGCGCTCATGTCCTACCTCACCATCAACAGTTTCGCGCAGTTCACGCCGGGCAAGGCGAAGCAGATGGTGCCGCTGTCGTACGACGGGTATGTGATTGGCGACGGCATTCTCTTTTACCTGGCGGAGCGCGAGCTGCTGTTCGTCGGTCGCGCGCCGACGGTCAACTGGATAGAGTTTCATTGCCGCAGCGGGCGGTGGCAGGTGGAGTACATCCGGGACGACCGCTCGCCGTCGCATCCGCGCGGCAAGGCGGTCGCGCGCCGGCACTACCGCTTCCAGGTGCAGGGCCCGCGGGCCTGGCAGGTGCTCGAGAAGCTGAACGGGGCGAAACTGCCGGATATCCGCTTTTTCACGCTGGGCAGCATCGACATCAAGGGCCGGCGGGTGCGGGCGCTGCGTCACGGGATGGCCGGAGCGCCCGGGCTCGAGATCTGGGGTCCTTATGCCGAGTACGACGAGGTGCGCGAGGCCATACTGGAGGCGGGCCGGGAGTTTGGCCTGGTGCAGGTGGGCTCGCGCGCCTATGCGAGCAACACGCTCGAGTCGGGCTGGATCCCCTCGCCGCTGCCTGCGGTGTATACCGGCGAGAAGATGCGCCCGTACCGCGAGTGGCTGCCGGCGGACGGCTATGAAGGCTCGGGCTCGATCGGTGGCAGCTTCGTGTCCGATCGGATCGAGGACTACTATCTGACGCCGCATGCGCTCGGCTATGGGCCGTTCGTGAAGTTTGACCACGATTTCGCCGGGCGGGAGGCACTGGAGCGATTGGCCGGGCAGCCGCAGCGCAAAAAGGTCACCTTTGCCTGGCACGGTGAGGACATGGCGAACCTCTACGGGTCGCTGTTCAGGCCGGGCGAGGAGAGCTGCAAATTCTTCGACCTGCCGATCGCGAACTATGCCTCCGCCTCGTATGACGCCGTGCTGCGCGGGGGCAAGGTCGTCGGCTATTCGATGTTCGGCGGTTACAGCTTCAACGAGCGCACCGCGCTGTCCCTCGGCGTGGTCGATCCGGACGTGCAGATCGGCGATGTGCTGACCCTCCTGTGGGGCGAAGAGAACGGTGGCACCCGCAAGAGCACCGTCGAGCGGCACAGGCAGGTCGAGGTGCGCGTCAAGGTCTCCCCCGTTCCCTACGCCCGCGATGCCCGCGAGGGGTACCATGACGGGTGGCGCACGCGCAGTTGAGCTGCAGGAGGCTGGCGCGGGTCCCCGGGGAGCGGGGCGGTGCGGTCGGAACCGTCCCCCGGGGAAAGTGCCGCCCTCACCTTGCGAGGCAGGGCGAGGGCGGCGGGGTGAAACGGACCGCGAAGCACGGCGAGCCGCTATAGAAAACGTCGATAGCTGCTAGTCTCGACCCCGGCTTGGAGGACATCGGCGACGGGGCCATAATCGCAAATCCTGCGAGGCCATCGCGCTCATCACCATGCAGACGCCCATCCCTTGCCTGTTCATGCGGGGCGGAACGTCCCGCGGACCGTTTTTCAACGAGACCGATCTGCCGGCCGACGTGCCGACGCGCGATCGGGTGCTGCTCGCGGTCATGGGCTCGCCCGATCGACGCGAGATCGACGGCCTGGGCGGAGGCCATCCGCTCACGAGCAAAGTGGGTATCATCCGCCGCGGCACGCGGCCGGGGGTCGATCTGGAGTTCCTGTTCGCCCAGGTGGTGCCGGACAAGCCCGTGGTCGACACGACGCCGAATTGCGGCAACATGCTGGCGGCCGTCGTGCCCTACGCCCTGGAGACCGGCATGGTGCGGGCGCAGGGCGAGACCAGCACCTTTCGCGTGCTGACCCGCAATACCGACATGCTGTGCGACATCACGGTGCAGACCCCGGGGGGTCGAGTCAGCTACGAGGGGGATGCTCGGATCGACGGCGTACCGGGCACCAGCGCGCCGATCAAGATCAATTTTCTCGACACCGCGGGCTCGGTGTGCTCGGGGCTGCTGCCGACCGGCCGCGTCCGCGACACCGCCACCGTCGAGGGCATCGGCCCGATCGAGGTCACCTGCATCGACAACGGCATGCCCCTGGTCATGATGCGCGCCACGGACCTCGGCCGCACCGGACGGGAGAGCGTGGCGGATCTCAACGCCGATACCGAGCTCAAGACACGGCTCGAGGCGTTGCGGCTCGCGTGCGGGGAGCTGATGGGCCTC
>JAJZLX010000559.1:501-3772 GCA_021850555.1 Pseudomonadota bacterium | reverse complement strand
CCGGCTCGAGCGCGAGCGCTCGGGCGAGCGCCGCCCGCTTGACCATGCCCCCGGACAATTGCGCGGGCATGAGATGAGCCGCATCCGGACGCAGCCCGACGCTGCGCAATTTCTGGCACACCAGCTTCGAGATGAGGGGCTCCTCGAGAAGCTTCAGCTCTCGCAGCGGCATGGCGACGTTGTCGAATACGCTGAGCGAGCTGAAGAGCGCGCCGCCCTGGAAGACGACACCGCAGCTCTCACGCAATCGGCTCTCCGACATCGCATCCAGCGCCTGCAGGAGCTCCCCCGCGACGGTGATGCGCCCCTCGCTCGGGCTTTCCAGGCCAATGATCTCGCGCAACAACGTGGTCTTGCCGCTGCCGGAGGCGCCGACGAGACCCAGAATCTCTCCTTGACGCACGCACAGACTCAAGTTTTCATGAATCGTGCGCCCGTCCAGACGGGTGACGATGTGCTCGAGCCGTATGGCACATCTGTCATCGGTTTGCCCAAAGGTCGGTGCGCTCTCGGGCCGTTGCACGGTGTTCATTGCAAGCCCGCGCCGGAAAGAAGCATGGCGAACAGTGCATCGAGCACGATCACGAGCGTGATCATTGTGACCACGGAGTTGGTGGTCTCCTTGCTCAAGCTGACGGCATTGGCTTTGATGCGCAGGCCGAAATGCGCAGCTGTCATCGCCAGCATCATGCCGAATACCGAGGCTTTGCCGATGCCGATCCAAAAGTCCAGCACGGGCACCGCGTGGGGCAGAGCTGCGAGGAACTGTCCGTAGCTCATGCCGAGCAGCGCCTTGGCGGCCGCCATGCCACCGAAGATCGCCGCCGCATCCGTCCAGACGACCAACAGGGGCACGGCAACGAGCAGCGCGATCGCCTTGGGCAGCACCAGTCGCACCGTGTGCGGAATGCCCATCGCCGAGAGCGCATCGAGCTCCTGGGTCACCCGCATCACGCCGAGCTGCGCGGTCATTGCGGATCCGGACCGGGCGGCGACCAGAATGGTCGTGAGCATCGGGCCGAGCTCCCGCGTCACGCCCAAGCCCACAATCTTGACCACCAGGATCTGTGCTCCGAGGGCTCGCAGCTCCAGGGACGAGAGGTTGCTGACCACCATGCCCACCAGAGCGCCGACCAGGGCGGTGAGCAGCATGGCCCGTACGCCTGCCTCGTAGATGGTGCTGGATATGTCCCTCCAGGGAATTCGAGCTGGGCGGCGAACCAAGGGTAATGAGTCGAGGACCAGCCTGCCGAGCAGGGTGACGGCTGATTGCAGGTGCGACAGGGTCGCGAGCAGGCGCAGGCCGGCCGCCAGACTCAGATGCCTCAGGAGAGGCATTCGGCGTGAGGGTGGCAGGGGACGATAGGTGGACCATTGCTGAAGGAGAGTGAGGTGCCCCCTGCGGGAGCGCAGATGGTTCGGCAGCCGCCCACCCCAGGCCTGCCACAGAATCAGGGTCCCGATGCTGTCGAGCGCCTCGATCGCGCGCAGGTCCCAGAGGTGGCTTGGGTTGCGGGCGAGTGCGTCGAGTCGGGTACGCAGGGCAGGCAAATTGTGTCTCATGCCCTTGAGGGTCCAGGGGCCGCGCAGGATCACGCGCTGGCGGCCCGCGAGAGTCCGCATCTCGAGTGATGCGACCGGAGACATCTCCGGGTCGATGGACTGTACGGCCGCGGCGCCCTCACCGGGAATGGAAAGTGTCGGCGTCGTCATTTCGGGTCCGGAATACTGCAGAACCCTTGCGCCGGTACGTCGAGCGCCGCGTTGAACTTTGAGGAGAGGTTCTGGAAGGCGATGAGGCCGGTGAGCTCGACGATGGTATCGTCGCTCCAGCGTTGCTTGATTCGATCGCGCAGCGCGTCATCGACGCGATTGAGCGTCATGGCCTCGGCATACTCGAGCGCGAGACACTCATCAGCAGCGAACGAACCGCTTGATCGCCAGTCCGGGAGCTGCGCGATCTTCTCGAGCGATACGCCACGCCGACGAAGGGTGGCGCTGTTGACGTCAACGCAGAACGCGCAGTGGTTGATCTGCGAGACCCGTACCGTGACCAAGGATCGCAGCGCGGGAGATATCGGCGAGGAACGTCGATCGAGCGCTCCGTACAGCGATGCGAGCCCGGCGAACACCCAGGGGGATCGACCCCACAGGAGGCTTGGGTCGAGCACACGCCCATAGGTGCGTCTTTGCTTCCAGAGAAATAGACGCACAATCCACGGGTAGCTCGATTGCGGCTTACCGCTCACTACACTCATCAACCCTCCGGGAAACGCCGACCACACGTGCACTAGACCCTGCCGCATGAGCGGAAATTGCGCCCCCCCTGCAAGGCGCATCTGGGCTTGGACGAGAATGGAGAGGTTGACATCCTCTCCTCGAGGCGCAGCCGAGGTGGTGAGCTGTAACGGAGGGTGGACTCGGGAGTCGAAGGGACGTGCAGAAAGCCCCCGTCGCACTCGGATGCCCGTATCCGCATCGCAGCGGTCAGAACACTCGCCAGCGTCGCGCCAAGCACGCAGGGCTTCGAATGTGCGCCGAGTGACGCGCCAAACCTGTGTGCCATGTCGAGATCGCACGTTATGAAAGAGCCGGATGACATGTCGCTGCCTTTTGTGGATGCGGCGCAGATGCGCGAAGTGGACCGCCTCATGGTGGACGACTTCGAGATCGGATTGATCCAGATGATGGAGAGCGCCGGTCGCAATCTGGCGCACCTGACGCGCGAGCGGCTCTTGGCCGGGGAGCCGGTCGGGAGACGCATTGCGGTCCTGGGGGGATCCGGCGGTAACGGGGGCGGAGCGCTGGCGGCGGCGCGGCGACTGCATGGCTGCGGCGCTCACGTCAGTGTCTTTCTGACTCGATCCATCCCGAAACTCGCGCCCGTCACCCAGCAACAGGCGCGGACTCTGCAGCGCCTAGGGGTTCTTTCCGCGGCCGAGGGGGCGAGAACACCGATTCCCGAGGAGGCATTCGATGCCGTTCTCGATGGCCTGATCGGCTACGGCTTGGAGGGGCCACCCCGGGGCACGACTGCGCAACTGATCGGTTGGGCAAATGGCCAGCCTGCTGCAATCATCGCGCTCGACGTGCCGTCCGGTGTCGATGCCAGCTCCGGACTCGCTCACGAACCGGCCATCCGGGCCCGCGTCACGATGACCCTGGCATTACCCAAAAAGGGACTGGCGCTCCAGGCGGCGAGAGATTGCGTAGGCGAGCTGTACGTGGCGGACATCGGGGTGCCGGCAGAACTCTACGCCCGGACCGCGAT
>JAJZLX010000559.1:0-487 GCA_021850555.1 Pseudomonadota bacterium | reverse complement strand
GGTGGGACCGATCTTCGCGCACGGGGACATCGTGCGTCTTTGGTGAGCTGTGAAGCCGCCGCGCAATCTTTGGACGCGCAGGACGGTCTGAGTTCTCGGAGTGAGATGACCGGGCACGCTTTCGGCTGGCGGTTTGCACAATCGGGACGGCCTCTCTCTTGGGTCCCGGCGTGCGAACCGTCAGCCGGACCGTTCGCTGTCGATAGGAGACGCGGGCCGCGGGGAATCGAACGGGTAGGCGTTTAGCGGGCCGCCTCGAGCTTCTCCTGCGTCCTGGTCTCGAAATCCCGTGCATCGTGCCGCTCGTGCAGCCGGCTCGAGGGCTCACCGCTGATCCGGTTGACCGTGGGGCCGCGGCGCACGGCGGGCCGATCGAGAATTTGAACCGCCCAACGCTGGACGTTGCGGCATTTCTGAACCCTCAGGGACTCGGCGGCGCCAGAAGAGCCGCCATATTGTACCGTTAATTCCAAACGTGCCAGAGTCG
>JAJZLX010000412.1 GCA_021850555.1 Pseudomonadota bacterium | reverse complement strand
TTTGAGGTAGGTCTGCATCACCGAGCTCGGGCTCCCATAGATCTGCTCGCGCACCGGCGATCCGGTCGCTCCATAGTTCAGCTTCGGCATGCTGCAGATGCCGGAGTTGCTGGTTCCGCACACGCCGAGGAAGTCGGAATACTCCGTGGGCCAGGACTGGAACGTGTAATAGTCGTAATACGAGCTCGACTGCGACTGGTAGGCACCGACCACGTTGCAGCTCTCGTTCCAATACGTGTACTTGCCGAACCAGCAGTTCGTGTCGCCGGTGTGGTTGAACACCCCGTCGAGGATGATGTACCCCTGCGGTCCGTTGCTGCTGCTGTGGATGGCGGCGATGAGATTCTCCAGGTCCGTGTTCGTGCCGAACGCCGGGTCCACCGCGTAATAATCCGCCGTGTCGTATTTGTGATTGGTCGGCGATTCGAAGATCGGAGTCAGATAAAGTATATTGGCACCGAGGGTCTGCTTTATGTACGACAGCTTGTCCTGAATGCCGACCAGGTCGCCCCCGAAGAACACCTCGCTGTTGCAGGCACTGCCCTGGTTGGCGACGACACTGGTGTAACCGCTGCTCCAAGTATGCTGCTCCGTTTCACAGCCGCCGTAGGAGTACTCGTCGGTGGTGATGTCGTTGCTCGTATTGCCGTCGTAGAACCGGTCGACGAAGATCTCGTAGCCGACCCCGTTTTTCATCCAGTCCGGGGTCGTAAAGCCCGGAATGATGAAGAAGTTATCGGAATTCGTGGCGGCAGGCTCGGTTGAGCTGACGCCGGCCGCGTTGTACCACGCGGTTGCGGTGCCGTCATTGATCTGGAACCAGTAGCGCAGCTCCGAGCTGCCGACGTTGCTGATCGTGCCTTGCCAATAGTCGAACTGACCGGTCGGATCGGTGGACGCCCAGCTCATCGGAACCCAGGTCTCAGCGCCGGTCGCCGTGTCGTAGTAGACGATATTGGCGCTGGTGATGTCGTGATAACAAACCCGCAAGGTCAGGGTGACGGACGCATCCGGGGCGGGTTCCGGGTTGCTGTCGAACATCGGACCCTGATCGTGGAATATCTCGCGCCAGTGGATGTTGTTGTTGTTCCCGCAGGCCTGCGCGCAAGCGGGCAGAACAAGCAGCGATCCGGCGAGCAGAAGGAGCATGAGCAGAGGCGTGCGGCGCCATGGCGCCTCGCCCGGGTGCGTGTCTGCGATCATCGGTTGACCCCTCTCGTCAAACCCTCCAGGGCGCACTCCAACCCCGCATCGTGCGGGGGCGGTCCGCTCAGCGGCGGCTCGACTCCGGTCACTCCGGATGCGTCCCGGCGCGCACACCCGGCCCGGGACCCCGGGCCGGCTGTGTGCGGCGCTTCGTTCAGTTGGAATTTGCACCGCTCGCGCGGCGGACTTTCTCGATGCTCACGTGATACGGCTTGCCGGCCGGCACGTCGACGAACGTGAGGGCCTCGGCCCGATTGTGGCCCCGCGCCCAGCAGACGGTTCGGCAGCCGCTGAGCGCCACGAGACCGGCGGCGGGTTTCAACGCGCGCCCGTCGGCGGTGACGGCGCGGGCTTGCACCCGGTGCACGACGAACAGGTAGCGGCGGAGCGCGGGCTTATACGTTCCGCGCACCGCGCCGAGCGTCAGCCGAACGGCGCCTGCGTGCGCCTGGGTGCCGAGTCGCTGCAGGAAGTAATCGCCGTGCTGGTAGGCGTAGGTCTCGCCGTCGTCGTCGTAATAATCGAAGTGGCTGGCCTTCCTGGCTGGAAACACCTCGACAGTCAGTTTCGTCACGGGATGCTGGCCGATGTACTGCATCAGCGGCTGGGTCGGGATGATCGCCCCCTGGCGGACGAACAGCGGTATGTCGGCAAACGTCTTGTTGTCGAGTTTGAGCGTAATGACCCGATTGCCGCGGTAGACCTTGCCGGTGAAGAAATTGGTCCAAGTGCCGGGGGGCAGGTAGAGGTTCTTCACGCGCTGGTTGTGGCCGACCACGGGCGAGACCAGGAGCGACGGCCCGAACATCCAGGCGCTGTAGTCGTTGCGCACGTGCCGGTCATGCGGCCACGAGAAGTACAGCGGCCGGACCAGGCCGATTCCCGTGCGGTGCTCGTGCCAGGCGAGGGAATAGATATAGGGGAAGAGACGGTAGCGCAGATCGAGGGCGCCGGTGGCGGCTCGGGCGGCCGTCTGACCGTAGATCCACGGTTGCCGGCGTTGCAGGTAACTGCCGTGGACGCGGGTGATCGGCGCAAAGGCGTCGAACTCGAGCCAGCGTGCGTAATTCTGTCCCGACGGATGCCCACTGAAGCCGCCGCCGTCCATGCCCCACCACATTTCGCCGACGTCGATGGCGCTCAGCATGCGCTGGCGCTGCGCGGCCATGCTCTTGAACCCGCTCTTGATGTCCCCGGACCACAGACCGTAGGCATAGCGTTGTGCGCCGAGCCAGAAATTGCGGTTCAGCGACCAGACGCGTTGCTTGGGGAAATACTTGCGCTGGCCGTCGTACAGCGCCCGCTCCATGTTGAAGAACTGCCGGTCATTGCCGGTCTCATCGGCCTCGTCATTCCACCAGCCGACGATCCCGCTGGCAAAACTGTGCCGCAGAGTCGCGTTGAAGAAGAATTTCCGGGTCGCGGCCTTCTCGAAGTCGAGCGTCCTGGTCGGCTTGTGCGCCCAATAGTCGAGGCTCGGCTTTTCACCCGGGAGGAACAGGTGATGCTTGGTGCAATAGCGCCCCTCGACGGTATCCAGGAAGATTCGCGGCTTCATGATCCCGATGAGGTGAATACCCTGTGCGGCGAGCTCGCGGCCGAGCTTGCCGCTCGGGCCATCGGGAAATTTCTTGGTATTCCAGCGGAATTCGCCGTAATTGTTCTGGCCCCAGGCTTTCCAGTCGAAGTCCAGCGCAAAGGCGTTGATCGGGATATGCAGCTTGCGGTACTGGTGGACGATGCGCAGCAGTTCCCCTTCGTTGATCCCCCACTGGCTGTTGATGAAGCCGAACGACCATTTGGGGAACATCGGCGCATGACCGGTCAGGACATCCAGCGTGGAGAAGATCCGCGGCGGATTGCCGAGGATCAGGTAATAGTCGAGATCGGGTCGGGTTTCGCGCAGCACCTTGATGAAACCCGGGCCGAGATCGAAGAGCGTCTTCTGGCTGTCCACCAGCAGGGCGAACCCCGAGGTACTCCAGACCAGGGGCGCACCGGCATCGCCTTCCCAGCCGGCGGTGGCGAACTGTCGGCCCATGCGCAGCATGCCCGAGCGCGCCGATTGGAACGAGTTGAAACCGTGCACGCCGTACAGCGCGGCGTTGCGCGGCCGGAAGCGCACTGCCAAGGTGTCGCGGCCGAGGAGGCTGAGACCGTGCTGAGTCAGAACGGGCGCCGAAGCACCCGGCCGGTAAACGCTGAGCGTACCGGCGCTGCGATCGACGACCACCCGCATGCTGCCGCTTTTCAGGACGATTTGATCGCCTTGGTGGCGCACGCTGACCGGGGTCGCGGCCGCGTGAGGGGCACGAGGGGACATCACCAACGCCTTCGGCGTGGCGCGTCCGTACGGCAGGAAGTGCACACGCAGTACGTTGGCACGCACCATATTCAGCTCGAGCGTCCCGCCGGCGTACCTCATCACCGCTCCGGTCGGGAGCGTCTTGACGATCGCTCCAGCGGCATGCGCGCCGGCCGCGCCGCACACGCCGAGCACTCCGGCCGCCGCCATGGCGGCCCATCGATGGTCCCATCTCATGTCGTCAAATCCTCCTCAAGATCG
>JAJZLX010000525.1 GCA_021850555.1 Pseudomonadota bacterium | reverse complement strand
CGCCGAAGGAATTTCAGCTCCTCTCATTCCTGCTTCAGCGCAGTGGCGAAGTGCTCTCGCGCACGCTGATCGCCGAGCAGGTCTGGGACATCAACTTCGAGAGCGACTCGAACGTCGTCGAAGTCCACATGCGGCGATTGCGGTCGAAGGTGGACGACCCGTTCGAGGCGAAGCTCATTCATACGGTGCGCGGCGTTGGATACGTCCTCGAGCAACGCGCCTGAGCGTAGGGCCGGCGGCGGGCGCGCCTCTCGGCGGCCCCCGTCGATCGCTTTGCGCATGACCGTTTGGTATGTGCTGTCCGCGTTCGCGCTGATCATCGTGGCGACGGGGTTGCTCTACTGGGTGCTGGTCAACGGCATGTATCGGGAGGACCTGCACGACCTCAGGGACAATCTCGAGAACGCGTCCCTTCTGCTGGGTTCCTCGAGCGCTCGGCGGGGCGCTTCGTCTGCTCTCGAGGCGCCGCGGGCACGCGGGCATCGACCGGACATTTACGTGCGCGTCTTGGATTCGAGCGGGCGAGTGCTGATCGAAACTCCGGGCTTGTCGAGACAGCTGCCTGTCCCTACGAAGGCGGTTCTCGCGGCGATCCCAGCGAGCGGCGGCATGAGCCGACAGATCCTCTCGCGCCAGGGGGAGCCATTTTTGACGCTCATGGCGCACATTGGCGGAGCCCAACCGCGATTTCTGGAGGTTGCGCTGGATCGGGCGCATGATGAATTTCTCCTGGCGCGCTACCGCGAGCGGCTCTGGCTGGTGCTCGGCGCATCGCTTGTGCTGTGTGCGGTCGTGGGCTTTCTCATCGCCCGGGCCGGGATGCGTCCGATCGAGGGGATCAGCCGAACCGCCGAGCGCATCCGCGCCACCACGCTTCATGAGCGCATCTCGACGGACGGCCTGCCGCAGGAACTTCGCGGCTTGGCCGAAACGTTCAACAGCATGCTCGACCGGCTGGAACAGTCGTTCGCTCACATTTCCCAGTTCTCAGACGATGTGGCGCACGAGCTGCGCACCCCAATCAATAACCTGCGTGGGGAGATCGAAGTGGCGCTGGGAAAAGCGCGTTCGGCGGAGGAATACCGAGATGTCCTCGGCTCCTGCTTCGAGGAATGCACGCGCATTGCGCGGCTGATCCGAACGTTGCTCTTCCTGGCGCGTTCGGATACGGCCGCCGATGCATTGCAGCGCGAGCCGCTCGACGTGGGCGAGGAATTGGCGACGGTCGGCGCATTCTATGAGGCCGCTGCAGGCGAAGGTGGTGTGCAGCTTCGCGTCGAGAGCGCGCCGGGCCTGCGTGCCGAGCTGGATCGAACGCTCCTTCAGCAGGCGATCGGCAATCTGATCTCAAACGCCATCGCGCACACGCCGACGGGCGGTTCGGTCGAGCTGACCGCGACTGCGGGAGGACAGGACGTCGTGATCACTGTGACGGATAGCGGTTGCGGCATTGCGCCGCAGCATCTGCCGCATGTCTTCGAGCGCTTCTACCGCATCGAGCAGTCCCGCACCGGCTCGCAGCAGAACGCGGGGCTGGGGTTGGCGGTGGTCAAGAGCATCGTGAGCCGCCACGGCGGGCGGGTCGAGATCGAGAGCCGAATGGGAGAGGGTACCCGGGTGGGGCTCATTCTGCCGGCATCGGCCGCAGCGAGGTCAGGGCAGCTTACGAAATCGTAATCTGAGCGTCAGCGCCGCGTCACCTGCGCCCGGGTAGGCTCCTTGGCGTATGAAGGAGATCTCACTCCGGGCAGCGAGGCGCCTGGCCGTCCTGCTCGTCCTGCCGCTGGCCAGTTGCGCCACCTATCGGGCACGTCCGATCCATCCCGAGACCACGGCGCGCGCGCTTGCGGCACGAAGCCTGTCGGATCCGCGGCTCCTACGCTTCATCGAGGTCGAGGAGCATCGCGTCGGACCGCCGCGATGGAACCTGAAGACCCTCACGCTCGTGGCCACCTACGAGCGGCCGGACATGCCGCTTGCGATGGCGCAGTGGGGCGTTGCGAAGGCAGACGAGCTGACCGCGGCGGAGCTGCCCAATCCGACGCTCTCGTTTCAGCCGAGCTACAACACGACGACGACCGTTCCATCACCTTGGAAAGTGGGACCGGTCGTCAGCTTTTTGATTCAATCCCTCGGCGAACGCCCCGCGCTCAAGGCACAGGCGCGCGCACAGGCCGAGGCGGCGCGACAGGCGATCGCGGTCACCGCGTGGCAACTGCGCGGCACAGTGCGCACTGCGTTCCTGACGCTCTGGGCGGCTGAGCGGGCTGTCTCGCTCTCGGCGCAGGGGCTCGCTCTGGCGAGTCAATACCAGAGTGCGGTGGCGCAACGTTACCGCGCCGGGATGGTCTCTGCGGCGATCCTCAACAGGGCGACGCTCGCACAGGAGCAGGCGCAGCTGGGTCTTGGAGCGGACCAGCGCACACTGCGCCTGGCCCATGCCGGTCTCGCGACGGCCCTCGGACTACCGGTGAGAGCGTTGCGCGGTGTCCACCTAGCTATGGCGGGGATTTCCCATCCGCGCCGACCCGGGAAGATAGGCGCGCTCATCCATGAGGCGTTGATCCGGCGGCCCGATGTCCTCGCTGCGCTGGCGCGTTACCGTGCGGCCGAAGCGGGACTCAGGCTCGCGATCGCGCGGCAGTACCCATCGCTCGACTTCGGTCCGGGCTACCGCTACGACCAGGGCGATAACAAGTTCATCCTGGCGGTGTCGCTCCCGCTGCCGATCCTCAATCAGAACCAGGGACGGATCGCCGAGGCCCGAGCCGCTCGCCACGTCGCCGCAGAGCGATTCCTGGCGGTGCAAGCGCACGCTCTCGGGCAGATCGAGCGGGCTCAAGCCGACTGGCGGGCGAGCGTGGCGGAGCTCGCCAGCGCGCAACGCGTGCGGGCGTCGGCCGCCGAGATGCAAGGGCGACGACGGGTCCAATTTGCGGCCGGCCAGATCGGCCGATTGCGGTTGCTCGGTGCCGAGGAGGCGTTCGTGCAGGCTGAGCAGGGGGCCCTGACCGCCTCGGTCCACGATCGAGACGCATTGGGGGAGCTCGAGGCGGCGCTCTATCACCCCTTCCTCGTCCCTGCGGAGAGTCGTTGATGCCCAAAAATGTCTTTCTCCCTCTCGTCGCGACTCTGACGGTGGCATTGGGGGCCAATGTTGCGCTCGCTGCCGGGCTCGCTCCTGTCACCCTCGACGCCAAAGCGATATCAGCCGGGCAGATCCGCGTGGCGCGGCTGATGCGCCTCACCGCGTCACCCCAAATTTCCGCCTACGGGTTTGTTCTCGATCCGGGACCGCTCGTGACCCTGGCGGCTGACGTGGTTGCCGCACGCAGCGCAGCAGCGGCGGCAAGCGCGAGGGCAGCGCTTGCGCGCAACGAAGCGCGCCGCGCCGTTCACCTCTATCGCGCGCAGCACAACATCTCACAGGCGGCGCTGCAAAGAGCACAGTCGACTCTCGCGGTGGCGGAGGCCGCCCGTGCCACGGCCGTTGCGCAACTCGCGCAATGGCGGACGAGGATGCTCGCGGACTGGGGCTCGAAGCTCTTCGCCGCCGCGCTGTCCGGAAGCGCGCCGCTCCCGCGACTCGAGAAGGGCGCCGCCCAGCTCGTCGAGGTGAGTCTGCCGCTCGGTCAGGGGCTGGCGAGTCCGCCTGCGGAGGCGTCCGCCACGACTCCAAGCGGCGGGGCGGTGCGGCTGCGGTTCGTGAGCCGGGCACCACGAGCGGCCGCCGGGGTGGCCGGAGAGAGCTTCTTCTATCTGATGGCCTCTCGAGCGTCGGCGCC
>JAJZLX010000373.1 GCA_021850555.1 Pseudomonadota bacterium | reverse complement strand
CGGCGCGCGCAGCAGTCAGGTGGAGCGCGACGGGTCGTGGAATAAATGGAGGGGACCCGCGTCTTCGCGGGGAGGCAGCCGTTTATGCCGCGAAAGCCCGTTGCAGCCCCACTTGACGGCGAGCACGCGTGATACGCTGAAGCGATCCAGGTAATCCCGCCCCCTTCTCCTCCCCTCTTCTGCCTGTCCGCGGCTTTGCGTCCCGGCGGGGCGCGGCAGCGAGCGCCGAAATGGTCACCGGCACTCCGCAATTGACCCAGTTCGTGTAAAGCGATGGGGCGCACAAGCCGGCGCTGACTAGCTCGCCATCGGGACGAAATCCTATGCACGATGGAGCGACGATCTAGAACGTCAGCTTCGCTCCGTGCGATCGCGTTATGAACGCGACGAGTGATAAGTCTCTATGAGCCCGCGAAGGCCTGTCGACGCCCGACAGCCCCTCACCAGGCACTACTCGATCGCGTGCGAAAGGAGCTCCGCCGGCTCCTGCCCCAAGGCTCGGGCGATTTCGATGAATTCGACGACATCGATGCGGCGTTCCCCGACCTCGATCTTCGCGACGAAGGACTGCGATCGCTTGAGCCGGCGCGCGAGCTCCTGCTGACTGAGGCCGGCGCTCTTTCGGGCGGCAACGAGTGCCGCACAGAGGGCACGGTGCGTACGGGTTCGAAGAGGCTTCAGAGGCGCGCTCCGCGAGGCTGGAGCCCATACATATAATCCCAAATCGGAATTATTCCATTTTGGACTAGATTCCCCGGCAAGAGGCGCGTAGCATCTCAGGATATTCTATTTTGGACTTATGCTTTCGGTACTGACCAAGACGATCCTGAATTCCATCGCACGCGAGAACAGCACGTCTGTTCCGATGTCGGGCGCGGCTGCCGCATTGGCCCGCACGGGTGCGCTCGTACACAGCAGGAGGCTTCAGGCGATCCTCTCAATCCGCCGTCCGAAGATGAAGGTCCGTTCGAACCCGGTGGTGCCCAAGGGGACTGATCATGCGACACGCTGAAGCGCCACAGATCCCCCGACCCGCTGCCGATTTGGCACCGGACCTGTACGTCCCGCTCGGTGAGTTCTCCGATGCGATCTCCATGGTGACGATCGTCCTTCGCTCTCTCGAGGCGCAAGAGATCGCCGCCGTCGGTGACGAGACGGCTGCTCTTCGATGCGCATTGAAAATGCTCCTCGGCGCGTACGTCGGACTCGATACGTTCATTTCTCAGTTGCCCGGCGAGTGCGCAGCATCGGCTTGCCCGACTGGGAGGTAGTGATCATGGACCACACTGAAGCAAGACAGATCCTCACGTCCTTGGTAGACGGTCACATGCCCGGCTCGGCCGATCCGATCCCGTCGAACTGCGTCCTCCACCGGGCAGACGTTCTCAGGGCGATGCTGATCAGCATCAGCGCCCTCGAATCCGTCATCGTCCGCTCGAAGCGCCGGGCGCTGCTCCCGAACAATATCGGCCAAGCCTGGACTCACCCGGAAGAGGAGCGCCTGCGCTCGGCGTTCCTGGCCAAGGAGCCAGTACGCGCCATAGCAGCACGGCACGGACGGACACTGCGAGCGGTCGAAGCACGCTTGCAGCGCATGGGCTTGATCACGGCGAAGGAGCGGATCACCCGCGGCGGCTTCGGACCTACAGTCTGACGCGCCGCTGAAGGGGCCGCCCCGGTGCCTCTGGGCCGGTCAAGACGCGGTGGCTCCGCGGCTCTCGCCGGCGGCTGCCATCTCTGCGAAAGCACGACATCGCGACCGGCGACCGATTCCCCTACCGTGGAATCCAGATGAAGGCATCGAAATCCTTACCCCGGCAGCCGCAGCCTTTCCCACTGCACGGCGAGCAATAGAACCGCGGCGCGATGGTTGCGAGCCGCCGGTTACGTCCACACAGCCGAATGAGGAATGACGCCGGTATCAGACGCGCGTGATCACAACACCGGCAGCGGATGCCGAGCGACCAGGCGCCGGCGTAGTCGCCGAGGCGATCGATCTTGTCGAGCAGGAAGGGCATGACCGGCATCGTGCGATCGACGAGTCATCGCGTCCACCCAGCTCCGGTTGGGAGAAAATACTGTATGAAGCGGATGACGTTTCCGGCGCGTGGATTGTCGCCGGCCCTCTGGTCGCGCAAGTGCCGGTCAACTACCCCCTTCCCTACGAAATCAATGGCCTGCCCCGCACATGACTGGAGCTCCGTCCTTGCCTCTGAATCCTCCCCTTTTCTCCCTGGCCTCGATTGCGGCAGACTGCGGTCTATGTGCTACTCCGCCATGGTCGAACAGCACCTGCGATTGATCGCCAAGGATTTTGGCGCGGACATCGATTGGAAGATGTTCGAGCAATTGTTCAGCGCCCGGCTCGAGCGGGACATCAAGGTGAGTCGCGCGCTCGAAGCCAACTTCTTCGGTTCTCAGCCTTCCAAGGCGCCGAGCGACGTCGAGCGCCTCACGAGCGCGCACATCGAAGCGTATCGCGCCAAGCTGATGGAAAGCCTCGAAAGCGAGGTATTCAAGCAAAAGAAGCGCCTGGCCGACGCGCAGCGGGCCCTCAAGTCCAAGGAAACCAAGCGCGCCCGCGAGGACGAGCGCATCTCCCAGAACAAGATCGAGATGACGCTGAAGCGGATCTCGGATCTCAAGCGCACCGAAGTCCTCGAGCGCGACCGGCGGATTTTCCCGATGTACTACGCGCCGGTCCTGGTCGATGCAGGCGATCACCGATGGATCCGGCCGATGCGCTACACCTGCCGGCTGCCGGGCAAGCCGGCGAGCTACGACCTTCGGTATCCCGGCACGTACAATGCGCGGCGGGACAATCTCGGCGGATTCTGGAAGGAGCTCTACGGGCACCATCACGCCATTCTCGTGATCACCTCGTTCTTCGAGAACTTGGCGAACAACGTCTACGAGAAGCGCGAGTTGAAGCCGGAGGAGAAGCCCCGGAATCTCGTGCTCCATTTCGATCCTCAGCCGCGAGCGCAGATGCTGGTCGCGTGCCTCTGGGCGCACTGGACCGGGAAAAGCGAGCCGGAGCTCCATTCCTTCGCCGCCATCACAGACGATCCCCCGCCCGAGATCGCCGCAACCGGCCACAACCGGTGTGTCATTCCGATCAAGCGGGAAAACCTCGACGCGTGGCTGCGCCCGCAAAGCGTCAGCGTCGACCGGCTCAATGAGATTCTGACCGACCGCGAGCGGCCGTTCTACGAGCATCGCATCGCCGCATGATCCGTTTGAGCGCATTGCGGACATTCAGCTTCTAGGATTCCCGTGCCGAATCCATTTCGCCTGCGAGAGACTCAACTTGGTGGAGGACGATACCGGTGAGAAAGCTCGTCATGGCGATCAACATCTCTCTCGACGGCTATGCCGACCACACGGTTGCGATCGCCGACGACGAGCTGCATGAATTCTTCAGCGATCTGCTGGATGAGACCGGAATCGAATTGTTCGGCCGTGTCAGCTACCAGATGATGGCAAGCTATTGGCCACATGCCCACGAAGACCCGGCAGCGTCTCAGAGCACCTTGGATTTCGCGGACAAGTTCAATGCGATACCCAAGATCGTATTCTCCGGCACCCTCGAGAAAGCCGATTGGAGCAATACGACCCTGGTCCGCAGCGATGCCCTGGAATATGTGGCGAGGTTGAAAGAGACGGAGGGGAAGGATCTCTACGTCGGCGGAATCAAGCTGGCCAGCTCGCTGATGCACCATGGCCTCATCGATGAGTACTGGCTGCTGGTTCATCCGGTCGTGGCCGGCACGGGAAGGCGCCTCTT
>JAJZLX010000457.1 GCA_021850555.1 Pseudomonadota bacterium | reverse complement strand
GGCGATCGGCGAGCGCGGCCAAGGAGATCAAGAGCCTGATCCAGGACAGCGTCACGAAGGTCGCCGACGGCTCGCGCCTGGTCAGCCAATCCGGCCAGACGCTCGGTGAGATCGTCGCCTCGGTCAAGACAGTCGCGGACATCGTCGCCGAGATCGCCGCCGCCTCGCGCGAGCAGTCCGCCGGCATCGAGCAGGTCAATCGCGCGGTAATCCAGATGGATCAGATCACCCAGCAGAACGCCGCGCTGGTGCAGGAGACGATATCGGCCTCCCGGGTGATGAGCGCTCAAGTCCGCGATCTGAACCAGACCCTGGGACGCTTCCGCCTCGCCGGCGAGGCGGCCGGGGCGCCGAGCCCGACCGGTGGCTGCGCGACCGTCGCGGGCGACCCGGCATGGCGCGCCGTTGCCGCCGGTGAGGCGCGCTGAGACCCGCTCGCGCCTCGCACATGAATCAGCATCAGGACCGCGTACCATGCAACTGTTGAACCGTCTGAAACTGTGGCAGAAGCTGCTGTTGCTGGTGGTGACGATGGCGGTGCCGACCGCGCTGCTCGGTGTTTTCTACCTGCGCTCGGCCAACCTCGAGGTGAGCCAGGCGCGCAACGAGCTGCAGGCGGCGCGCTACACGCATCGGCTCGGCGCGGTGCTCGCCGAGGTATCCAACCATCGCAGTCAGGTTTTCGCGCTGCTCACCGGCGAGCGCAGCCGCGCCGCGGACGTCGCGGCCTCGCAAGCGCGCATGAAGACGCTGATCGCGCGGGTCAGCGCCATCAATTCAATTGCCGGAAATGCCCTCGGCGCCTCCGCCCGCTGGCACGCGATCGAGCATGAATGGGCGGCCCTCGAGCGCGGCGAAGCGAAGCTCACCGCCGATCAGGCCGTCCGCGAGCACGACGTGCTGATCCGGCACATCGTGCGGCTCGGGCACCTGGTGGTGGCCCACTCGGCCCTGAACGTCGATCCCTCACCGCAGACCGCGGCGCTGATTCAGGTCGCCACCCGCGACGTACCGGGCGCGCTGGTCGCCGCCGGCCAGATGCAGTGGTATGCCACCAGCGCGGCCATCAAGGGCTACCTCGGCGGCGGCGATCAGCGCGCGCTGCAGATCTACCATCGGGAGGCCCTCGGCGATTTCGCGCGGGCGGAGCGTGATCTCAATGGCGCCTCGGGCGCCGCGCGCCGCAGGATCCTGCCGATGCTCAACGCGGCGCTGGCGTCATTCAATGCCTCTTTCGCGGTCATCCGGCGGCGGATTCTGCACGCGCACAAGATAACCATCACCTCCGTCGAGCTGTTCGACGACTCGCGGACGCTCTCCGCGAGCCTCCAGCGCCTGCTCGATGCCAGTTATGCGACGATGGACGCCTCCGTACGGCAGCGGCTGAGCGAAGTCACCGCCTCGCGCTCGATCAGCCTCGGCATCACCCTGCTTGCGCTCGCCTTCGCCCTGGCCCTTGCCTGGATGATTGCCGGCAGGCTCGCGGCGCTGATCGGCAGGGCCATCGTCGTGTTCAAGCGCATCGCCGCGGGTCGCTACGACAGCCGGATCGACGCCCCAGGCGCGGACGAGCCGAATCAAGTGCTGCGCGCGCTGGATGACATGCAGACCAAGCTGCGCGGCCAGATCGAGCAGGAGCGGCTCGTCGCCGCGGAAAATGCCCGTATCCGCCAAGCGCTCGACAGCGTCTCCTCGGGCGTCATGGTGACCGACAGCGACTACCGCGTCACGTACCTCAACCCGGCCCTGGAGAAGGTGCTGGGCAACGCCGAGGCCGAAATCCGCAAGGATCTGCCGGCATTCAGCCTCGCTGCCGCGCGCGGCGCGAGCATCGACCAGTTTCACAAGAATCCGGCCCACCAGCGCGAGGTGCTCCAGAAGCTCACGCAGGCGGTTCGCACCACCTTCACCCTCGGCGGCCATACCTTCGCGGTGACGCTCAATCCGGTGACCGGCGGTCAGGGCGAGCGCATCGGCACGGTCGCCGAATGGTTCGACCGGACCCAGGAAGTGGCCGTGGAGCAGGAGATGCAGCAGATGCTCTCCGCGGTCGTGTCCGGTCAGCTCGGCAAACGCATCGAGCTGGCGGGCAAGAGCGGCTTCTTTGCGGCCATGAGCGCGGGCGTCAACCGTCTTGCCGACACGACGGCCGAAATCGTCGCGCGCGTAAAGCAGGTGGCGAACGAGGTGCACCGCGGCGCCGACGAGATTTCCGCCGGAAACGCCAACTTGTCGCAGCGCACCGAGGAGCAGTCCTCGTCGCTGGAAGAGACCGCCTCATCGATGGAAGAGATGACCACGACCGTCAAGCAGAATGCCGACAATGCCGCGCAGGCCAATCAGCAGGCGGTCGCGGCGCGCGACCAGGCCGAGAAGGGCGGTATCGTGGTGAGCCGGGCCGTGGCCGCAATGAGCGACATCAACGAGGCCTCGAAGCGGATCGCCGACATCATCGGTGTGATCGACGAGATCGCCTTCCAGACGAATCTGCTGGCGCTGAACGCGGCGGTGGAGGCCGCCCGCGCCGGCGAGCAGGGCCGTGGCTTCGCGGTCGTCGCCAGCGAGGTGCGCAGCCTGGCCGGCCGCTCGGCCACCGCGGCCAAGGAGATCAAGGCGCTGATCCAGGATTCGGTGCGCAAGGTCGAGGATGGCTCGGTCCTGGTCACGCAATCCGGGCGGACGTTCGAGAAGATCGTCGCGGCCGTCAAGAAGGTCTCGGATATCGTCGCGGAGATCGCCGCCGCGTCCCGTGAGCAATCCGTGGGCATCGAGCAGGTCAACCGCGCGGTGATGCAGATGGACGAGCTTACGCAGCAGAACGCGGCGCTGGTCGAGCAGGCCACGGCGGCGTCCCAATCGATGGTCGAGCAGGTTCGCGGGCTGAACGGCATGTTGGCGCGCTTCGACGTCGGCGCGGCCGACGCCGCGCTCCCCGCTGCCGCGCGCGCAATGACCTCCGCCCCACCGCCGCGCCCGGAACCGCCGAGCGCGCACCGGGAGCGCCGGCGCTCGGGGCGGCCGTGGGCCGATCGGGAGCGCATGGACAGCTCGCCGCCGCCGCGGGACGGCGCGGCGAAACTGGCCGCGGCCGGTCACGGCCCAACACCGCCGCTCGAGGCCGACTCGGAATGGCAGGAGTTCTGACCGATGCAACCCCCTGACTCAGGCTGTGGAGCACGACGATGGCACGGATACTCGCGGTAGACGACTCGGCGGCAATGCGGCAGATGGTCGGCATCACCCTGAGCGGCGCCGGGCACCAGGTCCAGCAGGCCGCCGACGGCGTCGAGGCGCTGCGGATCGCCGAGCGGGAGCGGTTCGATCTCGTCATCACCGATGTCAACATGCCGAAGATGGACGGCATCACCCTGGTGCGCGAGCTGCGCGCGCGCACCAACTACCGCTACACCCCCCTGCTCGTGCTCACCACGGAGGCGACGCTCGAGCGCAAGCAGCTCGGCAAAGCCGCCGGCGCGACCGGCTGGCTGGTCAAGCCGTTCAATCCGGACCGGCTGCTCGCCACGGTCACCAAGGTGCTCAGCTGAGCTGCCGCTCCTGCGCTCATTACGCTTGCAACGAGGTCCAGTGATGAAATGCTCCTACAAAGTCCTGCTCGCCGCGGCGATTGCCGGATGGCTCGCCGCGCCGGCGGCCCTGGCCAACTGCCGATTGCCGTCCGCGCCGAGCAAGATTCCCGACGGTGCGACGGCGAGCGAGCAGCAGATGATCACGGCGATGCAGACGATCAAGGAGTACAACCGCGACGTTCAGACCTATCTGAAGTGTCTGGACTTCGAGGTAC
>JAJZLX010000271.1 GCA_021850555.1 Pseudomonadota bacterium | reverse complement strand
CCCGCCCCAACCCGCCCTCGAATACCTCTTCCGCTCCTACAACCCGGAACGTACAGGTGGTCTACTTTTGGCAAGCAGGACCGGGCTCATTTTGGATAGCGCTTCAGTGTCATCGGCCGGAAGTTCGAGCATACCCCCGACGGCCTCGTGAATCGCCGCATGGAGGCGCACCGCGCCCACTACGTCGAGTGGCGGCAGAAGCAAAGCGAAGGCGGCAAGACCGGCGCGAGGAGACGGTGGGGCAAGGAGAAATCCGGCGTCGTTCCCTTCCAGCCAAGGAGGGACAACCGTGAATAGGTTACCCAATGGCTTACCCAATAGGTCCCCCAATGGGTTCGGGGTAACCAGCGCGTTGGAATGGGATGCTCTCGAAGGTGGCAGGGACTATCTACGAAGTGCAGAGGGTAGGGATACAGACTCCGGCAAGGGGAAGGCCGCTCTTCCCTTCGCAGGCTTCTTGGATTCGCTGCCGCCGGTTTGTGACGCGCTGAGGCCATACCAGCTTGAGGGTATCTGCCAGATCGCCGAGGCGCTGCGCGACGGCGAGCGCCGCATCCTGCGCCAGCTCCCCACCGGTGGGGGCAAAACGCACGAGATCGCCGCTGTCACGCTCTGCGCCACGAGCGCCGGCCTCCGTGTGCTGATCCTGGCGACCCGCACGCGCCTGGTGCGTCAGATCCACGAACGGCTCGAAGCCTTCGGCGTCCCGCACGGCATCATCGCCGCCGACTTGCACGGGATGTTCGATGCCTTCCAGTTCGTGCAGGTGTGCTCGGCAGACACGCTATACAGGCGCTGCATCGGGGATGCCCGCATGCCGCTGCCGAGCGCCGAGGTCGTGATCTTCGACGAAGCGCACCTCGCCGCGGCTGACTCGCGCATGGCGATCCTCGAGCAGTACCCGCAGGCGCTGCGGCTCGGTTTCACGGCGACCCCGGCGCGCAAATCGGGCAAGAGCCTCTCGATGGTGTTCGGCCGGCTGCTATTCGGGCCATCCATTCTCGACCTGATCCGCGCCGGTAGCCTGGTGCGCCCCCGGATCTTCAACGTCCCGGTGGTATCGCGTCAGGAACTCAAGGCGCTCCCGAAGGACGCAGCCGGCGACTACGCCGAGGGCGCGGTGGGCACACTGCTCTCGAGGCCGAAGCTCATCGGCGATGTTGTGCAGAACTGGCTCGCCATCGCCGGCGGCAAGCGCTCGATCGTCTTCGCCTGCAACAAAGCGCACGGCGCCTCGCTGGTCGAGGGCTTCGCCCGCGCCGGCATCGCCGCCGAACTGCTCACCGATCAGGACGACGAGGCGACGCGCGAGGAAGCAATCGCACGCCTCGAGAGCGGGCAGACCCGCGTGCTCGTCAACTGCTTCCTGATGGCCTACGGCGTCGACGTTCCGGCCGTCGAGTGCATTGTGCTCGCCCGGCCAACTCGGAGCCTCGTGATGTACTTGCAGATGGTCGGGCGCGGCATGCGGCCAGCGCCGGGCAAGGATCACTTCGTGCTGATCGACCACGGCCGCGTTGTCGAGAACTTGGGCTTGCCCACCTCGGATTTCGGTTGGAACCTCGACGATGCGCGCAACGTGAACCGCGAGGCGGAGAAGCGCACGCGGACCCGGACGGTCGAACAGCCACGCACGTGCCCGGAGTGTCATCACGCCTGGCTCGTGAGCGAGGACGGCAGCGCCTGCAAGCTCTGCGGCTGGGCACCGGCTCCGAGCGCCAAGGCGATCGCCGTGCAGGACGCTGCGCTCGCCGAGCTCGACGTCGACGGCGAGGAGACGGTCACCGCGCACTCGCCCGCGGCCGAGCAGTTCTTCCGCGAGGCGCTCGGCGATGCCGCCCGACGTGATCCGGTGAAGTGGGCAAGCACGCCCAACAAGTGCCGGGCCGCGGCGTGGCACGCGATGCGCGAGAAGTTCGGGCTGCCCGAGCAGAAGATCCCGAGCCGGTACTGGTCGATGCAGCCAGCGACCCCGAGTGCGCAGGTCGCCGGATGGCTCACCCATCGGCGCATCAAGTACGCCCGCGCACGCTCGAGGGTGGCGTGATGCTGCGCGCCGCTGACCTTCACGCGCAGCTCGGCCCCTCGTGGCCGGCGATCCTCGCGCAGCTCGGTATCCCCGAGGAGGCGCTGCGCCCGAAAAAGCCGGGCCCGTGCCCGGCCTGCGGGGGGCGCGATCGGTTCGTGTTCGACAATCGCAAGCTGCGTGGAGATTTCTTCTGCCGGGGCTGCGGTGCTGGGGACGGCTTCGCCCTCCTGATGCGCGTCTACGGGTGGGGATTCGCCGAAGCTCGGCGCCGCGTCATGGAGGCCGCCGGGCTCGACGGTCGCGACGAATCAACACCCCACCAAACCGCGCCTATTGCGCCAGGAGCGGCGCACGCACCGGAGCCTACCGTTGCCACCCCTCCGGCCCGTGTGCGCTCGCTGACGCGCTCCACGTGCGCCGTGGCCGATTGTCCCGATGCCGTCGAGTATCTGGGGACCCGCGGACTCTGGCCGCTGCCGCCCAACTGCGGGCTGCGTGCGCATGTCGCCGTCGATTATTTCGACCAGGGGCAGCGCGTCGGGAAGTTTGCCGCGCTGGTCGCCGAGGTGCGCGACCACGCCGGGGCGCTGGTGACGGCGCATGTCACATACCTGCGCGACGGCCGCAAGCTCGAGGGCCACGAGCCGCGCAAGTTACTCGGTCCGCTCACCGGTCGCGAGGGTTGTGCTGTACGCCTGATGCCAGCGGGCGAGCTGCTCGGAATCGCCGAGGGCCTTGAGACGGCGCTATCAGCCGCGGCGCTCGATGGCGTGCCCGTGTGGGCGGCGCTCAACACCTCCCTGCTCGGGAAATTCGAGCCGCCCGCCACCGTGCGCACGCTTCGGATCTACGCGGACCGCGATGAGCCGGGCCTGCTTGCCGCCGCCCACCTGATGGAGCGCCTGCAGGGCCGCGTCCGGGTCGAGCTCAAAACGCCCCCGGCGCCGGCAAAAGATTTCAACGACCTTCTGAGCCGCCACCGCGGCGAGGTGTCCCATGTCTGAGACTACCCAGAATCTCCCCGCCGTGACTGATGCCCGGCTGCCCGTCACCTACGAAGCTGCACAGACGGCGCTCGCCGAGTGCTCCCGCGTCGATGAGTGCAAGGGCTGGGCCGATAAGGCCGCAGCGCTCGCCAGCTACGCCCGCCAGGCCAAGGACACTACCCTGCACCATCTTGCGCTTCGCATCCAAGCCCGCGCGCAGCGGCGCATGGGCGAGCTGCTGAAGCAGATCCCGAGCGCGCAGGGTGCGAACCTCACCGCAGCAGGTCGGGCCGGTGCCGTCCCGATCTCGCGCGAGTCCGTAGCACGGGACGCTGGTCTGTCCGATCGCCAGCGCAAGACGGCGCTGCGCATCGCGAGCGTCCCTGAGCCCGACTTCACCGCGGCGGTCGAAAGCCATGAGCCACCGGCCGTGACGGCGCTCGCCGCGATGGGCACCTCGAGCAAACCTCCTGCGCCGGAACCCGACGTGCGCCCGGCCGATAGAGCAACCGCCTCCCGCGCGCTCGGACTCCTGCGCGAGCTGGCAGCCTTCTGTGCCATGAACGACGCCGCGGCCATAGCGCTGGCCTGCCACGACCCGGACGCCGCACGCGGGCATGTTGAGGAAATCGACCGCTGGCTCGATCGGTTCGTGACGCGGCTGCCGAGCAGCAAGGCCGTCCGATGAGCCGGCGCCTCGCGATCATCGAGGGGCAGCGGTACGCGTTGGCTTACGCGCCGCCCAGCGCCGACCTGCAGGCGCTGGTGCTCGAACTTCAGGCCGAGAACCGCGAGCTGCGCCGCCA
>JAJZLX010000221.1 GCA_021850555.1 Pseudomonadota bacterium | reverse complement strand
TCTATCAGCGAGGCAAGTGGCAGGCGCGCGTCACGGTGAACTGGCAGGCGAAGCAGCTGCTCCTGATCGGTCAAGAGCAGGGTGGCGGAGCGTTCGGCAACGAGCCGGTGTATCAGGCGCCGTACACGCAGCTGGACTACGCGATGAACTACCAGGTCGACAAGTACATCAACGTGTACTTCAATGCCAATAATCTGCTGAACTCGATTTACCACACGTATGGACGCTTCCCCAATCAGACCTTGAACCTGATCGAGTACGGACGCTCGCTCTCGTTTGGCGTGCGGGCGAAGTTCTGATGTGGTGAAGCCGGTCAAAGCGGTGGTCATCGTCGGCGGAGGAACCGCCGGGTGGCTCACCGCGGGCACCATCGCCGCCCGCCATCAAGCTCGGATGAAGGCGGGCGGCTTTTCGGTCACGCTGATCGAGTCTGCGGACATCCGGGCGATCGGTGTGGGCGAGGGCACGTGGCCTACGATGCGCGCGTCGCTGGAGCGGATCGGCGTGTCGGAGACGGCGCTGTTTCGCGAGTGCGATGCGGCCTTCAAGCAAGGCGGCAAGTTCGTCGGCTGGACGACCGGTGGGGAAGGGGATTCCTACTATCACCCGTTGATGGTCCCGCAGGGCTTCTCCCGGGTGAACCTCGTGCCGCACTGGCTGCGCGGGGGACACAGTGCGAGTTTCTGTGATTTCGTGACGCCACAGGGACGGCTGTGCGATCAGGGGCTGGCGCCGAAGATGATCACTCATGGAGAGTACCGGGGAGCCGCCAATTACGCGTATCACCTGGATGCCGGCAAGTTCGGGCCGTTCCTGGCGAAGCATTGCATCGAGAATCTGGGCGTGCGCCATGTCCTGGCGGACGTCGAGAGCGTCAAACAGGGCGAATCCGGGGACATCACGAGTGTGAGCACGCGGCAGGCGGGCGAGCTTGCCGGGGACCTGTTCATCGACTGCAGCGGCTTTTCGGCGCTGCTGATCGGCAAGACCCTCGGGGTCGGGTTCAAGGAATGCGGCGATGTACTGCTGTGCGATACCGCATTGGCGGTGCAGGTGCCGTACGCAACCCCGGATGCGCCCATGCCCTCCCAGACGATCGCCACCGCTCAGGATGCCGGCTGGATCTGGGACATCTGTCTGCCGACGCGCCGTGGGGTGGGCTATGTCTACTCGAGCCGCCACACGAGTGAGGAAGCGGCGCAGGAGACTCTGCTGCGCTACATCGGCTCGCAGCACAAGGAACGGCCGGTGCGCAAGATTCCGATTCGCGCGGGGCATCGCGCGACCTTCTGGAAGAACAATTGTGTGGCCATCGGCCTCGCCGGGGGCTTTCTCGAGCCGCTGGAATCGTCCGCGATCGTCCTGGTGGAGCTTTCGGCGAAGTTGCTGGCCGAGCAGATGCCGGCCTGCCGGGAGGTGATGGACATTGTTGCGCGGCGCTTCAACGAGGTGACCGCGTACCGCTGGGGTCGCATCATCGACTTCCTGAAGCTGCACTACGTGCTGACCCGGCGCATGGATACGGCGTTCTGGCGCGACAACGTGGATCCTGCTACCGTTCCGGATCGGCTGAAGGACATGCTGGCACTGTGGAAATATCAATCGCCCTGGTTCTTCGATGAGCTCGACCGGCTGGAGGAAGTCTTCCCCGCGGCGAGCTACCAGTACGTGCTGTATGGCATGGGTTTCCGGACGGAAGTGATGCCCGAGGAGATGGCCGATTCCGCGGCGGATGCCGTGAAGCTGGTGCAGGAGAACGCACGGATGACCGCCGAGTTGTGTACGCGGCTGCCCAGGAACCGCGAGCTGTTGAACAAGATCTACCAGTACGGGCTGCAGCCCGTCTGAGCGAGCCGTCGCGCCGTGCCATGACCCGCATCGTACCGCTGAGCAAAGAACAACACCGTAACTTGAAGGTGGACGGCCGGCCCTCGGCCGCGTACGGCGACAATCAGCACTTCGTGCAGGTGATCGTCGACGAGTTCTCACACCTGCTCGTGCACTATCCGATCCTGTTCGGCAAGCAGCGGGAGACGGGCCAGCTGTTCTGCGGCGTGATGCTCGGGTTCATCGAGGGCGAGAATCAGTTTCTCGACGAATGGCGGCGGGAACCGGAGTTTTACCGGCCGCTCATCCTGCAGCGTGGTCCGTTCTACGCCCACGGACCGGAGCTGGCGATCGATCTCGATGATCCGCGGGTCGACGCCGAGGGCGGAAAGCCGCTGTTCACCGCGCAAGGCCAGCCCAGCCGTTACCTGCAGCGCATCATCTGGGCATTCCAGGACCTGCACCCCGGCATCGAGCGGACCAGGATCTTCATTGCCCGGCTGCTCGAGCTCAACCTGATCGAGCCGGTGGACATCGAAGTGGAATTCGAAGACGGTACCTTGCGCCACTGCGAGGGCCTTTACACCATCAATCAGGAGGTGCTCACGCGCATCTCCGATTCCGTGGCGATCGAGTTGTTCCGGCGCGGCTATCTCGCGCTGATACACATGATGATCGCCTCGCTCAAGCAGGTGCGCGTGATGGCGAGGACGAAGAACGCGCGCCTCCTCGAGAACACCCGGGGGCTGGCGGCCGCGCAGGGCGCCGCGGGCTGACGTTCGCCCGCGGCCGGCGATCGAGGTCTTCCATGCCTTACCCCCCAACCGAGATCGCCGGCCGCGATCTTTCCGGTCCGGAAGAGTTCCGCTCGCGGGTTCTGGAGGGCTGCCGTCCCGTGGTGCTCCGCGGGCTGGTTGCCAACTGGCCGGCGGTCGAGGCTGCGCGCCGCTCGACGCGGGAGCTGCACGAATATCTGGCGGCGTTCGATGTCGGGGCGCGTGTCGAGGCGTTTCTTGGCGATCGCTCGATCGCGGGCAAGTACTACTACGCGGCCGAATTCAAGGGCTTCAATTTCGAGCGCCGGGAGCTGAAATTTCTCGAGGCGCTCGCGCTGATGCGGGATCCGCCGGCAGCGCCGACCGACCGGACGGTGTACGTCGGCTCCGTCCCGCTGTCGGTGTGCATGCCGGGCTTTGCGCCCGCCCATCGGGTTTCGGTCCTGCCCGCGAACGTGCCGGCGCGGATCTGGCTCGGCCATCCGAGCAATGTCTCGAGTCACTACGACGCATTCGACAATCTCGCCTGTGTGGTCGCCGGCCGGCGCCGCTTCACGCTCTATGCGCCCGAGCACATCGCCAAGCTCTACATGGGCCCCATCGACAACACCATGGCCGGCCCACCGGTGAGCCTCGCGGCATCGGCCCCGCCCGGCGAGGCGGACCGGTTCCCGCTGTTCGAGGAGATTCGTGATCAGGCGCTGGTGGCCGAACTCGAGCCCGGGGATGCGCTGTACCTGCCGAAGCTCTGGTGGCACCAGGTCGAATCCACCGCACCTTTCAACGTGATGATCAACCACTGGTGGGACGCGTTCAGCTCAGGTCCGGATGCGCCCTACACCAGTCTGCTTCTGGCCATGATCGCGATCGCCGAGCGTCCGCCGGCGGAGCGCCAGGCGTGGCGGGCGTTCTTCGATCATCTGGTGTTCCGCACGCACGGCCATCCGCTGAAGCATTTGCCGGCCGAGCAGCACGGACTGCTGGGGCCGCTGAAGCCGGACAATTATAGTTACATCCGCGCGAGAATCATGCGCCTGTTGCGCGGCGACTAGCCCCCGCGCCGCGCACGAATTCCCGCCCGCCAGGACCGGCACATGACTAGCGTTGCGGCTCGATTCGCCGCACGGAGTCGCGCCAGATCACGTGCGTGATGATCTCGCGCTGCACGGGTATGCACCACCCGTAACACAGGTCGAGCAGCCGATAGATCGCGTTGGTGGCGATTTCCCGC
>JAJZLX010000129.1 GCA_021850555.1 Pseudomonadota bacterium | reverse complement strand
GCTGCTGTGCGCGCTGTTCTCCTATTTCCGCAAGAACGACCTCTCCTCCAAGCCCCATGGCGTAACCGCCGCCAGTTACGAGATCGAGTAAAGCCGGCCCTCACCGGTCAACGCCCGCGCGGCTGCGACCGCCGGGCGCTCGCGCAGCGCTCATCGACCCGATCGCCGTGCTCGAGGAACCGTCCGCCTCGGTATTGGCTTTTCTCGCCGCCGAGCGGCCTTTGCTCCTATTCGACCTGCTTTTACATCAATCACCGCACCAACAGCATGGACTTCTTCGCATCCGCCTCTCCGGCCTCCTATCTGAGCGCATCGGGTATCAACATCCAGAAGGTGAATGAATTCCAGCTGGGAGTCGAGCTGCGGCCCTCCTCATCGGTGCCCGAGCCGGCTCATGCGGCGAGATGGGGCTTCATGGTTTCCGCTATCCAGTCCATGAGCACCTGCACGCGCCGCGGCAGGTTGTGGCGGTGGGCGTAGACGATCGAGACCGGCATCGGCTCGGGACGGTACTGGGCAAGGATCTCGACCAGGCGGCCGCTCTGCAGATGCTCGCGCAAGCCCGCCGCCGGGCTCTGGATGATTCCGAGGCCGGCGAGACAGGCGTGCTCGTACGCATCGGCGCTGTTGACGGTCAGGGCGCCGCGCATCGGCAGGCTGCGGTAGCGTTCACCGTCGGGATACTCGAAACCCGGGCTCCTGGCACCGAGCGTGCTGACGTAATGAATCAACCGATGGTCGGCGAGATCATCCAGGGTCTGCGGGGTGCCGTACTTCTCCAGATACGCCGGACTGGCGCAGTTGGCGATGAGGTAAGCGCCCAGCCGGCGGGCGACCAGCGTGCTCTCGCCCAGGTTTCCGGCGCGCACGACGCAATCGAAGCCTTCCCGGACGACATCGACATAACGGTCGGTGCTGCTCAACTCCAACTCGAGCTGCGGGTGCGCGGCGAGGAACTGCGGCAGCAGAGGCAGGATGTGCTTGCGCGCCAGGGCGGCGGGCATATCGACCCGCAGTCGGCCGCGCAGCGACAGCTCGCTGCGCTGAAACATGCCGTCCAGCTCATCGAACTCGGCGAGCAGATCCTTGCAGCGCTCGAAATAGGCCTGGCCGTCCTGGGTCAACTGCACGCGGCGGGTGGTGCGATGCAGCAGGCGCGTCCCCAAGGTGTTCTCGAGCGCCTGCACGGCGACGGACACACTGGTCTTGCGCAAGCCGAGGCTCTCGGCGGCGCGCGTGAAGCTCGCCTGTTCCGCCACCCGAACGAATATCTGCATTGCTTCCAGACGACTCATGCCCATTTTCGCCGATTGTCCAATTGAATGGAACAATTATATCAGTATTTTATGGCTTTATCTCGATGAGTCGAGGTTATACCGTGCTCGCCCGTCACCGCACTCAAACCTCATCCGGGAGAGCTCCATGAACACCCCCACGCCCATTGCACTGATCACCGGCGGCAGCCGAGGCCTCGGGCGCAGCACTGCGCTGAAGCTGGCCGAGCATGGCAGCGACCTCATCATCACATACCAGCGCAATCGAGTCGCGGCCGATGCCGTGGTATCCCAGATCTGCCGCGCGGGCCGCCGCGCGGTCGCGCTGCCCCTGGACACGGGGGACATCGCGAGCTTCGAGCGCTTTGCCGGTCAGCTGCGCGAGACGCTGCGGCGCACATTCGAGACAGAGAGCTTCCAATACCTCGTGAACAATGCCGGCATCGGCAGCGACGCCGGCATCGCCGAGACCACCGAAGAGCAATTCGACCACCTGATGAATGTTCATTTCAAGGGTGTGTTCTTCCTCACCCAGAAGCTGCTGCCGCTGATCGCGGACGGCGGGCGCATCGTGAACCTGTCCTCCGGTCTCACCCGATTCGCCTATCCGGGCAAGGCCGCCTATGCGGCGATGAAGGGGGCGGTGGAGGTATTGACGACCTACATGGCCAAGGAGCTCGGCCCGCGTCGCATCGGTGTGAACGTGGTCGCCCCGGGGGCGATCGCCACCGACTTCGGCGGCGGTGTGGTGCGTGACAACCCGAGCGTCAACAAGCTGATCGCCTCGGCCACCGCGCTCGGGCGGGTCGGCCTGCCGGATGATATCGGCGGGGCCATCGCGCACCTTCTGTCCGCGGAATGCGGTTGGATCAACGCGCAGCGCATCGAGATCTCCGGCGGCATGAGCTTGTGACCCGCATCGGCCCGCGAAGAGGCGCCCCCGTCGCGCCGAACAAGGCGGCTTCCTCCTTACGAAGGAAGGAGGAAGCCGCCCGCCGTTGGAGGCGAGCGCGCCTGCCTCAGTGCGGGCGGTACGCCGCGCCGCGTCGATCCCGGGGCAAGATCATCCCCACGAGCTCCTGACCGTCGTTCCACGAGGCCAGATCGAACCGTTCGAGGAATTCCCCGAGGGGCATGCATTTCCAGCCTTCCCGTGCCTCGTCAACAACTCTCAACAGAACCATGTTGGCGCTCATTGGAGCCTCCCGGCGCATCACGCCTTGCCACGGGGACGTCAGGTCTTCGTGGCTGGACGGTTGATACGCTATGCGCGAAGGACGTGACCGACAAGACGCCGGCGTTTCATGGTGCATTTCGCGGCTGGAAAGCCGGCCGCTCGACCCGGCCGGCGGCACGCGCCCGCAAGGCCGGTGAGGTTGGATCGGGCGCTAGGCGGCGGCCGATGCCACCTCCCGCCCGGGCGCCATCGTCTCGATGAAGAAGTCGCTGAAGGAGCGGATCTTCAGGGGAACGTTGCGACGGCTGGCGTACACCAGGAACAAGGTGGCCGGCGCGATCGGATGATCCGCGAGGACCGGGACGATCCGGTGCTCGAACAAGGGGTCTTCGAAGAAGATGTGCGGCAGCGCCGCCAGGCCGATTCCCGCCGCGACCGCGTGCGCCACCCCCGCCATCGAGCGGTAGCGGGTCACGACCCGCGCCGGGACCTCGATGTTGCCATCCGGTCCCCGCAGTACCCACGAGTCCTGCGATCCCACGGCGATGCAATCATGTCGGGCGAGCTCCTCGGGACGCCTCGGAGTGCCGTGGCGCTCGAGATACTCGTGCGATCCGGCCATGAAGAACGACATGGGCTTTACCGGCGTGGCGATCAGCCCCGGGGACAGCGGGCGTGGATCGGGCGACACGCGCAGGGCGAGATCGTATCCCTCCTCGACCAGATTCACGACCCGATCCTCGAATGAGGCGTCGACCACGACTTCAGGATATCGCTGCCGATAGCGGGACAGCACGTCCGCCAGGCGCGGACCGGCGAACCAGCTCGGACAGCTCACCCGGAGGGTGCCCCGAGCGCTGGTTCCGAGGGAGCCGAGCTCGAGCTCGGCATCCTCGAGATCGCCGAGGATGGCCTTGCAGCGCTCGAAATATACTCTGCCCGGCTGCGTGAGGCTGAGCGAGCGGCTGTTGCGATTGAGAAGCCGCACGCCGAGACGCCGCTCGGCGTTCATCACGTGCTTGCTCACCATCGCCGTGGAGACATCCAGCCGCTGCGCGGCAGCCACGAAGCTCCCCGACTCGACCACCTGGAGGAACATCTTGATGCCCGTGAGCGTATCCATCGGGGCAGGTTACGTCACATTCCCTCGGACCCCAATCCCGGGCCGTCTCCTGGAAGACGCAAGGGCGTCGATCCAGGAGAGGGAGAAGTCGGTCACTCTTTCAATTGCGCAGCGCTGCAAGACGCTCGAAAAAGACATCATCGGCCGGACATCCCCGGTCCGAAGCGGTGGGCAGCAGCCCGCCCGCGCTGACTCCGGTCACCACCGTGAAGCGCCGATGTACTCCGTCTCGTGTGGCGCCGGCGAGGGCGCCCGCACCGAAGGCGCCGT
>JAJZLX010000380.1 GCA_021850555.1 Pseudomonadota bacterium | reverse complement strand
GATTGCAACCGGGCTCGGGGGACTCTCTTGCTTCCCTCTCAGGAACCGAAATACGGCATTCGCGATGGCCGGATCATCAATCGTCAAACCGGTGCGCCCATCCCCGATGACGAGCCGATCTTCGTGTTCAGGGCGAAGGATCGGCTAGCCGTTCGGATCCTGACCGCCTACTTCAGCGCCATCGAAGACCCGGAACACGCGCGCGCGGTGGCGGGCCGTCTCGAGGACTTCAAGCGATTTGCCCGGGAGCATCCCGAACGGATGAAGGACCCGGACACCCGCACCACCAAGGCAGGATAATTGCGCCTGACCATCGCGTTGCTCTACCCTGCCGTTTCCTCGACATCCAGTCGGTGTTGAATATCCATGAGAGCCCGGGCGACGTAGACCTTCGCCATCCGCTCGCTGATCCCCATCTCCCGGCCCACCTCCACCCGCGGATCCGTCGAGCTCGATGAGCCTTGCGTGTTAGAGGCGACCTGATTACTGGGATCGCTACCATCCTGCGCCGTCAACCTGCCATTTGTCAGGTTGAGCTTCTGATACGGTGATATTGTCAAATCGACATCCCTGAATTACTTACGGTACTATCCTATCGTCAAGAAGAGTTGGAAGATGAGCACCCACAAACCGCGCAAGCCTTCCGGGCGGGTCGCATTCGATGAGCGGGGAAACGCCACGTGGGAGTGGCAAGGCGAAACCGGCGGATTCGACCGTGACATCGATACTCAGCGTCTGAGGACGCTCGGCTCGGATTTGAGCTGCGACGGCAACGACCTGCGGGATCCCGCGCCGCCGCATGATCCATACAATAGATCCACATTAGCGACGGTCAGTCCCGCCCGAGGAAGCGCACGCTGGATGACCTGCGCAGATTGAGCGAGGAGATCAAAGCGGCGCGCGAGAAGAAGGATCGCGGGTCGCGATAAGCCGTGCTTCTGCCTCATCGCGCCTGCGCGTGTCCCGGCTCCCGCTGACCAGGGGATTGGCCACTCGGACCTCAAGCGTCCGGCCCGCTACCAGGTCACCGTCAGCCGACGGTGGATCGTATTCATCTGAGGGGGGAACCGGATTCTCGCACCTGGATTCCGACGACCGTGAGGGTGACCAGCCCACGCTGAACCGGATTCAAGCTGATGTCCACCGACAGCTCGGAACCGTCCTTGCAGAGAGCGACCAGCGGGAGAGCTGTTCCCATCGGCCGCATACGGCGTTCGTCCGTGAAGCGCAGGCGGTGGCTGATGTGCGCCACGCGATACCGTTCGGGCATGAGGGACTCGACAATCTGACCGTCGAGCGCACCCGGCGCATACTTGAGCAGGCGGCAGGCCGGATCGGTGGCGAACAGAATGGAGCCCGACTCCCCAACGACCAGCGCGCAGTCCCCCGCGTGCGTCAGGAGAGTTTTGAGATCCGCGGGGAGATGCAGCAAGAGAGGCTGTCGTTTGATTGTAAGAAGGAAAAATTGTCGCAGCGGTGACTTCTCCGGTTCAATACGGAGATATACACATCTCCGCGGCAAATTAACTCACTCCCGCGGAGGGGTCCGAATTCCGCACCATGACGCCCATGTCCATGTCCATGCCCATGCCCAATGAACTGTCCGCCGGCGCTCAGCCGGCAGAGCCGCTCGCCGTGCTCGAGCGGTGGATCGCCGAGGCGCGCAACCACCGGGTGCAACCCAATCCGAACGCCATGGTCCTGGCCACGTGCGATGCCGAAGGACGCCCGTCGGCGCGCGTCATGCTCTGCAAAGGCGTGTCGGTCGAGCCCGGCTACCTCACCTTCTACGCCAACTACCAGTCACGCAAGGGCCGCGAACTCGCGGCCAACGGCCGCGCGGCAGGTGCGCATCGAGGGACCGGTGGTCACGGCTCCGCCGGCCGACAGCGATGGCTATTTTGCCTCGCGCCCGTGGCAGAGCCGGATCGGGGCATGGGCGAGCGCACAGAGCGAGCCCGCCGAATCCCGTCAGGCGCTTGAGCGGGCGCTCGCGACGGCGGCTGAGCGCTTCGGAGCGCCGGTGCCGGATCGCGCGACGCACGCGCCGTTCGCGGGGGTGATCCCCAGACCACCACATTGGGGCGGCTACCGTCTTTGGGCCGAATCGGTAGAGCTTTGGGTGGAGGGCGCAGCGCGCATTCACGACCGACTGCTATGGACCCGGCGACTGACCGCGACCGGCGAGACGTTCGAACCCGAACCGTGGCGCGTGACCCGGCTGCAGCCTTGAGCGGGGCTTCAGAGGTCGCCGAAGCACTGCTGCGACAGCGTGACCGTTACCATGGCCGCTGTCTTGGCGCGCCGCATCCGCAGAGCGCCCAGCGACCCTCATCGCGCTCGAAGCGAGCACCACGCAGATCGCCACGCTCCCGGGCTGCGACGAGATCTACCGGCGGCGCCCACCAGCATCCGGGTAAGTCTCTCCACCGATGCCGCGGGCCGGCCGATTTCGCCGCTTCCTGGGACGTGCGGCTGGAATCCAGAGCCGCACGCTGTTCCATCCACGCATTCCGCGCCGGGATCCCGATCGGCGCATGAGCGTTCCTTGCTACCTTCAGCCGTCCGAGCGCTGCTCGCGAATATTCATCGTCCGCCCAGCTCCGAGCGCCGCGATCAGCGGGCAGCGCACTCTCCCTGCATTACTGTGACACTGGCCGACGAGAGCCGCGAGCGCTCGCTCGACCCGCCGCAGCTGACCCAGCCGTTCCCGTACCGCAGCCAATTTGAGGGCGCCCAGTCGTTCGGCTTCTCGGCAATGCTGACCGTCCTCGAGCGCGAGGAGCTCCTTCACCTCCTCCAAGCTGAAGCCGAGTTCTTGCGCTTGACGGATGAACCGCAGCCGCTCGGCGTGGGTCTCGCCGTAGCGGCGAATTCCGCCGGGCGGGCGGCGCGGCTCCCCGATGAGGCCCCGACGTTGGTAGTAGCGGACCGTCTCCACATTGACGCCGACCTGTCTTGCCAGCGTCCCGATGGTATAGAACTCGGGCATATTGACTCCGTAGTCGAGTACGGTCTTAAAGTACCCTCAATCTCGGAATCCGCAAGAGGCACTGCATGCGCGGAGAAACCCCGGCCCAACAACGCGCGGTCAGAATAGGAAGCCTCGTCCTCGGCGGGCTGGCTGCGGTCCTGGCCTCGGCCTGCTGTCTCGGACCACTCGTCCTCGTGCTGCTGGGCGTGAGTGGCGCCTGGATCGGCAACTTGACGCGGCTTGAGCCCTACCGCCCGTTCTTCCTCGGCGCCGCGCTGATCGCCTCGTTCTTCGCGTGGCGGCGCATTCTTGAGCCGGCGCGCGACTGCACGCCCGGTGAGGTTTGTGCCATGCCGCGCCTCCGGACCACCCACAAGGTCATTTTCTGGTGCGTGGCCACGTTGGTTCTGGTCGCATTCGCCTTCCCGTACGCCGCACCCCTGTTCTATTGAAACCGCCCGTTCCATTGAAGTGAGGAGTTCGTCATGAAAAAGCTGCTTGCCGCAATTGCGCTCGCCGGCGTCGTCGCTCCGGTGTGGGCCACCACCCGAACCGTCACACTGGCCATTCCGAGCATGCACTGTGCAATGTGCCCCGTGACGGTCAAAGAAGCGTTCTCGAAAGTCCCTGGCGTCGGTAAGATCGCGGTGAGTCTGGCGAAGAAGGATGCGGTCGTCACGTTCGATGACTCGAAGACCACCGTCGCGGCGCTGACGCAGGCGACCCGCAACGCAGGTTATCCGTCAGCGGTCGAGCGGTAACCGGCTCGGCACCGCAACGAGGAGAACACCCCATGGCACTCGCCACACGAATCGCGGACAAAGCAGGATTTCTTGGCGCCTTCATCTCAGCGATGGGCTGCGCGGCCTGTTTCCCGGCGCTCGC
>JAJZLX010000651.1:1959-3865 GCA_021850555.1 Pseudomonadota bacterium | reverse complement strand
TGCACATGCCGCTGGACAAGGGTCCGTATCTGTATCTGGTAGCGGCCAACATCGGCGCCGTGATCATGCCGTGGATGATCTTCTATCAGCAGTCGGCCGTGGCGGACAAGAAGCTCCAGCCGCGCCATTACCGTGCGGCTCAATGGGATACCGCCTTTGGGTCGGTGATCACTCAGGTCGTGATGGCCTCGATTCTCATCGCGGCCGCCGCGACCATTGGCACGCTGCATTCGCACGCCAGCCTCAATTCCATCGGCGACATCACCAAGATGCTGGTGCCGTTCCTCGGCGTAGGCGTCGGACGCGTCGTGTTCGGGCTCGGCACCATCGGCGCGGCGCTGGTGGCGGCCATCGTGGCGTCACTCGCCAGCGCCTGGGGTTTCGGCGAAGTCACCGGTTACCGTCACTCTCTGGAGCACCGGCCGCTCGAGGCGCCGTGGTTCTACGGGATCTTCTCGCTCGCGGTCATCGGCGGTGCGGTGCTCGTCGACCTGGTCCCGAATCTCGTGGAGCTGAACATCGGTGTCGAGGTGATGAATGCCCTCATGCTGCCGCTGGTGCTTGGCTTCCTCGTGGCGCTCGCGTTCCGCGCGCTGCCGCCCGAGCATCGTCTGAGGGGGTTTTATGCCTGGGTGGTCGTCGGCGTGGCAGTCCTCACCGCCGGGCTCGGCGTCTACGGCGGCATCACCGGTGCCAGTCTGTTCTGATCCGTGATCAGGACGCGGCGGCGCGTCGGCCCGTCACGGATGAAATCGACAAACGCGCGCAACGGCCAGGACGGCATCGGAATCCGCAAGGCGCGTGCGCTCATTGTGCGTCAAGCCGTGCAAGGCGTTTGAACAGGCGGAGTTTACCGCACGCGATGAGCAGGCCAGAATAGCCCCCGACGAATCCGTTGCGGAGCGACCTCATGGAACTGCGACCTCTCGGAAAGAGCGGGCCCCAGGTGTCGGCCCTCGGCCTCGGATGCATGGGCATGTCGGGCATGTACGGTCCCTCCGAACGCGGCGAAAGTATCGCCACGATCCACGCGGCGCTCGATGCCGGCATCACGCTGCTCGATACCGGCGATTTCTACGGGATGGGTCACAACGAGCTGCTGATCGCCGAGGCGTTGCGGGGCGTGCCGCGCGAGCGTTTCCAGGTCAGCGTGAAATTCGGCGCCCAGCGCGATCCGGCGGGCCGTTGGCTTGGCTACGACGCGCGGCCGGCGGCGGTGAAGACCGCGTTGGCGTATTCGCTGCAGCGCCTGCGCCTCGACTACATCGACATCTATCGTCCCGCGCGGCTCGATCCGCAGGTGCCGATCGAGGAGACGGTTGGCGTCGTGGCCGACATGGTGACCGCTGGCTATGTCCGTCACATTGGACTGTCGGAGGTCGGCGCCGCCACGGTGCGCCGCGCAGCCGCGGTCCATCCCATCTGCGACCTGCAGATCGAGTACTCGCTGATTTCCCGCGGCATCGAGGCCGCCATCCTGCCGGCATTGCGCGAGCTCGGAATCGCAGTCACGGCCTATGGAGTGCTCTCGCGCGGACTGATCAGCGGGCATTGGCGCAACGCGACGCCGGCCCCGGGTGACTGGCGGGCGCACGGCCCGCGCTTCATCGGCGAGAACCTCGAGCGCAACCTGGCCCTGGTCGAGGCGCTGCGCGCGCTGGCGCGCGAGCGGGAGGTCAGCGTCGCGCAACTCGCCATTGCCTGGGTGGCCGCTCAGGGCGCCGACATCATCCCGCTCGTCGGTGCCCGCCGCCGCGAGCAGCTCACCGAAGCCTTGGGCGCGCTGCCGATCCGGCTCTCGGCGCAGGACCTGGCCGCGATCGAACGCGCGGTGCCGAAGGACGCGGCCGCCGGTGAGCGTTACGCGCCGGCGCAGATGGCGAGTCTCGACAGCGAACGGCCCAGA
>JAJZLX010000651.1:0-1932 GCA_021850555.1 Pseudomonadota bacterium | reverse complement strand
GCCGGCTCGGCGAGTCGACCGCGCGCCTGTCCCGCCTACGCCTCCTTGCGCAACCAGAACAAGCCCGTGCGCAGGGTGAACGATCCGTCGGCTTCGATCGCCAGGGCCTCCTTGACCTCGCGGGGGGCAGCGTCCTGAAGGCCGCGGATCGCGGTGACCCGGTCGGCGGGCGTGCCCATCCGCGCCACCCAGGACGAGAACTCCAGCCGCGTCGGCCACTCGTGATGTTCCAACTCCGCGAGTCCGGCCGAGTGCAGCAGGGATCGCCATTCGCGCACGGATCGATTGCGCACATGTGACACGTCGCGCAACAGCTCGGTGGCCTGCAGGTATGTGTCCGTCAACGCGTCCTCGGCGCCCAGGGTGTCGATGAGCAGCGCGTGACCGCCCGGCGCCAGGACGCGGCACATGTCCCGGACGGCGGCCTCGAGCCGCCGCCAGTGGTGGGTGCTGTAGCGCGTGCACACCAGAGTGAAACTCGCAGCGGCGAACGGCAGCGATTCGGCGCTGCCCTGGCGCACTTCGATCCGACTCAAGCCGCGCTCGGCGGCGCTGCGTGCAACGGTCGACAACATGCCGGGCGAGGGATCGAGCGCCACGATGCGATCGAGGTGAGGCGCGAGTGCGAAGGCAAGATGCCCGGCGCCGCAGCCGATGTCGAGCGCCTGACCCGTACCCGCCGCCGTCTGTTGCACGAGTTCCGTGGCATACGCGAGGTCTGGTCCCGAGGCGTGCACGGCGCTGGCAAGGTACGCCTCCGCGCGGGGATCGAACTGTCGCTGTACCGTCTGCTCGTGGGTGCGCATCGGGCGTGCTCCGCTGTCTGGCCGGTGACCAGCGTAGAGGGCACCCTGTGCGGGCACAAGTCCCGGCACAACTGGATCGCGCAGGGCCGCCCCGTCGCGCTGGGCCGACGATCCGGTACGCGCCGGCAGTGCCATAATCCCTCGGGAATTGACCGCGGCCAGTGCCGCCGGAGCAGCCACGGCGTTCTCAGGAGAGTTCGAATGCGCAAGATCCGCTTGGGTCAGGTGGGCGGAGGGCAGGGGGCCTTCATCGGCGCGGTGCATCGCATCGCGGCCCGCCTGGACGATCAGTACGAACTCGTGGCCGGGGCGCTGTCGGGGGACCCCGCGCGTGCCCGCGCGTCCGCACGCGACCTCGGCCTCTCGCCCGAGCGCACTTACGAGAGCTACGAGCACATGGCGAGGGCCGAGTCGGCGCGCGCAGACGGCATCGAGGCGGTGGTCATCGCCACGCCCAACGACTCCCACGCGGCGATCGCGCGAACATTCCTGCGCAGCGGAATCCACGTCATCTGCGACAAGCCGTTGACCACCTCGATCGACGACGCGCGCGAGCTACGCGCTCTGGCTCGGCAGACGGGCCGGATTCTGGCCGTCACTTACAACTACAGCGGTTACCCCATGGTGCGCCACGCCCGGGAGCTGTGCCGCGATGGCGCTCTGGGCACGGTCCGGCTCGTCGAAGCGCACTATCTGCAGGACTGGCTGACGACGAACGTCGAGGCGCGTGGCAACAAACAGGCGCAATGGCGCACCGACCCGGCCCGGGCCGGTCGCGGCGGGGCGATCGGCGACATCGGCACGCATGCCTATCAGCTGCTGCGCTTCATCACGGACCTGCGCGTGCAGGAGCTGTGCGCCGAGCTGACGAGTTTCGTCGCCGGCCGCCGTCTCGATGATGACGCGCGTGTGATGCTGCGCTTTGCCGGCGGCGCCCGGGGACTGCTGTGGGCGAGCCAAGTCGCGCCCGGCAATGAGAGCGAGCTGGCGATCCGCGTGTACGGCGAGCGGGGCGGCCTCGAGTGGCGGCAGAGCGATCCGAACCAGCTGATGTTCGCCGAGGTGGAGCGGCCGCGGCAAATCATTACGCGCGGCTCGCAAGCGGCCGGTGAGGCCGCCCGGCGCG
>JAJZLX010000038.1 GCA_021850555.1 Pseudomonadota bacterium | reverse complement strand
TGGCCGACCTGGAAGAGCACGGTGCACGCGCGTTCCCGGTCGGCGAGGGCGACTGGCCGATACGCGGATTCGTGGTGCGCGCCGGCGATGGAGTGCGCGGCTACATCAACCGCTGCCCGCACGCGGGCCATCCACTGAATCTTCTTCCCCACCGTTTCCTGACACCGGACCGCGCGCTGATCCTGTGCTCCTCGCACGGGGCGCTGTTCGAGAAGGAAAGCGGACGGTGCCTGGCGGGGCCCTGCCCCGGGCAGGCGCTCGCCCCGATCCCGCTGGTGGTGGTGGCCGATCTGGTGCTGTTGGCCGATCTCACGGTGCCGGCCGGGGCAGCGGTCACCGCAAGGCCCGCGCAATGACGAGCGGTGCGCCGGTCAGCTCATCGCCCGGCTCATCCCGCGCCTCGCCCCGGGTCTTTCCGGGGCCGCGAGTTGCCCGCAGCGCCTGACGCCGCAGGCCGCCCCGAAGGCCGGGGCACGAGACTGCGCCGAGTCATCGCTCCCGGCGGTTCATTCGAACAGGTCGAGGCCATCGAGTGAGCCTGCCCGCGGAGTCGTGTCCTCGCCGAATGACTCCCCACCCCGGGGCTCCTCGTCGCCGGCTTCCACGTCCACCGAGCCGCTCCAGTCCTCCGGAGGCTCGGCGGCCTCGATCAGGCCCTCCTCCCACTGCGCCTCCCAGTCTTCGCGGTCCATCTCCTCGACCGTACCGTCGAAGTACTGGATATCGATCGTATCGTCGTCTTCGTCGACCGCGACCACTTCGAACAGCTCACCGCCGTTCGAGCGGTACCAGTCGCCGATTCTTGGTTGTGGAGCCACCATGGTGAACCCTCTCCGCGACGCCGTCCCCCGACGCCTCGAATCACGCGTCCCGGCAGTTGCGCATGACAGCGCCCGGAGGGTTGCGGAGCTGGTATCCTGCGCCCGCCGAGCGAGGAACGTGCGCCCATGTTGCGCCTCACCTGTGCCGCTTTCAAGAACGAGAAACTACGGATGCCACCCCTGCTCGAGCAGCCCCTGAAGTTCTTCGTGGTCTTCATCGCGGTGGTCGAGCCTATCTCGCTGCTGCCGATCTTCAGCAGCCTTACCCAGGGGGCCACTCGCGAATACCGTCACCGCATGGCCTTGAAGGCCACGGTTGTCGCGGCGGTGATCCTCGCCTTATTCGCCCTGGGCGGAGCGCCGTTCCTCGCTCTCATGGGCATCAGCCTCGCCGCGTTCCGCATCTTCGGGGGGGTGCTGCTGTTCCTGCTGGCGCTCGAAATGGTGTTCGCGCGGGAGTCCGGCAGCCGCACCTCGAGGGACGAGCAGGCCGAGAGCCACCGGCGCGCCGACATCTCGGTGGTCCCGCTGGCCTTCCCGTTCATTACCGGACCCGGGGCGCTCGCCACGGTGCTCTTGTGGTTCGGGCCGCTGCATCTGCTGCAAGACCCGCTGCAATTCCTGTTCCTGTTCTTGGCGGCGATGTTCGTGCTGGCGATCGCGCTGATCATCATGTGGCTGGCCGAGCCGCTGATGCGGATCATCGGCGTGACCGGAGTCAATGTGGCCGGCCGGCTCTTCGGCGTGGTGCTGGGGGCGCTCGCCGTGCAGTTCGTGGTCGACGGATTCCGGTCCGCGTTCCTGCATGGAAGCTAGGTCTTAAGCTCTGCTAAAGGCCAAGTCCCACACTGCGTGCCCCAGGCGTTCGCCCCGACGCTCAAAACGGGTGGCTTGGCGCTCCCCGGGACGCGGCACATAACCCCCATCCGGCGCAAGGTTGCGCAGGCGCGTCTCAGCCGCCAGATGGGTCAGCATTTCCTCGGCGTAGGGCGCCCAGTCCGTCGCGAGACGCACCGTGCCCCCACTCTTCAGCCGCTCGGCCAGAAGGCCGACGAAGGCCGGTTGGATGAGGCGCCGCTTGTGATGGCGCTTCTTCGGCCAGGGATCCGGGAAGAGGATCAGGATCTCGTCCAGGCACGGACCGGGGAGGTAGCGCTCGAGCACCTCCACCGCATCGTGGCAGACCACCCGGACATTGCCCACGCCTTGCGCCTCGAGCCGCAGCAGCAACCGCCCCACCCCGGGCCGGTGCACCTCGATGCCGAGGAAATCCTGCTCGGGATGGGCCTGCGCCAGAGCGAGAAGATGGTCGCCGTTGCCGAAGCCGATCTCGGCCACGCGGGCCGCCCTTCGGCCGAACAGCGCATCGAGGTCGATCGGACCGTCCGGATCGAGGCCGTATTTCGGCCAAAGCGTCTCGAGCGCCCGCTCCTGCGCGGGCGTGATACGTCCAGCGCGGGTCACGAACGAGCGGACGCCACGCGGGTGCTCGGCGTGACTCAACCCCGATACCTAACTGACGGTAGGCAGGCCCAAAGCCTTCCAGGCCGTGATACCACCGGCCATGTGCGCGGCCGGCTGACCGGCGGCCTTGCGCAATCGCGCGGCGGTGAGCGAGCGGCCGTCGGCAGCGCAGTGAAACACCACCACGCGCTGACCCTCGGCGGGCAGGTGCTCGGCATCGAACGTGGACAGCGGATAGAGCAACGCGCCGGGGATCCGCTCCATGGCGTACTCGTCCGGCTCTCGCACGTCGATCAGCAGGATGCGACCCTCGGCAAGCAGGGTCCGCACGTCGTGGGGGCCGTACTCGATGACCCCATCGGTGGTAACTCGGTTCATAGGATTGATTCTAGCGTGATCTGTTGATGAAGTGCGGCTGGTCCGAATTCCGGGCCGGATGACATGGATCGGGTCATGACCTCAGCGCCGGCAGCCGCTCGCGCACCAGCGCTTGCGCAAGCTCGAAGTCGACCCCGCCAGACTGCTCGCCCCGGCGATCGAGCTGCTCGAGAATCGCCAGCTGAAGCTGCCCGCGCCGCAGCGCCTCGAGGTAGGAAATCTCGGGATGGAACATCACCATCGAGTAGCGCGGAATGAACCGGTCCGGGAAGCGCTTCTCCAGCGCGAACGCGAGCTGCTTGCGTCGCAGAAAGCCCGGATCGCGCACACTGTCGCGCATCTCGAGGTAGTTCTCAAGCGCCATCTGCGCGATGGCCTCGGTGTTAGGCCGGCGCAGCCGCTCGAACTGCCTGAACAGCTCATCCCAGTCATCGCACTGCGCGAGCAGATCCTCGAGCACCGCGCAGTCCTCGAAGCCCGCGTTCATCCCCTGGCCATGGAACGGGACGATGGCGTGCGCGGCATCACCGAGCAGCAACGCCTTGCCGCCGAGATGCCAGCCGGCGGTGTGCACCGTGGCGAGCCTTCCTTCCGGGTTGCGGCGAAAGTCGCCGAGCAAGTGCGGCAGGTACGCCCGCAGGTCCGGGAATTGCTCCGTGAAAAACCGCTCCGCCGCGAAATCCTCGGCCAACGCGGTGAAACTCTGCTCGCCCTCGCGTGCCAGAAACAGCGTCGCTGTGAAACTGCCGTCGGGGTTCGGGAGCGCGATCAGCATGAACCCGCCCCGGGGCCAGATGTGCAGCGCGCCCGGCTCGAGCACGTGCCGGCCGGCCACGGCCGGCAGCGTCATCTCCTTGTAATCGTGCTCGAGCGGCTCGATCCGGACCACCGCGGCGCCGACCGCCTCGAGCGCGCCGCGAAGCGCCGACCCGGCACCATCGGCCGCGATCACAACACCGGGCGCCGTCTCGTATTTGCGCCCGGACTGCTCGTCCTGCAGCAGCAGACGGCCCCCGTCTGGATTGAGACCAAGGCAGCGCTGGGCAAAGCGCACATCGGCGCCCGCCCGCCCGGCCGCCTCGGTGAGGACGCGGTTGAGCGCCGCGCGCCCGACCGAGTAATTGACCTCCCAGGCCCGCTGCCCATACGGCTGCAACGCGGGCTCACCCGAGGGCTCGTGCACCATCCGTCCACGCATCGGGATCAGGAGGGGCTCGACTTCACCGTACACCCCGGCGCGCTCGAGCGCGCGGATACCCCGGGCGGACAGCGCCAGGTTGATCGACCGGCCCGCCTCGATGCGGCCGATCCGCGGGTCCGCCCTGCGCTCGTAGAGCGTCACTGAAAATCCCCGTCGTGCCAACATCAGCGCCAGCAGTGGCCCGGTGAGTCCCGCCCCGACGATCGTCACCTGCTGCGGCTTCATCAGTCGTTCGACCGCAGCGCTTCCTCGAGGAGCGCGACGAAGTTGAAGACGTCCTCAAACCCATTGTAAAGCGGTACGGGAGCGGCCCGGATGATGTCCGGCTCCCTCCAATCGCATATGGCACCGCGCGCGGCAAGCCACCGGAACACGCGCCGGCCGCGCTCCGGTCCACCGTTCAGCCGCAATGAGAGCTGCGCGCCGCGCGCGGCGGCGGCCCGCGGCGTGATCGAGCGCACCTGCGGGGTGCGCTCGGCAATGAGCTGATCGAGAAAGGCGGTGAGGGTGACCGACTTCTCGCGCAAGCGCCGCATGCCGGCCTCCCGAAACAGCTCCAGGGAGGCAATGAGAGGTGCGGCGGCAAGCACGGACTGATTGCTCAATTGAAAGCCGGCCGCGCCTGAAGCAGCCCGAAACTCGTGCGGCATGTCAAAACGGGTGGCAAGCTCGTGACCCCACCAGCCGGCGAGCCGCGGCCGAGCCGGATCGAAATGCCGCCGGTGCACGAAGCAGCCGCCGATCGCGCCCGGACCGGCATTGAGATACTTGTAACTGCACCAGACGGCGAAATCCGCCGCACTGTCGCGCAGCGGGTACGGCATGTTGCCCACGGAGTGCGCGAGATCGAATCCGACCAGCGCTCCGGCGGCATGTGCCGCGCGCTCGATACGCGCCAGGTCGAACACCTGGCCCGTCAGGTACTGCACCCCGGGCCAGAGCACGAGTGCGATCTGCTCGCCGCGGCGCTCGAGCACGGCCTCCAGATCCGTCTCGCCGATCAGATCCTCCCCCTCACGCGGGGCAAGCTCGATGAGACACTCCCGCGGATCGAGGCCGCGCCACTGAAGGTGGGTCGTCACCGCGTAGCGATCGGACGGGAACGCCCCGGCCTCGATGAGGATCGCACGCCGCCCGCCCTCGGGGCGATAGAAGCTCGCGAGCATCAGCTGCAGGTTGACCGTGAGCGAGTTCATGACCGCGACTTCGTCCTCCCGGCACCCAAGCAGCTGCGCCACCTCCCCCGCCAGCGCATCGTGATAGGGAATCCAAGGCCTGCGTGCGTGCTCGTGGCCGAGCACCGCCAGATGCTCCCAGTCATCGAGCTCCTGGGCGATCTCTGCGCGCGCGGCGAGGGGCATCAGCCCGAGCGAGTGGCCGCAGAGGTAGATGCAACGCTCGCCCTGCGCCGTCCGCGGTATCCCGAAGCGCTCACGCAGCGGCGCCAAGGGATCCGCGGCGTCTGCCTCGAGCGCGCTCTCCAGGGTCAACGCCATAGCTCATCCTCACCTGACACGCCGTAAGCGAAACTCATTGCCCATCGACACATCTCGACCCTGAATCATCAAGCGGCGCGACTCCGCGGGTCGGGCACCGAATGTGCCCGCCGCCGCGTCGGGCCGGAGAGGAACGCCGGATCCGACGCTTCAACCTAAAGAGGCATTTCGGTCACGTTCTCCGCCTCAGCCGTCGCCTCGCCACGGCGACCGTGGTGGGCTGGAGGCGGCCGCAGCAACAGCAGCAGCGGCGAGATCACGATGACGAATATCATCAGCGCCCAGAATACGTCATCGAACGACATCATCAGCGCCTGGCGCTGCATGAGCGCGTAGATCTGAGCCACGGCCATGTGCGCGGCGGCCGCGGGCGCCGCGCCGCGACCGGCGAACATCCGCGTGAGCACGTGCACGGCGTGGACATAGGCCGCGTTGAGCGGCTGCAGCCGGCCCACCAGGCGTGCTTGATGAAACTGCTCACGGCGCGCGAGCAATGCCTGCACCATGGCGATGCCGATGCTGCCGCCGACATTGCGCCCCACGGCGATCATGGCGGCGGCGTTGCCGGTGCGATTCGCAGGCACACCGACATAAGCCGCGGTCATCAACGGCACGAACAGGAACGGGATGCCCGCGGACTGCCAGGCCCGCGCGTACGCCACCTGGTAGAAGGTCACGGTGACGGCAAAGTGCGCCATCATCCACAAGGAGACGCAGATCACCGCGAACGCCATCCACATCATGTTGCGCGGGCGGGTGCGGCCGGTCAGCACCCCGGCGAGCGGCATGGTGACCATCGTGGTGACCCCCCCCAGGGTGAGCGCAAGCCCCGCCTGCTGCGCTGTATAGCCCATGACCTGCTGCAGGAACTGCGGCACGAACTGGGTGGTGCCGAAGAGGATCACGCCGATCACCATGATGATCAGCACGCCGATGGAGAAGTTGCGGTGCTTGAACAGGCGCATCTCGAGCAGCGGCTCGCGGGCGAACAGCTCCCACACCACGAACGCGATGATGCACACTCCGGAGATGATGGCGGCCGTGCGGATCACGGGGCTGGCGAACCAATCGTCTTCCACACCGCGGTCCGTCATCACCTCGAGCGCGGCGAGACCGAGGGAGATCAACGCCGCACCCGCGTAGTCGAATCGTATGCCCTGCTTCCAGCGGGCCTTGCGCTCCGCGATGAGCAGCGGCGGCTCATCGACGTACGCCTGCACCAGTGACAGCGACAGGAAACCGATCGGCACGTTGATGAAGAAGATCCAGTGCCAGGAGGAGTGGTCGGTAATGTAGCCGCCGAGCAACGGCCCAAGCATCGGGGCGAGGATGACGGTCATCCCATACACCGACATGGCCTTGCCGCGGGACTGCGGCGCAAACGAATCGATCAGCATCGCCTGCGTGACCGGTGCGAGCCCCCCGCCGCCGATGCCCTGGACGACGCGCGCCACGATCAGGAGCGTCAGCGATGGCGCCAGTCCGCAGAACAGCGATGAGATGGTGAACAGCGCGACGCTCGCCATGTAGTAGCGCTTGCGGCCGACCACGTTCGAGAGCCAGCTGCTCGCGGGGACCACCACGGCATTGGCGATAAGGTAGCTGGTCAGAACCCACGTCGCCTCATCGTACGTGGCGGAAAGGGAGCCGGCGATGTGCTGCAACGACACGTTCGCGATGGCAGTGTCGAGCACCTCCATGAATGCCGAGATGGAGATGATCGTGGCGATCAGCCACGGGCTGTGGCGGCCTGCGGCCGAGCGGTCCGCAGTCCACACGTGCGCAGCCTTGCCCTTTTCACCGGGCCCGGCCATATCAATTGATCCTGACGTCCGGCTCGACCGACATGCCCGGCCCGAGCACGCAGCCCTTCGGGATCGAGTCGAAGGCGATCCTCACCGGCACCCGCTGCACGATCTTGATGTAGTTGCCGGTGGCGTTCTGCGGCGGCAGCAGGTCGAACGCCTCCCCGGAGCCGCGTTGGATCGACTGGACGTGACCGTGGGCATCGGCCCGCGGACAGGCGTCTATGTGGATGCTCACGCGTTGACCCGGGTGGATGAGGTACAGGTCGGTCTCTTTGAAGTTCGCGGTCACCCACACCTTGAGCGGCACGAGCGCCATCAGTTCCTGGCCCGGGGAGACATAGTTGCCGAGAGCCACGGACTTCTGCGCGATATGGCCGGCCTGGGCGGCCCTGACGGTCGTGTAGTTGAGGTCGAGCCTGGCCGCCGCGACCTGCGCGCGGGCGCTCGCCACGCGAGCGGAAGCGCCGGCGACGGCTGCCCGGGATGCACCGAGCTGCGCCTGCGCACCGACCACTCGCTGGCGCGCCGCGCGCAGCTCGGCCCTCGCGCTGCGCGCGGCCGCCTCCACTTGATCGAGCTGCGTGCGAGCCAGGGCCCTGATGTTGCGGTGGCGCAGGAAAAGATAACGGTGCAAGTTCGCCAACGCGTTCGCCGTCTGGGCTTGTGTGCTGATGAGCGAGGCTCGCGCCTGCTCGAGCGCGGCGCCGGCCACCGCCACGTTGGCGCGCGCCTCGCCGAGGCCGGTCTTCGCAAGCTGCTCGGCCGCCAAGGCCTGCTGCAGCGCCACTTGGTAGGTGGCCGGATCGATCCTGACCAGGACCTCGCCGGCAGCCACCTTCTCGTTGTCGACGGCCGGCACTGCGATCACACGCCCGGGCACCCGGGGCGAGACCGCGGCGATCCGGGTGTCGATGAACGCGTCGTCGGTGGTGACGAAATGGCTCTCGTACCACCAGGCGTAGGCCCCGCCGATCACGAGCAGCACCACAATTGCCAGAGCGATGAGCGCCAGGCGCCCGCGCGGCCGCTGCTTTGCGGTGGATCGCGGATTTCCCGTGACGGCACCCGCGCCCGCTTCGGGATCCTGTGTCTCGGTGGGTTGCCCGCCGGGTGCTGGCGAGTCGGACCGCAAGGCGCGGACGTCGTGTGAATCCGATTCCATAGCCTGCAAGCATATCGTACAAGCAGTGCCGTCATCTTGCCCCAGTCGGCAGACCGCCACCGGGCGCCGGGCGTCCTTTTTCCGCGACTCGCCGCATTTCGGCTCTGTGACGTGGCTCAACTCTGCAATGCAGAGTACTTGACGGAACGATCGCCCGACCCTAGAGTCCCACTCCTCATGCACGGCCCGGCCCCACCGATGCGGTCGAGCGCCCCGGTAGCGATCGATAGCCACGCGCTCGGGACGCTCAACTACATACGCTCCTCGATCGAAGCGGCGGGGGCTTTCGCGGTGCCCGGCACTGCGGGCGTCGCGATGGGGGCCGTCGGACTCGCCGCGACGGGACTCGCCTGTGTGCCGGCCCTTTCGGGCCATTGGATCGGGATCTGGCTGTCCGCGAGCATCCTGGCCTCGGGACTCGGGATCGTGCTCATTGCGCGCCACCGCGCCGGCCACGGGCTGACGCTTTACCGCGGGCCCGCGCGCCGCTTCGTGCTGTGCCTGTGCCCGGCCATGCTCGCCGGAGGGGTGCTCACCGCCGTACTCTGGCAGGCCGGCGAGAGCCGGCTCCTGCCCGGCATGTGGCTGCTGCTCTACGGCAGCGCCGTGCTGTCCGCGACTCTGCTCACCGCCCCGGCCATGATGCGCCTCATCGGCATCATGGGCGCATTGTTCGTGCTCTGGGGAGCGGTGGCTTTCGAGCTGCCCCTGCGCTGGCACAACTTCGTCCTCGGAGCCGGCTTCGGGGTGCTGCATCTGGCGTTCGGCCTGCTCATCGGGCGCATCGATGCCAGGGCGCGAGTCCACACATGAAAATCAACATCAGGAGGCATGAGGCGCCGATGCGCTCACCCGATACCGCGAGGACGGTCCGACGGCTCTCGGCCCGCACCGGCGCCGGCGCCGAGGACGCGAAGTTCGACCGCTTGGTATACGAGCGGGTGCGCCTCGGGATCATGAGCGCGCTGGCGGTCAACGAGCCGCTTACGTTCAACGAGCTCAAAGCGCTGTTCGAGGTAAGCGACGGCAATCTGAGCGCGCATGCCCGCAAGCTGGAGGAAGCCGGCTACATCGCCTGCGAGAAATCCTTTGCCGACCGGCGACCGAAGTCGGAGTACCGGCTCACTGCGGCCGGCCGCCAGGCGCTGTTCCGCTACCTGGATCACATCGAAGCGGTCATCAAGGCGACGAGGCGATCGTGAGCGTCGGCGGGGGCCTGCATATCGCCATCATCATGGACGGCAACGGCCGCTGGGCGCAGCGGCGCGGCATGCCACGCAGCGCCGGGCACATCCAGGGTGTCAAGGCGGTGCGGCGCATCGTCGAGGCGTGCGCGCACGCAGGCATCCGCACGCTGACGCTGTACGCCTTCTCATCGGACAACTGGCACCGCCCGGGCCCGGAAGTCGAATCGCTCCTGAAGCTGCTGAGGTGCTATCTCAGCACGGAGACCCGCCGCTGCCGCCGGCACTCCATCCGGATCAACGTCATCGGCCGCCGCGACCGCCTGCCGGGCGGCCTGGTGAGCGCCATCGAGGACAGCGAGCGGCTCACCGCGGGCTGCTCGCGCATGCGACTGCGGATCGCAGTGGATTACTCCTCAAAGCACAGCATTCTGGAGGCGGCTCGCCGGGCGCCGACCGCAGGCATCTCCGCTCAGGGCTTTCAGGATCTGCTCGCCCAGGTCGATCACTCGCTACCCGAGTGCGGCCCCGTGGACCTGCTGATCCGCACCGGCGGGGAACAGCGTCTGTCGGACTTCCTGCTGTGGGACTGCGCCTACGCGGAGCTGTACTTTACGGACCATCTGTGGCCGGATTTCGGCGAGACCGAGCTGCGCGAGGCGCTTGGCGAATTCGCCCGGCGCCAGCGGCGCTTCGGCAGGGTGCTGGCCGAGACGGCCTGAGCGACGGGTTCTCCCGAGCCCTCGCCGGCTCACGCTCCCTCAAACGAGGGATGACAAACATCTTCCGGCACGGTAATTGGATGCTCGGGGCGGGCGCGACACTGTGCCCATGCCCCGGGAACGCCGCCAGGCAATGGGCAACGGGTACTCGCAGCATTCCGCGCATAGGGGAGGGTCTCTCATGAGCATCGAGCTCACCGTGAACGGGCAGCTCCACCGCCTCGAGGTCGCACCGGACACACCGCTCCTGTGGACGCTGCGCGACCACCTGGCACTCACCGGCACGAAATTCGGCTGCGGGATGTCGCTGTGCGGCGCCTGCACCGTGCATGTCGACGGCCAGCCCACGCGGTCCTGTATCACGCCCGTTGCCGCGGTCGTCGGGACGCACATCACGACGATCGAAGGCCTGTCGACACCCGCCGGCCGTGCTGTCCAGCAGGCCTGGGTCGATCTCAACGTGCCTCAATGCGGCTACTGCCAGTCCGGCCAGATCATGTCCGCCGCGGCGCTGCTTTCGACCAACCCGCACCCCACCGATTCCGACATCGATGGCGCGATGGCGGGCAACATCTGCCGCTGCGCCACTTACGTGCGCATCCGCAAAGCCATCCACCGGGCGGCTGCCAGCCTCGCCGCATCCGGCGCCGGCTGAAGCGGCCTTCCCACCAGCCGGAGGACATCATGGACTTCCGCGACATCGAGCCATTGACCACGCTTCGCCGCGCTCTGTCGGCGCCGGAGATGACCCGGCGTCAGTTCGTGAAGCTGACGACGCTCGCCGGAACCGGGCTGACGCTGGGCGTGGTCCTGCCCGGCTGCAGCTCGAAGCCCGGCGGCACGGCGAGCGGCGGGCTCGTGATGCCTTTCGTGCACATCGACCCCGACGATACGGTCACTATGATCTGCAAGCAGCTCGAGGCAGGCCAGGGCGTGTGGACCGGCCTGCCTGCGATCGTCGCCGAGGAGCTCGATGCGGCGTGGAGCCAGATGCGTGTGCTCGATGCGCCCGCCAAAGTGCCGATGTACGGCAACCTGGCCTTCAACCCCAAGGGTCTCATCCAGGGCACCGGCGGCTCGACCTCGGTCGCCAACTCCTGGATGCAGCTGCGCCGCGCCGGGGCGACCGCGCGCGCCATGCTGGTGGCGGCGGCCGCCAGGCGCTGGGGGGTGGCCGCGGGCGAGATCACCGTCAGCAACGGCGTGGTGTCACATCAGGCCTCGGGCCGCACGGCCTCCTTCGGAGCGCTGGCCGGCGACGCCGCGCAGATGCCGGTGCCATCGCGGGTCAAGTTGAAGGATCCGGGCCAGTTCACTCTCATCGGCCGCAAGCATCTGCCGCGTCTCGATGCCCGCGCCAAATCCTACGGCAAGGAACGCTACGCGATCGATGTCATGCTGCCGGGCATGATGACGGCGGTGGTCCTGCGGCCGCGGCGCTTCGGAGCGAAGGTGGCTTCGTTCGATGCATCCAAGGCGAAGGCGCATCCCGGCGTGGTGGATGTCGTCGAGATTCCAAGCGGCGTGGCGGTCGTCGCCCGGGATACCTGGTCGGCATGGAAGGGGCGCGACCTGCTGAAAGTCGATTGGGACGAGGCGGGGGCCGAGAAGCGCGGCACCGCGCAGCTGCTGGAGTACTTCCGGAGCCTGGCGGGAGGCAAGGACGCGCTGACGGCGGTCGCGCGCGGCGACGTGGACGCGGCGCTCGAGCACGCGCACAAGCGAATCGAGGCGGATTTCGAGTTTCCGTATCTGGCGCATGCGCCCATGGAGACGCTCACGGCGGTGTGCCGCTTGAGTCCGGATCATTGCGAGATCTGGGCCGGCTGCCAGTTCCAGACCATCGACCAGGCGAACGCCGCCAAGGCGACGGGCTTGAAACCCCATCAGGTCGCCATCAACACCCTGGCCGCCGGCGGCACCTTCGGCCGCCGCGCCAACTTCGAGTCGGACTACATCGTCGAGGTCGCCTCCATCGCCAAGGCGACCGGCGGCCGCTATCCCGTGCGGCTCATCTGGACGCGGCAGGACGACATCGAGCACGGCCGATACCGCCCGCTCAACCTGCACCGCATCGCAGCCGGCGTCAGCCCCGAGGGCAAGGTCGCCTTCCGCCAGCGCGTGGTCGGCCAGTCCATCATGGCCGGCGCGCCCTGGGGCGCCCCGCGCGGCGTCGACCCTACGGCGGTGGAGGGCAACGCCGCCGACGAATACGATCTGGAGAATGTCAGCATCACTTGGAGCGATCCCAAGGTGGGCATTCCCGTGCTGTGGTGGCGCTCCGTCGGCCACTCCCACATGGCGTTCTCCAAGGAAGTCATCATCGATGAGCTCGCCGAGGCGGCGGGCAAGGACCCCGTGGCCTTCCGGCTGGCGCTCCTCGGCACGCATCCGCGGCAGGCGGCGGTGCTGAAGCTGGCGGCGGAAAAGGCCGGCTGGGACCGGCCTTTTCCACGGGGGAAGGGCCGCGGGCGCGGCGTGGCCGTTCACAGATCCTTCAACTCCGTGGTTGCGCAGGTGGCCGAAGTCACCGTGTCCGGAAACGACATCATCGTCGATCGGGTGGTGTGCGCGGTCGACTGCGGGATTGCCGTGACGCCTGGAGTGATCGAGGCGCAGATGCAAAGCGGCATCGGCTACGGACTGTCCGCGGCGCTCTGGGGAGCCATCACATTCACCGACGGCCGCGTCGATCAATCGAACTTCGACAATTATCGGGTCGTGCGGATCAACGAGATGCCGAAGGTGGAGGTCTACATCGTACCCTCCACGGACGCGCCAACCGGCGTCGGCGAGCCGGGCACCCCGCCCATCGCCCCTGCCGTCGCCAACGCGGTGCGCGCGGCGACGGGCATTCGGCTGCGCAGGCTCCCGTTCGATCTCGCCGCGGCGCGGCGAGAGCAGAAGACCTGATCGGCGTCGCGGGCGCTAGATCGCCGCGAAGCTGCGGAATGCCTCGCTCCAGGCGGGCGCGCTCTCGAGCGCCGCAGGCACTTCCTCGGGCTGCGCGACCACCTGCCACATCGCCAGGTGCCGCTCGTCCATGAAGCGCTCCGCCACCGTGTGCTCGAGCAGCGCCAACAGCGGCTCGAAATACCCGCGGGTGTTCACCAGCACGATGGGCCCGAGGTACAGCCCCAGGCGCTTGAGTGTGACGGCCTCCATGAGCTCCTCCAGCGTCCCGCTGCCGCCGGGCAACGCGATCGCCGCCTGCGCACCCGTGAGCATCAGGTGCTTGCGGCTGCGCATGTCCTCGACGAGCTTCAGCTCCGTGAGCCCCGAATGGCCCCATTCCAGGTCCGCCATGAAGCGCGGCAATATGCCGACCACGCGCCCGCCCCGGCTCAGCGCCCCATCCGCCAACGCCCCCATGGAGCCGACGGCCCCGCCCCCGTAGATGACGGCAATGCCGTGGGTGGCCATGACCTCGCCGAGCCTGAACGCCGCCTGGCGATATTCCGGATGGGCGGTACGGCTCGAGGCGCAGTAGACGCAGACCGACCGGGTGATCGTCTGCTCGGTAGTGACGCTCATGCACGGGATCATCCGCCGTCCGAGCACCGCGAGGCAAGTTCGGGGCAGCCGCGGCCGTGCCGGCACGAAAGGCTCGCGAACCGGGGGCGCATTGCTCAGGCGCCGTGATGCGCGAACACCTGCCGAAGGTAGGCGAGAAAGGTCTCATCGTCGCAGAGCGTCTTGCCGGGCGAGTCGGAGAGCTTCGCCACCGGCTGGCCGTTGCACTCCGCCAGCTTCATCACGATGTCGATCGGCGCGATCCCCACATCATTGGTCAGGTGAGTGCCGATCCCGAAAGCGCAGGACACCCGATCGGCAAAGCACTCATGCAGCGAGATCGCCTTTTGCAAGGTCAGGCTGTCGGAAAACACCAGGCGCTTGGTATGCGCATCGATCCGCAGGCGCTCATAGTGCGCCAGAGCCTTCTCGCCCCACGCCACGGGGTCGCCGGAATCATGGCGCAGCCCGTCGAAGAGCTTGGCGAAATACAGGTCGAAGTCGGCGAGAAAAGCATCCATGCCCACGACATCGGTCAGCGCGATGCCAAGGTCGCCCCGATATTCCTGCACCCAGTTCTCGAGCGCCGCCCGCTGGAAGCGCCGCAGCTGCACGCCCACGGCCTGGAAGGTCTGCAGATACTCGTGGGCCATGGTGCCGATGGCCGTCAGACCGTACCGCCTGGCGAGGTGGACGTTGGAAGTGCCCCGGAAGTACTGCGGCACCTCGCGCGCCAGGACGGCCACGACTTCCTCGTGCCAGAGGCGCGAGAAGCGCCGGCGCGTGCCGAAATCGAAGAACAGGAAGGGATGACGCCGCGCGAGACCGGTCCGCTCGAGTTCCTTCAGCCGCTCGATCTTGCGCGCGAGGCGCTTTCGCCCCTCCTCGAGGGCCGAGCGCTCGTCGAAGGCTCGAAAGTAAAGCTCGTTCACGATCGAGAGCATGTGGATCTCGAAGCCCATCACGTGAATCTGCGGACCACGCGCCTCGATCGTCAGCTGATCCCCATCGACGCCGACCCGCAGGTAGCGGGGCTGAAACCGGAAGATGCGCAGAAAGTCTATGAAGTCGGGCTTCAGGTAGCGCAAGGTCGAAAGGTACCCGAGCTCCTCCTCGCTGAAGGTGAGGGTGCAGAAGTGATCGAGCTGCTCCCTCACCGCGCGCTCGAGTGAGGCGAGCGGATATCCGGACCGGTTGCGACAGACGAAGCGATAAACGGCGTGGTTGGCCGGAAAGGAATGCAGAAAGGGCTGCCACATGGTGAACTTGTAAAGGTCCGTGTCGAGAAGCGAGCGGACGACCGGGACGAACGTGCTCATCGGATCGACCCGTTCCGCTCGAGCGCGGCGAGCGCCTCTTCGCAGCTCATCAGCCTGGCGCCGGCAGCGCACGCCTCGGTGAGGAAGGTGCGGGCCTGCGCCTCGAATCCCGGCACCGGACTCATGGAGTCGGCCAGCAGCACCGTGCGTGACCGCTCCGCATCGGAAAACGCCTCCAGAAGATCGACAACGGTGGCGCGCACACAGTGGCTCGCGGCCTCTCCCGCCACGAGCAACCCCTCCCCCGCCGCCGGACGTACGCGCTCGATCAGCCTGTCATTGACGCCGGTGCCGGGATCGTCGTGGCGCACAACCTCGGCACGGATTGCGCTGTAATGCTCAGTGAGGGGATTGGAGCCTTTCAGCACCTTCACGACCTGGCGTTGAGTGAGCACCTCCCAATCGGCGAGCGCCCGAGCCAGCGGGGCATAGATGTTGTGGCCCGGGGTGCCAAGTACACAATGCACCGGCCAGACCATGAGCCGGTAGCGGCCCTGCGCCTCGAGCCGGCACAGATATTCGATGACCTCGGGCAGCAGCTTGCCGTTTCGCGGCAGGTATCGTCCCTGCCGCACTACCTCGGAGGTGATCTCGGTGAAGGGCGCGACAGGCCCGCCGTCGGCACGCCGCCAGAAGGTCACCCGCTCGATTGCCACGTAGGGGTGGGAATCGAGCGTCACGGTGATTTCCGTGACCGTTTCGCCCGATTGCGCAACGAGCGCGCTCAGTCGCTCGAGATCCGCGCTCGCTCCCGGCACCGGTAATGCCGCCGACTCGATATCGCAGAAGTCGTTCTGGGGGTCGATGATGAAGAGTTTCGTGCCCATGGGCTCGAGGCCCATTGTCGGCGATCAGGCGAGGTCTTTGCCATTGTGGGCTCGATTGTCTCGCCTGCTGGGTTCCCCGGAATTGCCGATTCCATGGCTCAGGCAGTGCTCGCGCTGGAATCCGCATCGAGCTTTCGCGCAACCCTCAGGCCATTCCGGTCGTAACAGACTGTATATAAAGGAGATTTTATCGGACAAGCCTCGGCCATCGAGCGCAGAACGCCGACTGGCGCGACCGCCGGATTGAGTCTGATGAGGCGCCGAGATCCCGCGGCATTGCCGGAAAGCCAGGATGAGCCGCCAATAGCCCTCGCGCGCGGTTCGGATCGACCAAAGGCCCTCCCGATGAGACCGTACCCGGCCGGGTTCTCAAATGGGGAAGGTGACTCCCGCGGAAAAGAGATTTGAGCTGTACGAGGCGCCGGCATTCGTACCCCCCGGCAAATGCGTCCATTCGAAATTGAGCCAGATATTCGGCGCAAGCTGGATGTCGCTGCCGATGCCGGCGGAGAACCCTGTATCGGTCGTGTTCCCCCCGCCAAAGTTCCGATGCAGCGAGACCGCGGCGATACCGGCAACCGCATACAGGGAAATGGTCGGCGCAAGCGCGATAGAGCCCTTGACGTAACCACCGCCGAAGACGCTGTCGCTCACGGAGGCGCCGCGCGACTGGTCGCCCGAGAGTCCGGTGCCCAACCGTCCCTCGATTGCGAAATACGGGGACAGCGGAACGCCGACCCGCGCGAAGATGACGCTCGGGTTGAGCGTGTTGAGACCGCTTTCGTCATAGCGGAGCAGTCCCACGTTCGCCCCTACATACGGGGTCGCGTCGTTCAGCCCGCCACCGAAACGCATTTGTCCGAATGCCGGACTCATCACCGCGCCGACGGCCAGCACCGCGAACGCCAATCCACGCACATTCATTCTCTGACCCTTTCGACAGACGGCAAAACGGGGCGCAAAGACTAGCATCGGTCGTGATCAAGTTCCATTGGGTGCTCGACATGCACCGCGTTGATGTCGGTTGGGCACGACAGGCGTCTGCAATCGACTTGCTCATCCGGCCTCACCCTTGTCAGATCACAACACCTCGCCGTCTCGATCCGACGACTCCAACCAGCGACGAATTTGTCATAAGGAGCGCGGCTGTCGCATGAGTCTTGCAGCCGAATGCGCCGTCAAGACGGCTGAAGCCTTCACCCATCCCCGCGACACCGCCTTCGCCCAGCGCGAGCGCGCTCGGCACGCGAATCAGCCGAAGGCGTACACGTAGCCATCGTCGCAGCCGATGTAGAGCACATGATCGACGATTGCCGGTGAGAAGAGGAACCGCCCCTCACCACCGTTGCGCGCGTTGGGGGGGAGGCCGTGGGCCTTCGCCTACTGCATGAGGATCGCGCTCCAGAGCGCCTCGCACAGCGCATGCGGCGTCACCGCCGGGAACGGGAAGGCGTAGCCGGTACCCTGCTCCTGCCAGAGCACTTTGCCGGTGCGCGCATCGATCGCCTGCAGCATGCGCGTGTCGGACGTCGAGACATAAACGATGCCGTGCTGATACGCCGGGGTGCTCACCACCCGGAAGCCGTACTCGGCCAGACGCCAGCGCAACGCGCCCGCCTCCTCCGCCAGCCTGACACGCAAGCGCGCAACCTGCCGCCGGCACACCCCGAACGCTTCGATGCATGGCTCGGTACCGAGATTGGTGTGCCCGCGGACTGAGAGCATTGACGGACCGTGTGCGTTCAGTGCGGATGCCCCGGAGCTGGGGAAATGCTCGGTGAACGGCGCGTTCCGCCGGTCCGTTTCGTCGAATACGTGCCTCGGTCCGTGGCGGAAACGATTGCGGCACCTTCGCGAACTCCTTATCCGCGGTGATGTCGATCGGTTCCGGGTGCTCTCGGATTGCCTGCGGCGCGCCCGCAGGGTCGCGCGCACGGACTCGCCGGCTATCGCCGGCCTGGTGGAGAGCTGGCTCGCCCGGCGCAATCGCCGCGGCCCGCCCGCGCTGCAGTGGCGGCAGTGCGAGACCGCGCAGTACGCGGGGGCTCTGCACCGGTTGCTTCTCCCCGCCGCCGCTGCTTCAGCACTGACGGCGGCTTGCCCAATACGCGAAGGAAGCTTCTGCGCATGCGCTCCGGATCGCCGAAACCGCAGGATGCGGCCACCTGCTGCACCGAGGAGGCGCCGCTTTCCAAGGCCGCGCGCGCCGCGTCCACTCGAATCCGCTCGACGGCCTTCGCCGGCCCGAGGCCTGTCTCTGCCTTGAAGAGGCGGGAGAAATGCCTCGGGCTGATGCAGCTCAGGCGAGCCAGCTGCTCGACATCGAGCCGGTCGCTTAAACGCGTGCGCACATGATCCAACAGCCCGGCGAACCGGCTGTCGGCATGTTCCATTTGCAGGAGGGGCGAGAATTGCGATTGGCCGCCGGGCCGGCGGAAATAGACGACCAGCTGCTGTGCGGTGCGCCGCGCCAGGTCTTCGCCGAGATCCTCACCGATCAGTGCCAGCGCCAGATCGATGCCGGCGGTGATTCCCGCCGAGCTCCAGATCCTGCCGTCCTTGACGAAGATGCGGTCGGCCTCGAGGCGAACCCGGGGAAACTGCCGTGCGAATTCCGATGCGCGGCTCCAGTGAGTCGTCGCCCGCTTGCCATCGAGCAGGCCTGCCGCGGCCATGACGTATGTTCCCGTGCAGACGCTTGCGACCCTGCGCGAGCGTTTTCCGCAAGCGCGCACGAATCGCTTGGTCAGCGGGCACTCGGCCGCGGCCCGCGAGCCTTCCCCGCCCGACACGATCAGGGTATCGATTGCGGCGACGCCGCCCAACGGTCCGGCCTGCAGACACACGCCGGCCGAGCTTTCCACCAGCCCCGGCTGTGCGGCGACGACGCTCAGCGAATACGCGCCCGGCCGGTAGCGCTCCGCGATCTCGAAGGCGGCGATGGGCCCGGTGACGTCCAGAATCTGAAACCCGGGAAAGATGAGGAAGGCGGTGCGGCGCGCCATGGCATGAAACGAGGGAAACATGTCATTTACGCCCTCATGCTAGCCTGGCACGCTGCCTGCGGTCAAAGCATTGCGACAAGCGCGGGGTCGGCCGTGAATACAGAGTTTTGCGTGGTGTTTGCGCTCTATCCGGGAGTCACCCAGCTCGATTTCACCGGACCGTATGAGGTCTTCACCCGCCTGCCCGATGCCCGGTGCCTGCTGGCCTCGGTCGGTGGCGGCAGGATAGCGGCCGGGGGCATGGTGTTCGATGATGTGCGACGCCTGGGCGAGATCGAGCAATGCAGCCTGCTGTGCGTGCCCGGCGGGTTCGGCACCGTCGCCGCACTGACTGATGCGCGCTACCTCGACGAAGTGCATCGCTTCGCTCGCACGGCCCGCTATGTGACTTCCGTGTGCACAGGATCGCTGCTGCTCGCGGCGGCGGGGCTGCTTACGGGCCGGCGCGCCGCCTGCCACTGGGCTTGGCGCGACGCGCTGAGCGCGTTCGGCGCCATTCCCGATCCGGCGCGCGTGGTTCGTGACGGCAACGTGATCACCGGCGGCGGCGTCACGGCCGGTATCGACATGGCGCTCACCGTGATGGGGGAAATCGCCGGACCGGATTACGCCGAGACCGTGCAGCTCGCCATCGAGTACGCACCCGCGCCGCCGTTTGGCTCAGGGCGAGCGGAGCAGGCCAGGCCGGAAATCATCGCCGCGGCGAGGAAAGGCCTGGATGCGGTCCGGGCGGAGCGGGATGCCGCCGTGCGACGCGCGGCCGAAGCGCTCCGTGCCCCGCCTGCCTGAACGGCGCTCGGGCAAGCGCAGCATCGTCGCCCGGCAATCCGCGCACCGAAAAGCGCGGATTGCCGGGCGGGCGGCGTCTCTCGTACAATTCCACCCCGGGCGCGCGGGTGTAGTTCAATGGTAGAACTGCAGCTTCCCAAGCTGCTAACGTGGGTTCGATTCCCATCACCCGCTCCATTCCCAGGCAACGCCAGGCAAGCTGCGGCAACAGCAGCGACGGCAAATATCTGATCGCTTGGGAAAATTCGTGGGATCTGGACGGCGAGCCCGCCCCGGGGTAATTGCCATTGCTTGCCCCTCGTTGCCCCGGCATTCGCACGTAGCGTCGCACTTGGCTTGCGTCTCATATTCCAAGTGCGAATCAGAGACAACGAACCGAACCCCTCAATTCTTGATCAACCGATTGCTCGCCACCGAAGCTGAATTTCCGCAGTCGGCCAATAACGGTCGCTCCGGCGTAGTGCAAAGACTTCTCCAGACCGGTCATACGGATCGTGACCTCAGCGCGCGGCCGACACCTTCAATACTAATCAAAATATTCCCTGTTCGAAACGCACGACAACAGATTCCACCACGACATTGTTCATGTAGTCCGATCCATATATCCGATAAACTCCGGTAAGCAATCCATCAGACTTCTTTACAACAATTCGAAAGCACGATGGCAGCTTTAGATGTATATCGCCGCAGTCAATGGGCCGAACGCGACGGATTCTGCGAAGTCTTAGCCAACTCAATACCCATTTTCGTGACAATGCCTTGGTACAGCCTGAGCATGCGTATGAGAAACTCTGTCGCGCAAATGAGCCGACGCCGTGCATGGCATTAACGTAGGTTGCTATTGTCAGTGCCGCATCAGGATTGGGCGCGGGGAAATAGTGACGGGTGGACTTCACGGAAGCGCAAATCTTCCCGGCTTCGGCGTATGTCCATGTTCCAGGTGCTCGATAGATGGGCCCCGCCACGCCATAATGCCGCTGTGCTCGAATCGATTCCACTTTGCCACCATCCGTGAAGTCGACGGTGACCCAGTCGGATCCACACATGCCAAACTGACTTCCAGTCACCTCTGCGCGACCAAAAAACCGGAGCTGACCTAGCGGCGGTATTCCTGACGGCGGCCAGGAAAGGTGTGGTGGATAGGGGCCCAGTGGTTGACTGCCCAAGCTCGGACGCTGAACACCAATCATGAGCAACCCCACCTCACCCAGCACTTTCTTGGCGAGGACACGAAGCGGCAATTTTTGCGCATCGATCGCCGTAACGTGACCGTAGCTGACGGGGACGAAAAGCGCGAGAGCAGCAAGTGCAAGCCAACGTTTCGGGCTCATATGGTACTTAACTCCCCGTCAATTGGCTCTTTGGGCGCAGATGTAGAAAAAAGTTGAGAAATTGCCCAATGAATCGCAACGGCGTTGTTCTTAGTTTACTCCAGCGCGGATGATAATCTTCCCGAAAGCCGTCGTTGCAATGACCGCTTCATTCGTGCCAACTGACCGCTACGATAGGAGTTTCACGACCGCAACGGGTCGATTTGAGACGTCCCTGTCATACGCACGATTCCAGAGCACTGCCGCGGCTGGGCGAGGCGCCCAACTCGAACGTGATCCGCGGATACGTCGACATACTTGAGGGCGAAGTCGGCATGGAGGACTTAGCGGATGTTGTTCGGCAAGCCGCAGTCTTCACGATGACCCGTCAGACTGACGGTCTTCTTCGCAGCTCATTCAAGTTGCGCAATTCTCAACGGCGTGCCAGCCGAAGGCCTCGACTTCCCGGTCGCCACCTCGCTTCGGTTGGATGGTATCGTACGAAACAAATGGATAGTATGGCTTATTGTGGTTAAACGGTAGCGCATAATACGGGTGTATGGTATCGTTAATCGCGAGGTGCACAGGCCACGGCCGGATCCGAGCGACCAATCACCGATGAGCGAATACACGCAACGGATCGTCGATGACGAGCTCGACGAACTCCTCCCGGAACTCGCGGCCATCGCAATTGAAGGCCCCAAAGCGGTGGGAAAGACTGCGACGGCCGAACGCCGCGCGGCCACCGTGCATCGCCTTGATGTGCCTGAGATCAGGTCCATTGCGGCTGCGGACCCGACGGTGTTGCTCACAGATCCGCCGCCGATCTTGCTGGATGAGTGGCAGCATGTGCCGGCGATTTGGGACGCCGTGCGCGCGGCAGTCGATCGAGACCCGACCCCGGGCCAGTTCCTCCTTGCGGGATCAGCAACGCCCGCAAAGCCACCGAGCCATTCGGGGGCGGGCCGGATGGTGAGAGTCCGCATGCGCCCGCTCAGCCTGGCCGAGCGTGGCCTGGGTGAGCCAACCGTCAGTCTCAGCGGCCTGCTTCGCGGCGCGCAGGCGAAAGCAGAGGGTCACACTAGCCTCGGCCTCGCCGACTACGCCCACGAAATCGTCGCCTCGGGCTTTCCTGCCATTCGGCGACTGTCCGGTCGGGCGCTGCGTGCCCAGCTCGACGGTTACCTCGAGCGAATCGTTGACCGGGACTTCGAGGAGCAAGGGTACACCGTCCGGCGGCCACAGACCCTCCGCCGCTGGATGGCGGCATTCGCGGCGGCGACAGCCACCGCCACCTCGCTCGAGAAGATTCGCAATGCCGCCGCAACAGGGACTGAAGAGGTCCCGGCGAAAACGACAGTCATCGCCTACCGCAATGTACTCGAGCAGCTTTGGATCCTCGATCAAGTTCCCGGTTGGATGCCGACGAAGAACCACTTGAGGCGCCTCACGCAGGCCCCAAAGCACCACTTGGTCGATCCCGCGCTCGCTGCGCGCCTGCTGGGCGTGGATACCGGGGCGTTGCTCGGCGGGATCGCCGCAGGTGCCAAGCTCGTGACGATCGCGCCGACGGCCGCTCGGCGGCGGGACGGCACGCTTCTCGGGCAGTTGTTCGAGGCGCTCGTGACTCAGTCCGTGCGCGTCTATGCGCAGGCCGCAGAAGCCCGCGTGTACCACTGCCGCACCTACGATGGCCGGCGGGAGATCGACCTCATCGTCGAAACAGACGACCACCGCGTGCTTGCGCTCGAAGTCAAGACGGGTGCGGAGGTGACGGACGAGGACGTGAACCATCTTCTGTGGCTCCGTGAGCAGCTCGGCAGCATCCTGGCGGACATGGTGGTCATCACGACCGGAAAGCACGCGTACCGGCGGCAGGATGGTGTCGCGATCGTCCCTGCAGCCCTTCTCGGTCCCTAGCAACCACAGAGCCGGGCTGTTTCGTTCCGTCAATTGCCGTACGGTGCCTCACAACACCCCACGTACCCCGAAATCTCGCAGACGTCGTGCGGCGGGGAAATTGCCGACTGGTCTATGACAAGGGAACAATTACGCTGGCTTCATTGTGAGCGGGACGTAGCGAGGTTGATTGGCCACTCGGGTGATCCACGCTCTCACGTTCGGAAAAGGCGCCAGATCGAGTTGCGCTTCGTGCGCCACGTGCGTGTAGGCATATAGGGCAATATCGGCGATCGAATACTCCTCGCCCACGAAGAATGGATGGCGCCGGAGATGGTTGTCCATCACGGTCAGAGCGGCACGCCCTTGCTGGAGCCGCTGAGAGAGCTCGCGGCGGCGAGGAGTGTCTTCCGGCAGGTGCTTCAGGATGAAGCGGGGCGTCGCGACGTATGGCTCATGGCTGTACTGCTCAAAGAACATCCATTGCAGGATCTGCGCGCGCTC
>JAJZLX010000196.1 GCA_021850555.1 Pseudomonadota bacterium | reverse complement strand
CCGATGGCGCGGCCGCCGTGATCCTGGTGTCCGAAACGGCTCTGAAACGCTATGCCCTGACGCCGCTGGCCCGCTACGTGACTTTCGCGGTCAAGGGCGTTCCGCCGGCGATCATGGGGATCGGTCCGAAGGAAGCGGTGCCAGCGGCGCTGCGGCGCGCGGGTCTCGCGCAGGATGCGCTGCTGTGGATCGAGTTGAATGAGGCCTTCGCGGCGCAGTCGGTGGCGGTGATCCGCGACCTCGGGTTGGATCCCGAGCGCGTCAATCCGCACGGCGGCGCAATTGCGCTCGGCCACCCGCTGGGGGCGACCGGGGCGATACGCACCGCGACGCTGGTGCACGGGATGCGCCACCGGCGCCTGAAGGGCTTCGGCATGGTGACGATGTGCATCGGCACCGGCATGGGGGCGGCGGGGATCTTCGAGGTGTTCTGAGCCTCGCTCGGGCCGCAAGCCGGCCGCGATCGACAGCCGGGCCGCGCGAATCGCCGGCAACAGGCCGCCGGTCACACGTCTGGCGATGTCGATGAACAGCGCCAGGTTGCGCGTCTGCGCGGCGAAGTGGCGGGTTTCGCGCTGCACGCCGACGTAGAGCCGCGGATTGCCGGTGGGGAAGCCCTTGAAGTCGGCGAAATCATGCGGCGCGGCGAGCCGCACATAGACCGAGCTGAAGGAGCTGCCGCGGTCGTATGCCCCTTGCAGGGCGGGCAAGCTGGTCCAGAGCTGCGAGTCGTAGTCCGCCGCCTGGCGAACACGCCGACCACGCGCCAGTGGTACGGACCGGCGCGCAGCACGCCGCCCGAGCACCGTCACGGCGAGCGACTCGAGCAGCACCAGCCCACACAAGCGACTCGAACACCACCAGCACGCACAGATGCGCCGCGCCGTGTTTGCGAGGCTGCGCCGATCATTGCCCCCGCGCGGCGCCGGGTGAATTGCGCGGTCGCGTCCGGTGTCCGAACGGGGTTTCGCCGGCGTGGCCCGCATGAGCGCGGCCGCGGCAATTCGCGGGCCGGGGACGCCCTGAGAATTGATTTATGTCATGGGCCGCCGGAGGGGCGCGTGCGAGCATCTACGGTGCCTGCGGAACGTAGTGAAATATCTGGAATCAAGGCGTCAATCATCGTGCGATTCGGAAATCCAAGAGCCCTGTTGCGTCGCGCTCTGCGAGCGGCCCCTGTGGCTGCGCTCCTCGTGGCGAGTGCTGCGGCACTGGCCCATGGGACATATAAGCCGTCGGCGCGGATCCGGGATCTGGCCGTCGGGGTCTGCGGCGTCTGTCACGGGGTCGCCGGCGTCAGCAAGAACCCGATGTTCCCGAACCTCGCGGGTCAGAAGGCCTGGTACATCGAGCAGCAGCTCAAGGAGTTCCGTGATCGCTCCCGTGGGGACGCGTACGCGGTGGGGTACATGTGGGGTATGGCGAGCCGGCTTTCCAATCGAACGATCGCCGCGCTGGCGACATACTTCGCGCACCAGAAGCCCAGTCCCGGAACGTCACATTCCTCGGCGACGGTGCTCGCGGGGGAGCGGATCTACCACGAAGGCATCCCGGCACAGGGCGTGCCGGCCTGTGCGGCATGTCACGGCCCGCGCGGGCTCGGCAATGCGAACTTCCCGCGCCTGGCGGGGCAGCACGCCGAGTACATCCTGAAGCAGCTCAACGCGTTCCGTACCAACATGCGCGACGTCGCGATCATGCACGGAATCTGCACGACGCTGCATGCCAAAGATGACAAGGCGCTGGCCGATTATCTAGCGTCGCTCCCGGGTCACGGCCATGTCGCGACGCTGGCCAGCCGGTCGGGCCCCGCGGGGGATGGCACGCGCCGCGCGAGAGTTGCCGCACGGGCGCGCGCCGCGACGGCCGCGCGTTGACACCGCCGCGGGGTATTGCGGAACTCCAATCACTCGCGCCTCGGCGTCTTGTGCGCTCGGGGGTTCACGACAGGTGAGGCGGCGCGGGAATGTGCCGTGGGAGCGGGGGCCGTGCGGCGCTTGCCGCCGATCGATCGCTCATCCGGGAGCCTGCAGCGGCAGCCGGGTGGTGAACTTCTTGGTGCGCAGCACGAAGCTGGTGTTCACCGAGCGCACCGCGGCCAGCTGCAGCACCTGGGCCGAGAGAAACCGCTCGTAGGCCTCCATGCTTGCCGCGACGATCCGCAGCAAGTAATCGTTGGTGCCGCTCATGGCGTGGCATTCGAGCACCTCGGGACGCTCGCGCACCAGCCGGTCGAAAGCGGCCACGGTTTCGGCATGATGGTTCTCGAGCGAGATCAGCGCATATGCCTGGATGGGTAGCCCGATCGCGGGGGCCGACAGCAGCGTCGCATACCCGGCGATGACGCCCTCGCTCTCCAGGCGCTTCAGCCGCCGCCAGCACGGGGCGGGCGAGAGACCGACTCGCTTGGCGAGATCCTGATTGGTGATACGAGCCTCGAGCTGCAGCTCTGCGAGGATCCGGCAGTCCAGGCGGTCGAGGGGGCGTGTCACCGGGTTGCTCCAATGGGGTCTAGAAGAGCAATAATATTGCCAGAAACGCCTAACTCGAAGCAATAAAGGCAAGATAATTTCGCGGATACGCGCATAAACTGTGTCCCAGGAAGGCTCATTCGTTCGCCTTCGGAGCGTGCATGGCGGTTACGGCCTCTTCGACGGCGCGCTCCGGGCGCCCTCCGCGCAGCGATGTGCACCCCGACTGGGAGCGGGTGACGCGCCTGTTGCAGCAATCCCGGGCGCTCGATGAGATCGAGGAGACACGGTTGCTGCCCTCGCGGCAGGTCCTCTATCAATTCTCGGCTCGCGGTCACGACCTGGCGCAGATCCTGCTCGGACTGCAACTGACCGATCCGCATGACGGCGTGAGCGTCTACTACCGCTCCCGTCCGCTGATGCTTGCCGTGGGCGTGGACCTTGAGGACGCCGCCGCCGCTCCGCTGGCGCGCTCCGGAGGGTTCAGCGACGGGCGTGACATCGGGGTGGTGTTCAACAAACCGGGGCGCGGCGCGGTAACCGTGCTGCCGGCCTGCGGCGGCGTCGGAGCGCAGTACACGCCGGCGGCGGGCTGGGCGCAAGCCATTGGCTATCATCATCGCGTGCTCGGGCAGGCCGACTACGCCCGCAGCATCGCCGTCGTGCTCGGCGGCGACGCCTCGGTGGCCACCGCGGGCTTCTGGTCGGCGCTCACTCTGGCGACGACGCTGCGTCTGCCGATGCTCTTTTACGTCGAGGACAACGGCTTCGGCATCTCGGTGAGCTCGCAGCTGCAGACTCCGGGGGGCAACATCGCCGCCAACCTGCGCTCGTTCTCGGGCTTGTCGATCTACGAAGGTGACGGCGCCGAGCCGCTCGAGGCGGCCGAGCGGATTGGCACGGCGGTGCGGTTCGTGCGCGAGCAGCGCGCCCCGGCGCTGCTGCGCCTGACGGTGCCGCGGCTCTGCGGGCACTCGGGTCAGGATACCCAGACGTACAAGTCCGCCGGGACGCTCGCGCGCGAGCGCAGCAACGATCCGCTGCAGCGGCTGTATCGCCACCTGGTTCCGCAACGAATGTCCGAAGGCGCGTGGCGGCAGCTCGAGGCTGAGGCGGTGCGCGCCGTTGAGCATGCCCTCGAGCGCGCGCTCGAGCGCCCACCGCCGGACCCGAGGCGGGTGAGGCGCTACGTCTTCACCGAGCACGACGCGGTTGGGGGCCTGGAGCTGCAGGAGCAGGGCGGACTGGCGCCGCTCGGTGTGGTGTTCCCTCCAGGCCGCGCGGTGGCCGAGCCCGAGCCGAACCGCATCAACATGCTGACCGCGATACGGCGCACGCTCGATGTCGAACTCGCGCGCAATCCGCGCATGGTGGTGTTTGGAGAGGATGTCGGCCCGAAGGGTGGA
>JAJZLX010000707.1 GCA_021850555.1 Pseudomonadota bacterium | reverse complement strand
TCAACTCGGAAAGCGCAGCCTCCATGCCAAAGCAGCATAGCACACGGGCACATTACTTGATACCGTTATTTATTTACGCCGCCTTACCGTAACGGGTCTGGTCCGCGGGGGCCTGTATCACTCGCACCTGCGGCCAGTCGGCCTCCAACTCATCTGCCACCACCATGGCGAAGCTGGTGCGGATCCCCTGCCCCATCTCTGGCCGCGCCACCGTGACCGTGACCGTGTTATCGGGGTGGATCGCCACGAACACCAGCGGGTTGTCGACGACCCCGCCCGGCTCGGCGGCGGCTCCATACTTCCGGGGCCCGGCGAGTGCGATCCGTCCCGACTCGCGCAGACACAGCGCCAGCCCCCCGAGCGCCACGCCCGCCTTCAACAGCGCCCGGCGTGAGAGTGCGCGCGTTTCGCCACTGTCGCGGACGCTCATGGTAGACTCCGCAGCTGCTCCGCAGCGCGGTGAATCGCCGCACGGATGCGCGGGTACGTACCGCAACGACAGAGGTTGCCCGCCATCGCCCCATCGATATCGGCGTCGGTGGGCTGCGGCGATTGGCGCAGCAGCGCCACCGCACTCATGATCTGCCCGGCTTGGCAATAACCGCACTGCGGCACGCCGAGAGCCAGCCAGGCCTGCTGCACGGCATGACCGACACGCTCGCGCCCGACCGCTTCGATCGTGATGATCGCGGTGCTGAGCACCGCGCTTATCGGGGTCACACAAGTGCGCACCGGCTGTCCGTTTACATGCACGGTGCAGGCACCGCACAGTCCCATGCCGCAACCGAACTTGGTGCCGCTCAATCCCAGCTCGTCGCGTAGCACCCACAGGAGCGGCGTATCCGCCTCCGCCGTCACCGGGATGGATTCGTCATTGACGTTCAACTTCAACCGCATGAGAGGCCTCCGAATCAAGCGCGAGCCGTCGGTTGATGGCTTTCGGGACCCTGGAAGGCGGCAAACCGTACCAGAGCCTCATGCATCTCCGAGGCCGGAAGTCCGACCGGCACGTGCGTCACGATGTACCGCGAAAGATGCGCCGCCCCCACGCTGGCACCGCGAGATACATTTCCCGACCGCGAGCGATGCAGGGGGCAGGCTCCAAAGTCCGCTCCGGCCGTGCCGAGGAATGAAATCTCCTCCTTGCCACAGCGTGCATCTCCCGTCGCTTGGATGACCCCCGGATAGGACGCCGGGTACGTTGCCACTCCGCGGGCAGGCGCAGCCGCGATGACCAGCACTCCTGTCGCAGCTGCCCTACCCATCGCGGCCCTCAGAACGGCCCGGTCATGGGCCAAGCCCAGGCTGCAATGCAACAGCTCCGCGCGACTGGCTACTGCCCAATCGACCGCCGCCGCCAGCGCGGCCGGCGTGCAGCGGCCCCGCTCATTCAGCACCTGCGCGATCAGCAGCTCCATGGGCCGCGGTGATGATGCAATGATGGCGGCTACGACTGTGCCGTGGCCTATGGGGTCATCGATCGGTGTCCGCTCGAGGATCTGACCGCCCTCGTCTACGAACCGCCTGACCAAATGCGGGGCATGTTGAGGCAGCGGTCCGATCCCGCTATCCAGGACAGCGACCCGCCATGCACGCTCAGGCATACGCGCGCGCGCGCTCTCGCTCGATGATCCGCCCGTCCCGCAATTCCAAAACGTGGTCCGCTCGAGGCACGGCATCCGGGGCGTGGGTGATCACAATGCGCGTCCGCTGTCCCAGGTGCCGGTCGATCAGATCGTGCATGGTGTGGACCGCGCCCGCATCCAGGTTGCTGGTCGCCTCATCGAGCACCAGCGCAAAGGGCGAGCCGAGCAGTGCCCGGGCGACGGCGATCCGCTGTCGCTGTCCCGTCGATAGGCCCGCGCCGCGGGAGCCGAGCTCGGTTCCGTACCCTTGCGGCAGCGCCAGCGCGAAGGGCTCGACTCCCGTCTGCCTCGCTACCTCAAACACGCGGTCCAACGGAGCATCGAAGTTCCCATAGCGGAGGTTGTCCAGGATGCTGCCGCGAAACAGCACCGGATCCGTTTCCAGCACTGGGATGCGGCACCGGACTGAATGCAAGTCGTAGTCCGAGAGATCGACCGCATCGAGCAGAATCCGGCCCGCCTCAGGCTCGGCAAAGCCCCGCAGCAAGTCCACCAGGGTGGATTTTCCCACCCCCGACTCGCCAAACAGTACCACCTTGGACTCGGCAACGATGTCTAAGTTGAGTGCTTCGAACAGGGCCTGCTCGCCATCGGGATAGCGGAAGCTCAGGCCCTGGAAGCAGATCGGACCCGAGCGCGCCTCCAGAGCGCGCGAGGCCTGACTGCGAGCGCGCATGGGTTCGGCGTCCCGCAATTCCTGCACACGCTTAAGGCTCACGCCCGCGCGCTGATAAGCGGTGTAGAGTCCCATCAGCGAGGTCGCCGAGCCGGTGCCGCGCGCCAGGTAGGCCGTAAAGGCTACCAGGGTGCCCAGCGAGAGTGAGCCGTGGATCACCTGCCAGCCGCCGAAGATGAACACCACGGCGGTCGTCAAATGGGACAACACTCCGGAGAACGCCCCGATCGTGTAACCCACGAGCTGCTGGCGGACGAGGCGGCGCAGGAAGCCCTGGTTGAGCCTTCCAAGGCGATCGCGCTCCCAGTGCTCGGCGCCCGCACTCTGCACCGCCTTCGCCGCGCCGAGAGTCTCGACCAGGAAGTTCGTGATGACTCCGCGCCATTCCCTGACCTCGCGCGTGCTCTCGGAAATATGCCGCCGCGCCCGATGCCGCAAAAGCAGATGCAATGGGAGAATGCAGGCGGCGATCACCGTCAGACCCGAGTTTGACACCACCCGGATACATGGACGTGATTTCCCGAGGCAAAACAAGGGGATCCGGCGAAGGTCGGAAGGGGCCGTGTATCTAGGGGCTCAGGCGAGCTTCAGGACGGGTGGAGGCTTGGGGATTTTGAGGGATTTCAAGCGCTTGAGCGCCTGCGGAGAGGGCTCGGTGACCTGCCAGACCATCCCGTTGGGGCTCGACAATTGAGCCAATTTGATCTGCTTGAGATCGTCGCGGATGTTGCGCCAGGTATCGGCGCAGGCCTGCTCGGCGACGCGCTCGAGGAGGAGCGAGAGTACGGTGAGGGCGACGTGCGCGTGGATGCGGTGCGGCGCCCAATGATAGACGGGACGCAGCTTCAAGCCGCTCTTGAGCTGTCGCCAGGCAACCTCCACGCGCTGCAGCTGTTTGTAGCCGAGGGCGAGGTCGGCGGCACTCAAGGTATCGTCGTTGCTGTGCACGACGAACTTGCCGTCGAGCTTGGAGAGCGCCTCAATGTTGGCCTGATCGATCCGCGGGTGACCGTTCGGAGTGAGGCGCACGTAGCGGCCATATCGTCCCGAGGCACGCAGCTCGCAGACGCGCTTGGAGTGGGATTTGCCGATCGATTCGCGCAGGCTCTCGATCTCGGCGGCGAGCTCATCGAGCACCTCTTGACGATGGCGCGCCTGCCGCTCGGCTTCCTGCGGGTTGTAACAGACGACGTACCGGCGACGGCGCTCCCCGGCACCCACTGTGACTTCCTTGACCTCGAGGTTCTCGGCGACCGTCTGGTAGCGCCCGGGGCGGGTCAGCACCTCATTGGCCACCTCGCTCCCACGGTGGATCGGCATGCATACGATGTACTTGCCGCCGGCGCGAGCGAGGGTGCTCAAGTTCTCGGCGCTGACCATGCCGGCATCCCCGACGAACACGCAGCGGCTCAAATGCCAGCCATTGAGATCCTCCTTGACCTTCGCCACCGTGGTCACGTCCACCGTGTTGCCGGGGAAGATCCAGTGCCGTACCGGAAAGCCATCGCGCGTGACCGCAAGACCGATGACGATCTGCGGAGCATCGAAGCGGCCGTT
>JAJZLX010000792.1 GCA_021850555.1 Pseudomonadota bacterium | reverse complement strand
TCCCGAGGAGCGGCTGCTGAGAGGGCTGTTCGAGCTGCGCACCATCGTCGAGCCGGCCGCCGCGGCGCTCGCAGCCGAGCGGCGCAGCGGTGAGCAGCTGCAGGCACTGCGCCGCTCGCTCGATCGCATGGCGGAGAGCTCGCTCGCGATCGAGGCGGGCCAACAGGCGGACTGCGAGTTCCACTCGACGCTGCTCGAGGCTTCCGGCAACCCCTTTCTGGTCTCCTTGGTGAGCGGCGTCGCCGCCGCCGTCACCTGGACGACCATCTTCAAGCAGCGCAAGCAGCCGCTGCCCCGCGACCCTCTCCCGGACCACGAGCGGGTATACGAGGCGGTGGCGGCGCGAGATGCGGCGGCGGCGCGAGAGGCTATGACCGAGCTCGTGCGTCTCGCGCTGTTGGATACGACACGCGGCCGGAAGGCTCGCGGAGATGCCGGTGTCCGCGCGAGACACGCCTCGCGCAAGTGAGCCGCACCCGCTCATGCACCGAGCGGCCCGCCTTTGCAGACAGAGTCAGGAGCCTCCATGTCCTTGCGTTTGGTTCAGATCGAAGTGCCGGATGGAAAGCGCCGCGTGGCGATGCTCGATGAGGCGAGGCGCGCCGTGCCCCTGGAGGGTGTCTCATCGGTCTACGAGCTCGCCTGCGCCGCCCTCGCGGAAGGCGCCTCGCTCGAGGAAGCGGCAGGCAGGCGCGCAGGGCGTGAGGCTGTTGATATTGACGGCGCCGGGCCGAGCGTGCGCCTGTTGCCGCCGATCGACCATCCGGACCCTGCGCATCTGTATCTCACCGGTACGGGCCTCACGCACTTGGGCTCGGCGGAAAGCCGCGACCGGATGCATGCGCTCGCCGCCTCCGCCGATGCGCCGACCGACTCGATGCGGATGTTCCTCGATGGCCTCAAGGGCGGCAAGCCGGCCACGGGCGTCGGCTCCCAGCCGGAGTGGTTCTACAAAGGCAACGGATCGAGCATCGTCGGCACCGGCGGTGCGCTCGAGATGCCCGCCTTCGCCCTGGACGGGGGCGAGGAGCCGGAGATCGCCGGCATCTACCTGATCGATCCGGCCGGGCGGCCGCGGCGCCTGGGGTTCTGCCTGGCCAATGAGTTCTCCGATCACATCACGGAGCGGCAGAATTATCTGTGGCTCGCCCACTCGAAGCTGCGCCAGGCCGCCCTGGGGCCGGAGCTGCTCGGCGCATTGCCGCAGGACGTACGCGGCAGCAGCCGGATCCTGCGCGGGCAGCGGCTGCTCTGGGAGAAGCCCTTCCTCACCGGCCAGAGCAACATGTCCCACTCGATCTCCAACCTCGAGCATCACCATTTCAAGTACGCCAACTTCCGCCGCCCGGGCGATGTGCACGTGCATTTCTTCGGCACCGCCACGCTGTCGTTCTCCGAGCAGGTGCGCTGCGAGCCGGGGGACCTGTTCGAGATCAGCGCCGACGCCTTTCTCCTGCCGCTGCGCAACCGCCTGGCGAGGGGCGCGCCCGAACCCTTCGAAGTGCGGCCGCTCTAGCCGCCCCGGCGCGCGCAACGGCAGGCCACCTTGCCTTTGCCGCCGGGATCTGCCAAATTGTCCGAGTATTACGCCGCACGGCCGCGCCAGCCGCGGGCCGTCCATCCAAAAAAAGGGGGCGCCGTGACCGAGCACTCAGTCTCAAGATCGTTCCTTGCTGCGGCGGCGTGCGCCGCCCTGTTGGCCGCAACCGGACAGGCCTTGGGCGCGCAGGCGCGCCGCGGCCTGTTCGGCACCCTCGCTAACGGCACCCGCATACAGTCCGTGCAGCTCACCAGCCGCGCCGGCATCCGCGTGCGGATCATCACGCTCGGGGCGCGTATCCAGTCGATCGACACCCCCGACCGCAACGGGAAGCTCGGCGATATCGTCCTCGGATTCTCCAACCCGCAGGCGTACGTAAAGTACGGCAACTACTTCGGCGCCACCGTCGGCCGCTTCGCCAATCGCATCGCCCATGGCCGCTTCACCCTCGACGGCCATCTCTATCAGCTCTCGATCAACGACCGCGGCAACAGCCTGCACGGCGGAAAGAAGGGCTTCGACAAGCGCATCTGGACCATCGACTCCGTCCACAGCGGCCCGAGCGCCTCGGCCGTGCTCTCCTACGTGAGCCCCAATGGCCAGGAAGGCTATCCGGGCACGCTGCGCGTGACGGCCACCTTCACCTTGCTCGACAGCGGGGAGCTGCGCATCGATTACCGCGCGACGACGGACAAGCCGACCATCGTCAATCTCAGCAGCCATTCCTACTTCAACCTCTCCCCCGGCGATCCGGCGCATTTCTCCGTCTCGCACGACCTCCTTCAGATCAATGCCTCGCGCTACACCCCGATGGACGCCACGGAGATCCCCACCGGGCAGATCGCCCCCGTGGCCGGCACGCCGTTCGATTTCCTCAAGCCCACCCGCATCGGCCTGCGCATCCATGAGGGCAGCGATCCACAGATCCTCTACGGCCGCGGCTACGACATGAATTTCGTGCTCAACGGCCGCCCGGGAACCCTGCGCTTCGCCGCGCGCCTGAAGGACCCACGCTCCGGCAGGGTCTTGAGCATCTACACCACCGCACCGGGACTGCAGTTCTATTCCGGCAATTTCTTAAACGGCACCATCGTCGGCAGGGGCGGTATCGCCTATCGACAGGGCGATGCCGCCGTCTTCGAGCCCCAGGACTTCCCCGATGCCCCCAATCACCCCAACTTCCCCTCCGCCACGCTCCTCCCGGGAAAAACCTACCACAACACCATCGTGTACCGATTCTCGGTCATGCGGTGATATCCCGCAGCCTGGCATGGTAGCGGTATTATTGCCGTGATTCTGGAGGCGGACGCGTCAAGCGGATACCGGTCCCTGAGGCGGCCTCGGCAGGCGATACGAGCAATCGGGTTGTATATGCATTATTAATCATATTATTATTACTCATGATGAACGCATATCGGTTTCCCATTCCATGAGCGCAGACGGCGGAAAAAACGATCGGTCCCGACGGCTGCGCTCGCGCGCCTGGTTCGACAACCCGGCCGACCCGGGCATGACGGCGCTGTACCTCGAGCGGTATCTTAACTACGGCCTCACGCTCGAGGAGCTGCACTGCGGCAAGCCCATCATCGGCATTGCCCAGACCGGCTCGGACCTGTCCCCCTGCAATCGCCATCACCTGGTGCTCGCCGAGCGCGTGGCGGCCGGAATTCGCGCCGCCGGCGGCGTGCCGATCGAGTTCCCCGTCCACCCCATCCAGGAGACCGGCCGGCGCCCGACGGCAACCCTCGACCGCAATCTCGCCTACCTCGGCCTGGTCGAAGTGCTGCACGGCTATCCGATCGACGCCGTCGTGCTCACCATCGGCTGCGACAAGACGACGCCCGCCTGCCTGATGGCGGCGGCGACGGTCGATATCCCGGCGATCGCGCTGTCCGTCGGGCCGATGCTGAACGGCTGGTACCGCGGCGAGCGCGTCGGCTCGGGCACCATCGTGTGGAAGGCGCGCCAGCTGCTCGCCGCCGGAGAGATCGACTACGCGGGCTTCCTGGAGCGGGTCACCGCCTCGACGCCCTCCGCCGGCTACTGCAACACCATGGGCACGGCGACCACCATGAACTCCCTCGCCGAGGCGCTCGGCATGCAGCTGCCGGGCTCAGGCGCCATCCCCGCGCCCTATCGCGAGCGCGGCCAGATCGCCTATCACACCGGCGTGCGCATCGTGGAAATGGTGCAAGAGGATTTGAGGCCCTCGGCCATCATGACGCGCGATGCTTTCCTCAATGCCATCGTAGTCAACTCCGCGATCGGCGGCTCCACCAACGCGCCGATTCACCTGGCGGCGATCGCACGCCATCTCGGCGTGGAGCTGACGCTCGAGGACTGGCAGACCCACGGCTACGGGGTGCCGCTGCTGGTGAACCTTCAGCCGGCGGGCCAGTACCTGGGCGAGGACTACCATCGCGCCGGCGGGGTGCCCGCGGTGGTGAACGAGCTCATGAAGGTCGGCCTGATCCGCGAGGACGCGCTCACCGTCAACGGTCGCACACTCGGTGAGAACTGCCGCGCACGGGAAATCCTCGACACCGAGGTCATCCGTCCCATCGACCGGCCGCTCAAGCCCAATGCCGGGTTCCTGGTTCTGACCGGCAACCTGTTCGACTCGGCCATCATGAAGGCGAGCGTGATCTCGGAGGATTTCAAGCGCCGCTACCTGAGCGACCCCGGCGACCCCGATGCCTTCGAGGGACGGGCCGTGGTCTTCGACGGCCCGGAGGATTACCACGCCCGCATCGATGATCCGTCGCTCGGAATCGATGCGCGTACGTTGCTGGTGATGCGCGGCGCCGGCCCCATCGGCTATCCGGGCGCGCCGGAGGTCGTCAACATGCGCCCGCCCGGCTATCTCATCAAACAGGGCATCGACGCCCTGCCCTGCATCGGCGACGGCCGCCAGTCCGGCACATCCGGCTCGCCCTCGATCCTGCACGCCTCGCCCGAGGCGGCGATCGGTGGGGGGTTGGCGCTGCTGAGGACCGGTGACCGCGTACGGGTCGATCTGCGCAAGCGCAGAGTCGACATGCTGGTCGGCGAGGAGGAGATCGCCGCCCGGCGCGCAGCCCTTGCGGCCGCGGGCGGCTACCGCTACCCGTCCTCCCACACGCCCTGGGAGCAGATCCAGCGCGACCTCGTCGGGCAACTGTCGGACGGCATGGTCCTCGAAGGAGCCACCGAGTATCGTCAGATCGACGAGCGATTCGGCATTCCGCGCGACAACCACTAGCGGCCCTCACCGCCTGTGCGCGCGCGGTGGGGCTTCGGCTCGATCGGCTCGCTGTCGACTCCTATGACGGGCCGCAGGGAGGCTTGCGGCCCGCGCGCCACGCGAGCCACAGCATCAGCGCCCCGAAGGCGAGCATCACCAGACCCCACCACAAATCGATGTCGATGCCGAGCGAGCGCTGAGCGAGCGCCGGCCCGCCGGCGAGGCCGTAGCCCGCAAGCAGCATGCCGAGCACCGCGAACAGGGCACCTATCGGGATGCGGATATCGAGTCTCATTGCCTCACCAGAAGAGCAGATTGAGCGCGAGCGCGCCGAGCAGCACGAGGGCCCCGAGCACCGCCGGCCGTGAGTACCACGGCCGACTCATCGCGCGCGGCCGCTCCGTGAGAGAGTAGACGAGCCCGACGAGCTCGCGCTCCTCGCGCGGACGTGTGGCGAGACTCACCAGCACCGTCACCAGCAGGCAGGCGATGAAGGCCCAGATCGCCGTCCAGAAATTCTGCGCCATCAGGCTCGGGTAGTGGCGCAGCACCGCGATCCACCCTCCCTTGATTCCCGGCCGGGCGCCCGCGGGGATCGTCAGCCCCTGGTGCAGCGCGGCGGCGGCCGTTCCGGCGATCAGCCCGGCGAAGGCGCCGTGTCCGCTCGCGCGTTTCCAGAACATGCCGAGCAGAAAAGTGGCGAACAGCGGCGCATTCACGAACGCGAACAGCAGCTGCAGCAGATCCATGATGTCGCTGAAACGGCTGGTCAGGTAGGCCGCGCCGATCGACAGGCCGATCCCGGCCACCGTGGCGATTCTGCCCACAACGAGATAATGGTAGTCGCTCGCGCGCGGCAGGATGTGGGCCTGGTAGATGTCGTAGGTCCACACGGTGTTGAAGGCGGTGACGTTGCCGGCCATCCCGGTCATGAAGCTCGCCATGAGCGCCGTCAGCCCGAGTCCCAGCATGCCGCTCGGAAAGTAGCGCCCCAGCATCAAGGGAATCACCATGTCGTAATTGAGCGAGCCGTCGGCCTTGTGCGGCAACTGAAGGCCACCCACGCCCCCGTGCACCGTCGCGGCGATGGCGATCATCCCCGGCAGGATCACCAGGAACGGAAACAGCATCTTCGGTACCGCCGCGATGAGCGGCGTGCGCCGCGCCGCGTCCATGGAATCGGCGGCAAGCGCGCGCTGCACCACCAGAAAGTCGGTGCACCAATAGCCGAAGGAGAGCACGAACCCGAGGCCCATGGCCATGCCGAACCACTCGACCCCCATGGGGTTGTCCCTGGGGCTGCCCATCACACTCCAGGTGCTGAGCCAGGCGTGCGGGGCGAACCCGTGCGCTACCGACACGGTCTCGAGCCCCGCGACCAGACCGTGCCAGCCGCCGATATCCCTGAGGCCGAGCAGCGTAAGCGGCGCGAAGCCAAACACGATCAGGAAGAACTGCAGCACCTCGTTGTAGATCGCGGACGTCAGTCCGCCGAGAAAGATGTACACCAGCACGATCAGCGCCGAGAGCGCCACGCTGGTGCCGAAGCCCCACCCGAGGAGCAGCTTCAACAGCAGCGCCATGGCATACATCGAGATCCCGGAGGAAAACACGGTCATGACCGCGAAGCTGACGGCATTCAGCGTCCGGGTCTTCTCATCGAAGCGCAACCGCAGGTACTCCGGCACCGAGCGGGCGCGCGAGCCGTAATAGAACGGCATCATGAATACGCCGAGGAACACCATCGCCGGGATGGCCCCGATCCAGTAGAACTGGCTGGTCGCCATGCCGTACTTGGCCCCGGAGGCCGCCATGCCGATCACCTCCTGCGCCCCGAGGTTTGCCGAGATGAAGGCGAGCCCTGCGATCCACGCCGGAATCGAGCGGCCCGAGAGAAAGAAGTCCGTACTGGTGCGCGTGGTGCGCTTGAGGGCCGCGCCGATGCCGAGCACGAAGGCGAAATACACCCCCATGATGACCCAATCGATCGCCCTTGGATGCATGTGGCTTTCCGCTCAGGCCCGTGTCGGGTCCGGTCCGGCCCAGGCCGCGCGCAGCGCAATCGCCCGCTCGCGCACCTGTTGCGGCGTATCGCCCATTTTGTAGAGCGCACCGCCCACTCCGATGCCCGCGGCGCCCGCCGCCAGCCAGAGAGCAAGATCATGCGCCCCGGTCCCGCCAACGGCCCAGATGCGGCTGTGGCGGGGCAACACCTCGCGCAGCGACTTAAGATGCGCCTGCCCCACGCTCGCCGCCGGGAACAGCTTCAGGTGCGCGGCGCCGGCGAAGACCGCCGTGAACGCCTCGGTGGGAGACATGATCCCCGGCAGGCAATCCAAGCCGAGCTCGACGGCGCGCCCAATGACCGCGACGTCGGTGTGGGGGCAGACGACGAGCCGCCCGCCAGCCGCCGCGACACTTTCGACCTCGGCGGCGGCGAGCACGGTGCCGGCGCCGATCAGCGCCTGGGAGCCGAATGCGTCCGCCAGGAGCCCGATGCTGGCGAGTGGCTCGGGAGAGTTGAGCGGAACCTCCATCATGCGAATGCCGGCGGCGAGCAGCGCCTCGCCGATCCCGAGCACCTCGGCCGGCCTCACCCCGCGCAGGATCGCGATCACCGGCATCGCGCCGCCACCAAGCATGTTCTCGATCCGCATGTCAGCCCCCCTCATCGGCAACCGCGAATTCACGCAATCCTGCGAGCACGCAGCGGTCACCATCGAGTGCGTGCGCGGTGATGCCCCGGTTAGCGAGGGCACGAAGATAGAACGCGGCGAGCGCGGGCTCGCCGATCACAGTGACCTCGCCGGCTACGGCTTCGAGCACGCGCACCATGCTGGTGACCTCGGCGCCGATGAGCAGCCCCGAGAGGAACGCGCGGGCCCAGCCCGAGGTCCGACCGCCGACAAGTTGCGCCGCGCGGGTCTCGAACAGGCTCGCGACGAGCTCGCCCCGCGCTGCGGCACTCAGTCCGGCTTCGAACCCCTCCTCGCCGGCCTCGAGCCCGGCCCCGGCCCCCGCCCGCAGCAGCGAGGAGTGCCGGCACAGCAGATCGAACAGCTCTCCCGTGAGGCAGGTCTGAAAGCGAACGATGTGCGCCTCGCGCACCAGGACCCATTTGCTGTGAGTGCCGGGCAGCACGATCAGGCGGCAGCCGCGGGCCAGCTGCCGATCGAGCCTCAGGGCACCGAAGATCTGGGTTTCCTCTCCGCGCATCACGTCCGGGGCGCCGTGGAAATTTTCCGTCTCGATCCCGGCGGCGACGCTCGCCTCGAGATCTCCGGCGAGCGCGCGGCGGGCGCCTCGCCGCCACGCCTGCACCTCGGCAGGCGCACGCACGTACGGCACCTCCGCAAGACCATTGCGCGAGCCGGCCATGCCGCAGAGAAACACTCGATCCAGGCGGTGGCGCTCCCGCCAGGGCGCCAGCACGGAGGCCAGAATCCGAGCGGGCGGCTCATCGCCTGAGGCGGCAACCCCGGGACCGTCCCGCCGATCCGAGACGACGCCCCCGACCTCGAGAAACGCGCGCAGCCGGGTGCTGCCCCAGTCGCACAGCACCCGCGCCGACCCGTCTACGGTGTCCATCGGCGCCCTAGGCCCATCCGCCATCCACCACGTAGTGTTGGCTGGTGCAGGCGCTCGCCTCCTCGGATGCGAGGAACACGACGAACTTCGCCACCTCGTGGGGCTGGAGCCTGCGCTTCAAGCACTGGGCCGCCATCGCGTGAGCCTCGGCCTCGGGGGTAAACCATTTCTCGATCTGCCGCCGGGTCATGATCCATCCCGGGGCGACGGCGTTGACGCGGATACCGTACACGCCGAAATCCCGCGCCAGCGACCGTGTCAGGCCGAGCACGCCCGATTTGGAAGCGGTGTAGCCGGCCATGCCGCCCACGCCCGTCATCCACGAGATGGAGCCCAGGTTGATGATGGCGCCGCGCCCTGCGGCCTTCATGTCGGGCAGCACGGCCTGGGCGCAGAAGAACTGGTGTTTGAGGTTGACGGCGATGCGCTCGTCCCAGAACGCTTCGGTCACCTCCTCGGTAGCGTGACGATCATCGTTGGCGGCGTTGTTGACCAGTACCGCGATGGGCCCCAGGCGGGCGCGGATGGCGGCGATGGCACGCTTCAGCGCCGGGATATCCGTGAGATCGCAGGCTTCGAAGTGCGCCGTCGGGCCCGATGACTCGAGCTCACCGAGCAGCGCGCGCGATGGCTCCACGGCGATGTCGATGAAGCCGACCCTGGCACCCTGGGCGGCGAACTGGCGCACGATCGCCTCGCCGATCCCGGAGCCGCCGCCAGTGACCAGCACGACCTGGCCTTGCAAATCAGGATAGATCGCCAACGCGCGGGCTCCCGAAGTCAATCGCCCGGCATGCCGGCCTGCGCCTGAGGCAGCCCCGGCGCGGGTGCGGTGAAACTGAACAGGCCGCCCGCGAGCGGCTGCGCCGCGCGTTGCGCCGCCGTCAGGCCCTGGCGCGCGGTGGTGACATAGGCGGTGCGCAAATCATGCCCGCCGAAGGCGATTTTGGTCACGTGGGTGCACGGCATCCCCACGGTCTCGAGCAGCTCCCCCGACGGGGAGTAGCGGCGCACGCACTCGCCCCCCCACAGAGCCACCCACAGGCAGCCTTCGGCGTCGACCGCGGTGCCGTCGGGATAGCCCGCCTGATCCTCGATCCGCACGAATACCCGCTTGTTGACCAGGGTACGGGCATCGGGCCGGTCGAAGGCATACACGAGCCGCCGGACACTGTCGCAATGATAGAAAATCCGCCCGTCCGGGCTGAAAGCCGGACCGTTGGTGACGACATAGCCTTCATCGAGGACGACACAGCGGCCGCGCTCGTCCAGGCGATACAGCACGCCCGTCGGCTCGGTCTCCGGGTCATGCATGGAGCCGAACCACAGCGCCCCCTCGGGGCTGACGCACCCGTCGTTCAGCCGGTTGTCGGGCCTGTGCGGCTCCACGTGCGCGAGGTGTGACAGCGCGCCGGTCTCGGGCTCGAAGCGGTGCAGGCCCGTTTTCATCCCCACGATGAATCCCCCGCAGGCGAGCGGCGCGAGGAACCCCGGAGGCGCTGCGGTATTCCAGCTGTGACGCTCGCCGCTCGATGGGCGCCAGCGATGCAGGCGGCAGCCCTTGATGTCGACGAACCAGAGCGCCGATTCGCGCTCCACCCACACCGGACCCTCGCCCAGCTCGGCGCCCACCGCCCAGACCTCTCGCACCTGCGCCTTCACCACCCCTCGCGGATCCAATATATATCCGATTAGTCTGATAAATTAGCCAATGCTCGTCAAGGGGAGTGTGCCGTCTCGCGGCGAAGGCCCGAGCGCACACTCCTCAAAGCGAGGGCGCACTCCTCGCGCGCCCGGCCGTCGCGTCCCGACTCCTCCCCGCGCCGCCGCTTTCAGCGAGGATAGCCGTAGTACTCGCAGAACCAATCCACGAAGCTGCGCACGCCGGCCTCCACCGGCGTGGCGGGCCGATAGCCGACATCGCGCACCAGATCCTCCACATCGGCACAGGTCTGCGGCACATCGCCCGGCTGAAGCGGCAGGAAATGCTTCTCGGCCTTGCGACCCAGACACTCCTCGAGAACCTCGATGTAGCGCATCAGCTCGACAGGCCGGCGATTGCCGATGTTGTAGAGGCGGAACGGCGCGCGGCTGGAGGCCGGGTCCGGTGAGTCCCCGCTCCAATTCGGATCCGGCTGCGCCACGTGCTCGCACACGCGCACCACACCCTCGGCAATGTCCTCCACGTAGGTGAAGTCCCGCTTGTGCCGCCCGTTGTTGAACACCTCGATGGGCTTGCCCTCGAGGATGTTGCGCGCGAACAGGAACAGCGCCATGTCCGGCCGGCCCCACGGCCCGTAGACGGTAAAAAATCTAAGGCCCGTGGTAGGCAGGCCGAACAGCGAGGAGTAGCTGTGGGCCATGAGCTCGTCGGCCCGCTTGGTGGCCGCGTAGATCGTGAGCGGATGGGACGCGCCCCTGCGTGGGGAGAACGGCATGTCGGTATTGGCGCCGTAGACCGAGCTGGTGGAAGCGTAGACGAGATGCTCGACTCCGTGGTGCCGGCAACCCTCGAGCACCGTTAGTGTCCCTGTGACGTTGCTGCGCACGTAGCTGTAGGGATCCTTGAGCGAGTGGCGCACGCCCGCCTGGGCGGCAAGGTGTATCACCCGCTGGAATTTCTCACGCGCGAACAGTTCCGCCATCCCCGCCTCGTCCGCGAGATCGAGCCGCGCAAACCGGAATCCGTCCCGGCTTGTGAGCCGGTCCAGGCGCGCCTGCTTGAGGGTGACGTCGTAGTAATCGTTGAGATTGTCGAGGCCGATCACCTCGTGGCCGAGCGCGAGCAGCTTGCCGGCGGTGTGATAGCCGATGAACCCGGCCGCGCCGGTCAGCAGGATTTTCATGGGAATTCCTCAATTCGGCGCGGCCCATGCACGCCGTCGGCGATATTACCCGAACTAAAAAGAGCCCGAAGGCGATCGGGGCCTTTGATTCGGTGCGCCAAGGAAGGGCTTGCGGGGCCGGCGTGCGCCGGCGAAGCGCCCCGATCACGCCGACTCCGGCGCCGGCGCCGAGCCGGGAGTGATAAAATGGCCGGGCCACGCCTCGGGTCACAATGGGTCGATAATGGGCTACGACTACCGCAAATTTTACATCGACGGCCGCTGGGTCCCCCCGGTCGAGCCGCGAGACTTCACCGTCATCAACCCGGCAACCGAGTCGCCGGCGGGCGTCATCTCTTTGGGTTCCGAGCGGGACGTGGACCGCGCTGTAGCGGCCGCGCGGAGCGCATTCGAGCGTTTCTCTCAGACGTCCCCGCAGGAACGAGGTGCATTGCTCGAGCGGATTCTTGCGGTCTACAAGAGGCGACATTCGGAAATCGCAGACGCAATCCGCGAGGAAATGGGCGCTCCGGCGCGCCTCGCCAAGGGCTCGCAGACCGGCGCCGGATCCGGACACCTTGCGGCCATGATCGAGGTGCTGAAGACCTTTGCGTTCGAAGAGCGCCGGGGATCCTCCCGCGTGGTGCTCGAGCCTATCGGCGTATGCGCGCTGATCACGCCATGGAACTGGCCGATGAACCAGGTCGCAGCGAAGGTCGTTCCCGCGCTCGCCGCCGGCTGCACCATGGTGCTCAAGCCCTCGGAATTCTCCCCGTTCAGTGCGGCGATCTGGACCGAGATCCTGGATGAGGCCGGCGTGCCCGCTGGCGTGTTCAACCTGGTGAACGGCACCGGTCCGCAGGTCGGCGCCGCGCTTGCCGCGCATCCCGACGTCGAGATGGTCTCCTTTACCGGCTCGACACGCGCCGGCACGGAAGTGGCCCGAGTGGCCGCCGCCACGGTCAAACGCGTCCACCAGGAGCTCGGTGGCAAGTCGCCCAATATTCTGTTGGACGACGCCGATCTCGAGCGCGCGGTCACGGCGAGCGTGCTCAGCGTGATGCAGAACACCGGCCAGTCCTGCAACGCCCCAACCCGGATGCTCGTGCCGGCCGACCGCCTGGCCGAGGTCGAGGCGCTCGCGAAGAAAGCGGCGGAATCCGTGCAGGTGGGAGACCCCGCCTCCGCCGAAACCGCCGTCGGACCGGTTGTATCCAAGATCCAGTTCGACCGCGTGGAAAGCTACATTGCCAAAGGCATCGCCGAGGGCGCAAAGCTCGTGACCGGAGGCGAGGGCCGGCCCGCGGGTCTCTCGAAGGGCTACTTCGTGCGCCCGACCGTCTTCTCCGGCGTGCACAACGACATGACCATCGCGCGCGAGGAGATCTTCGGCCCGGTAGTGGCAATCCTGCCCTATCGAGACGAGGAGGAAGCGATCCGAATCGCAAACGATACGCCCTATGGTCTGCAGGCCTATGTCTGGTCCGGCGATCTTGCCCGGGCCAATCGCGTCGGCCGCCGCATTCGCGCCGGGCGGGTGACGATCAATGGCGCATCGGGCGACATGAGCCTGCCATTCGGCGGATTCAAGCGCTCCGGCAACGGGCGCGAGTGGGGCGAATACGGCCTTCGGGACTTCCTCGAGGTGAAAGCCGTCATCGGCTCCGACGCCGCGTAGCGCCGGCTCCAACGAGCGGGCGCAACCATCGTCGCCGCTCAGGTCAGAGCCTCGACGACGCGCGTCCATGCGCGCGCCAGATTGCGCCGGTTGTAGCCGCCACCGCCCATCGCGAGCAATCGCCCCCCGCAGTACCGGTCCGCCAGCCCCCGCAAGCGCGCAGCCGCATGTGCGTGGGCGGCTTCCGTGTACGCCAGATGCGTGATCGGATCGCCGGCCAGCGAATCCGCCCCGCATTGCAGGAGGATCAGTTGCGGCCGTTGCGCCTCGAGGTAGGCCTCCACTTGCTCGAAGGCGGCCATGAACTCAGCGTCTCCCGCCCCGCGCGGCATCGGCAGGTTCAACTTCGTGCCCTGCGCCGGGCCTCGGCCGGTCTCACTGCGATCCCCGGTGCCCGGATACAAGTAACGGCCGTCCTCGTGCACATCCGCGTCAGCCAGATACGGATCGCTCTCGAAACCGTAGAACACGCCATCGCCGTGATGCGCGTCGATGTCGACATAGGCCACGCGCGTCAGCCCATGGCGGCGCCGAGCCGCCTCGATCGCGACGCCGCAGTCGTTGAACACGCAAAAGCCCGCCGCGTGGTCGCGCCCGGCATGGTGCAGGCCGGCGATGGGGATGAAGGCCCGCGGGAGCGGGCCCGCGACAATCCCGGCCAACGCCTCGAGCGTGCCGCCGACCACGTTCGCGGCGGCCTCGTATACGCCGGGGAAGGCGGGTGTGTCGCCCGCATCGAGAAACCCATGTCCGGCGTGAGAGGCCGCGATGACCCGATCGACGTAGGTCGGCGTGTGAAAGTACTCTATCTCCTCACGCGTCGCGGGCCGCGCCGAGCGCCGCTCGAGGCGCGCCCAGCACGATGAGCGCTCGAGCTCGCGCATGAAGGCGTCGTGGCGGTCGGGCCCGAACGGGTGCCCTTGCGGGAACCCGTAAGCGGCGATCTCGGGCCCGGCGATCAGGATTGCCGTCGGCTGCATCGCTTCTCCTCTCCGGCATGCGGGCATGCGTAAAGAGAGCCACAGTCTACGCCGCCCGCTCATCTGAAGCCCGCTTCAATCACCGACATTCGGCGCTCCGGTAACGCTCCCTGCGGACTCGGGCGGAAAGTCTTTGAGGGCTCCCCCGCCGAGGTGCGGCTCCTCGGCGAATCGGGCACACAGGGCGTGCCTTTGCGGTCCCATGGCGCCTGCCGGCATCAAGGCGTGCGGGGTTCAGCTTGACGAGGAATCCAGGCGGCCGGTCGCAGGGCTCAGACTGCGCGGACCGCGCACGCCTATAATCCCGCCCTCCACCACACACGGCGCCCCGCCCATGAGACAGCTCTTCAAGCACCTGACCGGCCTGACGGCCCTGCTGTTGATCGCTCCGGCCCCCCTGTGGGCGGGCGTCGCCGGAGCGAACGCCTCTCGCTACACGATCGCGCAGATCTTCGCGCGTCCGGGACTGACCGGCTACCACCCCGAGCAGGTGCAATGGAGCCCCAACGGGCGCTACCTCACCTATCTGCTGCGCCACGGCCCCGGCGGCCGGGCGAATCTCTATCTGGTCAATGTCACACGGGGCACCACCTCGCTCCTGCTCTCCAGCCGGCAGCTCGCCGGGGCGGCCGCACCCGCTTGGACCATCAAGAACCAGATCAAGCGCGATCGCATCACCCGCTACGGCGTGAAGAGCTACCGGTGGTCACCGAAGAGCGATGCGATCCTGTTCCTAAGCCACGATCAGATCTATCTCTACTCGCTTCTCTCGCGCAAGATCACGCAAGTCACTCACCAGGCCGGCTCCAAGCGCAACCCGCGGCTCGCACCCGATGGGCGCTGGGTCAGCTACCTCACTCACGGCACGCTTCACTACGCCGCCGTGCGCGGGGGCCCCATCCACCGGGTCGCCGCGCCCCGCAAGGACATTTTGAACGGCGAGCTCGACTGGGTTTACACGGAAGAGCTCGGTCTGCGCTCGGCCTACGCGTGGTCGCCCGACAGCCGCTACATCGCCTTCCTGCAATTCGATGAGCGGCCGGTGCACAGCTTTCCGATCGTCAACTACCTGCATGAGCAGCCGCACCTCTACGAGCAGAAATACCCCACCGCCGGAACACCCAACCCGATCGTGCGCCTGGGCGTCCTCAACGTCGCCACCGGCAAGACCACCTGGATGGCCATGGCCGGCACTCCCGACACCTACCTCGCGCGTTTCGGCTGGCTGCCCAAAGGCGATCGGGTGTACGGCGAGGTGCTGAACCGCGCTCAAACCAGGCTGCAATTGCTCACCGCGGATCCGAACACCGGCCTCGCCCGCACGCTGGTCACACAGACCGACCCTGACTGGGTCGACGTGAACGGCAGCCCCTATTACCTCGAGAACGGACGATTCATCTGGGGCAACGAGCAGGACGGCTGGTACCACCTGTACCTGTACGCCGCCGACGGCCGCCTGATACGAAAACTCACGCCGGGTCACTACAACGTGCTCGGGCTCAACGGCGTGGCGCAGAAGCGGGCCGAGGTGTATTTCAGTCGCTATACCCACGGCCCCCTCAACACACAGCTTTTCCGTGTGTCGCTGCACGGCGGGCAGCCTGTCGCCATCACCACCCGGCCCGGCACACACTACATCGACATGGGTCCGGGCGCACGAGCCTACGTGGACACGTATTCCAATGTCGTCACGCCGCCATCCGTCACGCTGGTCAACCTGAGGAGCGCTCACCGCACCGTGATCCAGCCGGCGGCCCGATTGCCGTACCGCTTCCAGAAGCCACGCTTCCTCACCATTGCCGCCGCGGACAAACGCTCGCGACTTTACGCGCGCCTCACCCTGCCGCCGCATTTCGACCCGCACAAACGCTACCCGGTCATCATGTACCAGTACGGCGGCCCGGACGTGCCGCCCTCGGTGCGAGACGTCTGGCGAGGGGCCTTCTTCCTGATCAGCCAGCGGCTGGCGCGGCACGGGTTCGTGCTGTTCGCCACGGACAACAGCGCCGCCACCTATTTCAGCCATCGAGCCCAGGCAAAGGTGAAATTCCACCTCGGCAAGCTCGCGCTCGCCGATCAGCTCGCCGCCGCAAAATGGCTCAAGCGCCAGCCATGGGTAAACCCGAAGCGCATCGGAATTTGGGGCTGGAGTTTCGGCGGCTACATGACCGCCTACGCGCTCACTCACGCCCCCGGCGTGTGGCGCGCGGGAATCGCAGTGGCACCCGTGACCCGCTGGCAGAACTATGACACGATCTATACCGAACGCTACATGGGCACCCCCCGGCAGAACCCGACGGGCTACGCCGAGAGTTCCGATGTCGCCGCCGCCGGGAATCTCGCCGACCCGCTGCTGCTCGTGGCCGGCACGGGCGATGACAACGTGCACTGGCAGAACACCCTGCAGTTCGTACAGGCGCTGATCAAGGCCGACAAGCCCTATCGGCTGCTCATCTACCCCAACAAGACTCACGGCATCTCCGGCCCCACGGCCCGCACGGATCTGTTCACCGCCATGGAACGCTTCTGGCTGCGCGAGCTGAAGGCGGCCCCAGCGAGGCATTGACCACGGCACGGAGCCCCGGGCGGACCCGGGGCTCTCCAGGGCAAGCACGGAACGGTTTGATTAAGTGCATATGCACATATATACTGCCTGACGTGCCGAAACGCTCTCGTCTCAGCGCCTGCAACTGCTTCGCGGCCCGTCAGGCTGCGCGGCGCATCACCCGGCTCTACGAGCGTCACCTGTCCGATGCCGGGCTCACCAGCGCGCAGTTTTCCATCCTCGTTCTCCTCGAGGAGAAGGGCCAGGCGCCTATGGCCGAGCTCGCGCCGATACTCGGCATGGACCGCACCACGCTGCTGCGCGCCCTGAAACCCCTGCAGCGGGCGCGTCTGCTCGACACACGGCCGGGCGCCACGGATGCGCGCCGGCTCGCCTTGTCGCTGTCCACGGCAGGCCAACGCAAGCTCAAGCATGGAATGCGCCTTTGGCAGAACGCTCAAAGGGAATTCGAGGCTCAGGTGGGATCGAGGCGCGCGGCGCGGCTACGACGCGAATTGCTGGCGCTCACCTAGACCGATCGACCGCCGGGCAAATGCCTCTTTCGGGGGTTCATCTGCCTTGCTCTGTGCATATACACTTTTTGGCGGATTGCCGGTCGAGAAAGGTCCATTTGTCTCGTGGAATTCGAGCTGATTACGGGCAGCCGTCGCGGCGCCGCTTGCGCGGTCCGTCTGCCGCCATCGGTCATGCGCGGCGAACCCATCGCGGGGTTGAGCACTTTCATTCAACCGAGCTTTCCGCTCTTCAAGACGGAAAGCCTGCGGATCGACCCGGCTCGCAAAACTCCCGCTCCCCGAAGCGCCGACCGGCTCAAGCGTCCGCTTCACCGCCGAAGCCTGCAGATACGACTTCCTCACGGCCTGCCTCATCCGGCTTGCGCAGCGCCGGCTGCCGCGCATCGCCCGGCGGGCGGTGCGCGGCGGCAGCATCCTGCTCTCCTACCGGCGTTGCTCCGCCTGCGCGGCCCTGCCCGATCCGATGAGAGCGGTCCAATTCGGACGCCGGCGATGGATGCTGGCGCCGCGGTCCCTGGAAAGCGTCACCGCTCGCGGATCTGTGACGGTGAGCAGGAACAACGTCTTTCCGCGAGCGTCCTCGCCCCGGTAGACCACACCGGTCGACGTCACACCCGCGCGTTGGACCAGCGTGCCGGCATGCGCGGCACCGATGAGGAAGACACCCGCGATGGCGGACAGGGCGAACACATTCAAGCTACGCATTTGATACCTCCGAAGCCTCTCGATTACCGGGAGAATGGCGGGCAGCATAGAGCCACGCCACGCAGCGCGCTTTCACAATTCAACGGCTCTGCGAACTTCCGGGAATGTCATGAAACGATGCCGATCTATGCAGCGGCATGCGAGCTATTCGTCACCGGAGCTCTCGATGCGGCTCACTTCCCATAGAACGACCGATCTGGCCTTGAGGACGAGAGCCTACATCGATCGACATCCCGAGGAATCTCTGCGCCTGCGCGATCTCGCCGGGGCACTGCGCGCATCGCCGTCCCGGCTCGCTTACAGTTTCCGCAAGGTGCACGGCATCCCCCTCGCCCGATACGCCCTTGCATTGCGTCTGCAGCGCGCCGCGACACTGTTGTCAGGCTCCGATGACCTGGCTCGTCTCGCTGTGGATCTCGGGTTCGCCAGTCACAGCCATTTCTCGCGCACGTTCGCCCGGTGGGCCGGCCTCACGCCAAGCGCGTATCGCGCTCGCATGCGGGCAGCGGGTGAAGCCCGTTCTCTCTCGGCATCAGATGCGGTTTTCTCAGGGTGACTGGCACGCACTTGCGGCCATCGGCATCTCAGCGCAGGGTCACGATATAACCGTGCTCGCTCAGGCAAGCAATCTGCGCCCGCTCGTATTCGGACGTCAGCCGGGCAAGGCCTGAGGCGGAAGCGCCGCTCTCGCGGGAGAGCGGATCGAACCCGCTGTGCGCAATCGCAAACCGACGGCACGCGCGCCGATCACGCGCCTGTTGATCGACGCTCTGTCCATCGAGGGCCTGGAGCGTGAGTGTCTCCGGACTCGAGAGTTTGGGCGGGGAGCTGGATTTCGCGCCGGAAGCTTCCCGCGGCGTGCGCACCACTGCCTTCGCCTGCAGTGGCGCTGCGATGTTGAGAGACGCCCGAGATCCAACGGGCGTCAACGTCCTGATGGGCGTCAATACCGCGACGGGCATGAGTGCCTTGACGGGTGTGCGCGCCATCACCGGCGGCTCCGCCACGATCGGTGGCTGCGCCATCACCGGCGGCGGTGCCTTTGCCGATGTTCGGGCGAAAGGGGCGCCCGCCGCCCGCACCCGCGGAACCGGCATCACCGCCCCCGCACCCGCGCCGCGCGGCGCCGGCGGTCCAGCCGCGGCCGTGTCCACTGGATCGTTCACGACCTGGAAGCCGCCGAGCCCCGGGCGAGGCCGATAAAAAACGTCATTCGCATAGAGAAACGTCTCGCTCCGGTGTGGAACCCTTCTGACGAACGCCGGCAGTGACTTGACGACAATGCCAATCGGCGGCGCGACCACGAGGAACGCAGAAATCGACGGCCATCGCTCGTACCATACACCGCCGTCGAACCAATACGAGATGCCCGCGTAGTACACCGCCGTTGCGCCCTTCGGCAGGTGGCGAACGACCGAGCCCAGGTTAGGGTACGCATGATCGCTGCCGTAACGTCTGTCTACATGCAGATGGTAGGGTGGGTGCGGGCTTTCCTCGGAAGCGCGCGATGAAGAGCCCGCCTGGGCGTTGAATGCGTCAGGGTCGCCGAAACCGCCCCACTGGCCTTGCGAGCCGGCGCTCCGTGTCCCGGCGTCGGTTGTGGTCTGCGCCGGGTGCAAAACGTCCGACCGGGAACTCGTCCGGTAAAATCCGCCGATTCCGGCAGGCCGCTCAACGGCGCTGGCGCGGTATTGCGCCGGCACCTGCTGCGAGGCGAGCAGCTCGCCCGCATCGAGCCTCGCGGCGAGAGCAGCCGAGGTCCAGCCGGTGTCTGAGCCCGGCAGCCGCAAACGATAGCCCTTCGGCACATCCAGCTGCCCCGTCCAGACGGGCGCGCGCAAAGCCGGATTCAGCTCGCGAAGCACTTGCGGATCGATGTTCAATACGCGCTCCAACGCCTGCACGGGGGCGTGCTCGGGCAGGGTCAACCGCCGCGTCCGCTCTTCCTTGCTCGGAGTGATCTGCCCGAAGAACCTCTGCGGGTCCCGCTCGATCTCGAGGGCCGCCAGAAACGACACGTAGAAGTTGCGCCCGGCGAAGCCGAAGGCCGGGGAGCGGTAGTGGCGCACGATGGTAGAGATGTGCGTCGTGCCCATCGTCTCGACCGCCTGACGCACTGCGGCGACGCCTTGATGGTAGGCGGTGATCGCGAGCGGCCACGTTCCGAGCAATCGATGGTCCTCGGCAAGCAGTTCCGCGGCCGCCTTGGTCTCGCGGAACGGGTCCAGCCGGTCATCGACCGCCCGGTCGATCGTCATGAAATGTCGGCCGGTGGCAGGCATGAACTGCCAAAGTCCCGCGGCACCCGCGCTCGAGTATGCGCGCGGGTTGTAAGCGGATTCGATCAGAGGCAGCGCGGCAAGGCCTTCTGGAAGCCCCAGTCCGGCGAGCGTTCTCACGATGTATGAATGCCACGCGCCGGAGCGGATGAGAGCGGTCTTGAAGTGATTGAACTGACCCGTCTGGAAGCGGATGTCGTGCGCGGCCTGCAACAGGTTTGCGCGTGTCGCATCGGCACCCCATAGCGCCTTGATGCGCTCTTCCGCGCTCGTGAAAGGTCCCCGTCCCGCGGCGAGCTGACGGAGCTCGGCCCTCAGATGATCGATCGCACGCTCGATGTGCTGCTGTCGCTGAAGCGGGGAACTGTCCGGCGCGAAGCACAGCGTGGCGTATATGACACCGAGATGGTATTTGTCGTAGAGGAAGCCCGCATCCGAGCCGATCTCGGTGTCCACTCGGATCCAGAAATTCACGTCTCTCGCGAGCTGCGCAGGAAACGGCAGAGTCGGGGCTGCGGCCAGTCCGCACGTTCCGAGGGGCAGCAAGATAACCACCCAGATCCAACGGAACGGCCCGCGCAGGGCCCATGGCCGCCGTGTCGAGCTCACGATCTACACCCGTGACGAGCCGAAGCACGGTACCACAGGAAGATTGACACGCAAGCGTAGGCGACGTCGCGCCGGTTTACAGGTCGCCAGCCTCGCCGGACTCTGCTGCAATGGCGCCGGCCGCCGTCATTGCCGGCTTGGCCTTGATCGGGACCCCTTGCGGCCCGGGGCGGGTGTGCCGCCCCGCGCTTGCTCCCGGGCGCACCTCTGCGCGCCCGCTCCTTACCGCGTGAAGATCCCGGCCCGCCCGTTCGCGATTGAACGATGGCCCAAGCAGGCGGCTGCTCGGCAAGCCGTGCCGTTCGCCTACGGAAACCGGCTCAAGAGACCGCCCGGGATGCGATCCATTCACCTATGGTCAAGACGGCGGCCTGGCGGGGGAAAACCTTCTCGGTGAGCACCCGGTGCACTTCAGGATCGGGATCGCAGCATCCGTCCCTCAGGACGGTGAGCCGGTAATCGAGATCGGCAGCCAGACGCACCGTGGACAAGACAACCCCGCTGGTGGAGATCCCCGCCAGCACCAGCGAATCGATCCCGGCGGACCGCAGTACGACATCCAGATCACTACCCGAGAAGGCCCCCACCCGGCGCTTGGTGACAAGCACCTCGCCGGGCTCCCGTTTCAGCGCCGGATGGATCTGCGTTTGCGGATCGCCTTCGATCAAGCGCGCGGTGCCGCGCAGGGCGCTGAAGGACTGGTTTCGGGAAGAGACTTCGGGATACCCGGCCCTGAAGCTGACCACGACCCAGATCAGGGGGAGTTTCGCCCGCCGCGCGGCGTCGATCGCCTCCTGAATGAGAGTCAGAAAGCCGGGAGGCGCATAATTGTCGACGATGTCCGCCTGCAGGTCCATCAGCAGCAGCGCGCTTCGGTCGTCTTGGCGTTGGCTCATCGCTCATCACCTCACATTTCGATGGCACAGTGTACATTTCGCCCGGCGGGACGCCGGTCAGCTCTGAGGGGACGGCGTCTTGAACCGCACTACCCACGCGGCAAAAGCCTCGAGGAACTGCTGCAGAACCTGGCGTGTCGGCTGATCGGTGAGCCGGCCGTCCGCATCGAACTTCTCGTGTGCGCGAAAGACGAGCAGCTCCGGCTGGGGCATCGCGTACGAGTTGGTGAATTCGAACGCCTGCCGGAGCTGGCTTTGGCCGCGCGCCGTTCCCGTAATGCCCGGAGAAGCGCCGATGACTCCCACGGGCTTGCCGTTCAGCGCCGAATTGCGCGGCGGCCGCGACGCCCAGTCGATGGCGTTCTTCGTCACCGCAGGGACTCCGTGGTTGTACTCCGGCGTGGCGATGAGAACGGCGTCGGCCTGTGAGATGGCCTGCTTGAATGCGGCCACCGGTCCGGGATCACCTTGAGCCTCGAGATCGGCGTTGTAGAGGGGAATCGGTGCGAGATCGAATGTGTCGATGACCATTCCCGCGGGCGTCGACTCCTGCGCGGCACGCAAAAGGGCTCGATTGTAAGAGCCCTGGCGCAGGCTGCCGGCGAAGCCAAGAACACGGATGGAATGCTGCGGATTGAGTACTGTCATTGGCGGTCTCCCGTAATCGACCGGCTCTTCCAATCAGCAACGCCCGCCCTCCGCTTGGCGTTTGCCAGTCATGACCGACACACGGTGCCGGCGCAAACCGCCATCCGCCCGCGTTCCGGGTCCAAGGGCGCAGCGTGGCCGCCGTGTCACCCCATGTCGAGCAGGCCGGTTCGGGCCGGACGGTGGCGAGGAGGTCGCTCTGGTCTCCAACGCCACGATGCCGGCGCGAGTCGCAATGGGTAAGATAGCTTAAGGAGCCGTCGGCGGCGAGAGGCCGCCCGTGAGTTCGCCGAAAGTGCGCCCGCCGTCGAGATGGTGTCCGACGCGAAGACCGAAATTGCGCTGCTTGACCTCGGATGGACGGACCTCCTTCAGATTTCCGGCTGAGATTTTCCTCGTGCCCGAAGCTTCCGCCCTACACTGTCGACCTCCCCTCCCATGAAACCCTTCCGCACGCTTCCTCTGCTGCTGACCCTTCTCGCACTACCTGCGCTCGCCTTCGCATGGAGCCACCACGCCCCGGTCTTTCCAATGAGCAAAGGGCTGCCTGATCCTGCGCTCACCCCGGGGGCCCTCAATCCTGCGGTGACACAGGCCGACATCCGCCAGACGATCTGCGTGCGCGGCTGGACGCGGACAGTGCGGCCGCCGGAGTGGTACACCGAGAGACTCAAGCGCCGCCAGATTCGCGAGTACGGCTACCCGGATCGCTGGCTTCGTGACTACGAGGAGGATCACCTCGTCCCGCTCGAGCTCGGCGGCTCGCCCACCTCGGCGCGCAATCTCTGGCCCGAGCCGCACCGGGTCGTGGGCGGTTGGGGCAGCTACGCGAAGGACCGGCTGGAGAACCGGCTCAATCATCTGGTGTGCCGCGGGCGACTGACACTCGCGAGCGCCAGGCGGCAGATCGCCACCAACTGGATCGCGGCGTACCGACGATTTCTCGGGCCGGTACCGGATAACCGGCCGCAGCGTTACCGCTGGTGAAGGATCGGGATTGACGGCAGGCAGAAGAGATGTCCACGTTCTCGGAACGCGGGGCTCCGTCGCAGGCCGCCGAAGAGCGGGCGGCGAGCATGGCGCCAAACTCCCCGCGCGCAGCCAAGAGCGGCGCCTGCCGGCGCCGAGCGGTCGCGGCGGCAATGGAATATAGTCCGATGGTGCTGCGCGCCGGACCCTGCTCTCCGTCGGCCGCGAATCCGGGAGAACGACAGTGCGCCTTGATCGCCGAAGCCGTCCATACAGAATCAGCCGCACGATAGCGGCCGCCGCAGCGGCCCTGTCTGCGGTCCTCGCCGGCTGCGCCACCACGCGGCCCTATACGCTCCCCAGCGGCAAGACGGCCTACGAGGTGCAGTGTTCGCTTTGGTTTCAGTGCACCGAGCAGGCGAAGAAGATGTGCCCGCACGGCTAGATC
>JAJZLX010000575.1 GCA_021850555.1 Pseudomonadota bacterium | reverse complement strand
TCGTCAGGGCGTGAATCTCCCGTCCGACGCGCTCGCCGAGCGCGCGGTATATCAACTGGTGGCGGGCGACGCGCCCGAGGCCTGCAAACTGCTCGGCCACGATGCGCGCCTCGAAGTGGGTCTGGTCTTGCGACTGCACCCGGACCTCGGCTCCGGGCAGGCCGGCGCGGATCAACCGCGCGACTTCCTCTGGGTTCATTGCAGCATATTACCCTGAACGACTCGCCGGACGCGGCATGGCCACCGCAGACCCGGCCCTGCGGGGCGGCGGGCCGCGTCACGCACGCCGACCTGCGGCTGTGCCACCGGTCCTTGCACGGTGGCGGACACGCCCCGCCAGCGCGCGGCGCGGCCCGCCCGTCCCCGTTCACCACATGCGCAGGTTCTTTGGGCAGGAGCCCGGCCTGCGCGAGCGCCGCGCGAACGTGTTCCAAGAGCGCCGGGAGAGCGCCATGAAATTGCTACAATTCCCAGAATGAATGCCACCGCCGCTCCCGCCGACGCCGCCGACCAGGGCCTGCTCTCGGCTGCGCGGCGCGCCCTCGCGATCGAAGCACGCGCGGTCGAGGCATTGCTCGCGCGTCTCGACGGCCGCTTCGCGGCCGCCTGCCGGCTGTGCCTCGACTGCCAGGGACGCGTCGTGGTCACGGGCATCGGCAAGTCCGGGCATGAGACGCCCGAGGTCCTGCTGCTTCTACCCCATCTGACGCGCCTGGCCGTGCCACTCATCGCCATGGTGGGCAAGTCCGACTCGACCCTCGGCCGCTCGGCCACCGTCGTGCTCGACGTCAGCGTGCCGGAGGAGGCCTGCCCGTTGAATCTCGCGCCGACGGCCAGCACCACCGCGGCACTGGCGATGGGCGACGCGCTCGCCGTGGCCGTGCTCGAGGCGCGCGGCTTCACCGAGCTCGACTTCGCGCGCTCGCACCCCGGCGGCATGCTCGGCCGACAGCTGCTGCTGCGCGTCGAGCAGCTGATGCGCACCGGGCAGGCGGCGCCGGTGGTTCGCCCCGAGGCGACGCTCGCCGAGGGGCTGCTCGAGATGTCGCGCAAAGGCCTCGGCATGACGGTGATCACCAGCGCCGATGACGTTGTGATCGGGGTCTTCACCGACGGCGATCTGCGCCGTGCGCTCGATCGCCAGATCGACGTCCACCGTGTCACCATGCGCGAGGTCATGACGACACCGTGCAAAACGATCGGCCCGCAGGAGCTGGCCGCCGAGGCGGTGCACCGCATGGAGCTGTACCGCATCACGGCTCTGCCGGTCGCCGATGCCGCGGGGCGCCTGGTCGGCGCGCTGAACGTACACGATCTGTTCCGGGCCGGGGTCGTGTGAGCACCGATATTGCGCGCATTCGGCTGTTGGTGCTCGATGTCGATGGAGTTCTGACGGACGGCCGCCTGTACTACGGTCTGCGGGGCGAGGCGTTGAAGGTATTTCACGCCCGCGATGGCGCGGGGCTGCAGCAGCTGTGCGCCGCGGGCCTGGTGGTAGCGGTGATCTCCGGGAGACGCTCGCCGATGACGCGCCGGCGCTGCCGCGAGCTTGGCATACGGCATGTGATCCAGGGCGTGGCGGACAAGCAGGCTGCATTGCAGCGGCTGTGCACACGCCTGGCCATCGAGCCCGCCGAATGCGCCTGCATCGGCGATGACACGCCCGACGTGCCGATGATGCGCGCGGCGGGCTTGGCCTTTGCGGTCGCCGACGCGCACGAAGCGGCCCGGCGCGCCGCCCACGTCGTGACGGTTCTGCCGGGTGGATGCGGAGCGGTGCGCGAGGTCTGCGACCGGCTGCTCGCGGCCCGGCACCCGACTTGAGACGGCGTCACCTGCGTGATCTACCGGATATTCGCGTTCCTGACGGTGGTGGCGGTGGTCATCGGCTCGCTGCTGCTGTCGCGCCAGGAGGGCGCGCCCCAAACCACGACCGTCGCGCGCAGCGATGCAAGCGAGGGATATTCGGCGCGCGATGCGCAGCTGTGGGAAACCGGCGCGAACGGCCGGCCGCTCTACACCGTCGATGCCGCCCTGATCCGCGAGCTGCCGCGCCACGACACCGTGCAGCTGACCCGGGTGAACCTGACCTTCCTCGATCCGAGCGGCGACAAATGGCGCGCGACCGCCGAGCGGGGCGATATCGTGCGCGGCAGCGGCCAGGTGCAGCTGGCGGGCCACGTCCACGTCACCGCCGCGGTGCAGAAGGGGCGCGCCCCCATCCTGATCCGCACCGACGCGCTGACCTTCGACAGCCACACCGACCGGGTGAGCACCTCCGACCCGGTGACCCTGCTGTGGGCGGGGCAGCAGCTCGATGCCAAAGGTCTGATCGTGAGCTTGAAGACACATCGCCTCCAGTTAGAATCCCAGATCCATGCCATCGTCACGCCGTCGCACTAGATTCGCGCTGCTCGCCGCGGCACTGGCGGGGCTCGGCGCCGCGCGGCCGCCGACTCTGCCGCGCCGGACGTACACGTTCGATGCGGCCTCCTCGGAGATCAACTACAAGGCGCAGACGGGCGTGTTCCAGAACATCGAGATCTCGCAAGGCAAGGTCACAGTGTTCGCCGACCGGGCACATGCAATCGGCATTGGCAGGCCCAACGGCCAGTGGACTCTCATCGGCAAGGTACGCGTACACGCGCCTCCGCATGGCAACTTGAGCTCTGAGCGAGCTGTCGTGCAGGTGCGCAATCAGCGGGTCACGAAGGTCACCGTCACCGGAAGTCCGGCGCATTTCAGCCAGCGGGGCAAGGCTCCGCGCAAGCTCACCGAAGGTCACGCCGACCAGATCGTCTACAACGTGACGGCCGGTACCGTGGAGCTGAATCGCGACGCATGGCTCAGCGACGGCCGCAACCAGATCAGCGGGCCGCAGATCCGATACAACATCGTCGAGGACCGCATCGAGGCGACCTCCGAGGGGCCAGGCAAGCGCGTCCATATCTCCATCGGACCGCGGACCGTCTCGGGGAACAAGCAGGCGCACGCCCCGGGGAACAAGGCGCACGCGCCGGGGAAACCCGGCCCGAAGCCGCCCGGACGGTCGCCCTGATGTCGCTCAAGGCCGCCGGCCTGGAAAAGCGCTACCGATCCCGGAAAGTCGTCCGTGGCATGAGCCTCGAGGTGGCCCCCGGAGAGGTCGTCGGACTGCTCGGGCCGAATGGTGCCGGCAAGACCACCGCCTTTTACATGATGGTGGGGCTGGTACGGTGCGACGCCGGGCGGATCCATCTCGGGGAGCGGGACATCACCGCGCTGCCGATGCATCGGCGGGCCGAGCTCGGCCTGGGATACTTGCCTCAGGAAGCGTCCGTCTTCCGCCGCCTGTCGGTGGAAAACAACGTGCTCGCGATCCTCGAGAGACGGGCCGATCTGGACCGGGCGGCGCGCGAGCAGCGCCTGGAGGAGCTGCTCGAGGAGCTGCGCATCGGGCACGTACGGCGCAGCCTCGGTCTGTCACTCTCCGGCGGCGAGCGCCGGCGCGTGGAAATCGCCCGCGCGCTCGCGGCCGAGCCGCGCTTCATGCTCCTCGATGAGCCCTTCGCCGGGGTCGATCCGCTGTCGGTGCTCGACATCCAGCGCATCATCGGCGAGCTCACCAGCCGCGGGATCGGCGTGCTCATCACCGATCACAATGTGCGCGAGACCCTGGGGGTCTGCAGCCGCGCGTATATCGTCAATCAGGGAACTGTGATCGCCGCCGGGAACGCCGAAGAAATTCTTGCCAATCCCCAGGTCCGTGAGGTGTACTTGGGCGAGTCGTTCCGTCTTTAGAGGGGCCTGAGGGCGCTCGGGCCGGGCGACCACGCAAGCGATCGAGCAACCGTTTTTGCCGCCGGGACAAGAGCGCCGCGACCGTCACCGATGCCACCATGCTGAAACC
>JAJZLX010000494.1 GCA_021850555.1 Pseudomonadota bacterium | reverse complement strand
CCGGGTGGACATCGGGCAGGGCGTCCGATAGGATGCGCCCCCCTCCCGGTGGAGCGGTAGTTCAGCTGGTTAGAATACCGGCCTGTCACGCCGGGGGTCGCGGGTTCGAGTCCCGTCCGCTCCGCCAGATTTCAATTGGATGACTTGCTGATTCCCCGTCTTGCGCCGCGTGAACGCGAGTTCCGCATCGGCGAGGTGACGCCGCTCGAGCGGCTGGAACGCGAGGAAGACGAAGCCCGTATCCAGAACCATGAGCTCGAGCCGGATGACGAGCAGGACTTGGGGCGGTGATTCTTCCGCCTGCCGGTCCCGGGTGGATGCCTGCATCCGACAGAGAACGGCCCAGACCAGTCGGCGCCCGGCGCCGTGGGCGTGAAGTACGGTTGTATCCCGTACATTCGGTTGCCACAGCTCACTATGTACGGTATATCACCGGACATCCTGGAGATGAGCGCACGTCCGATGGCCCCTGAACCCCAGCGCACCGCCCGTATCGAGGCGCGAATCGCCCCTGATGCCCTGGAAACGGTCCGCCGCGCGGCGCAGATCCAGGGGCGCAGCCTCAGCGATTTCGTCGTGGCCGCGGCGCAGGAAGCCGCCCAGAAGACGCTGGCCGAAGCCGAGCTGCTGCGTCTCTCACGCGAAGCACAGGAAAAGTTTGCAGCGTTGCTGCTCAACCCGCCGGCACCGTCGGATGCTCTGCGGCGTGCGCTCGAGCGGCACGGCGAAATGATCCGCGGCTAGGCGCCCTCGCTTGGGCCCCTTGCGCATCGAGCCGCTTGACTCGGCCCACGACCGTTCAGGCTTCCTCAGCGGATCGAGCGCGCTCGACCGGTACTTGCGCCTGCAAGCTTCGCAGGACATCCGGCGTCGCATCACCACATGCCTCGTCGCGCTCGACACCGAGACCGAGGAGATTGCCGGCTTCTACACGCTCGCCGGGACCAGCGTGCCGCTCGATGCGCTTTCGGAGGACGTGGCTCGCAAGCTCCCGCGTTATCCCCTCGTGCCCGCCGCCCTTCTCGGTCGCCTCGCCATCGCGCAGTCCTATCAAGGCAGAGGACTCGGTGCGACGCTCCTGGTCGATGCGCTCAAACGCGCGGCACGTGCCGAGCTCGGGGTCTTCGCGCTCATCGTCGATGCGAAGGACGATCCCGCGCAGCGCTTCTATGAGCACTTCGGATTCCCGCTCCTTCCCGGCGAGACGCGCCGCCTTGTCCTGCCCATTGCAACGGCGCTCCGACTGCTCGAAGGCGAGGGCAAGCGCTGAATTCGCGTCATGAGAGGATGCGTAGTCCTGCCCTCCGCTCCTCGCTTGGTCGTACGACCGCAAACACAATTTCTGATTCGCCTCGCGACAGTCCTGTGGCCCGTCGGCGCCTTGCGCATTCGGCAGCGGCTCATGCCGGCTCGCGCCTTGCGTCCACGGCTGCGCGGGCGATAAACCCGGATCGGGTCTCACCGTGCGTTCTGGCGCAGGCATCGATTACCCGTAGGATACGCCGCGATACCGTGATGTCGATCCTCGCGGCTTTGCCTGCGAGCTCGCTGAGGTCGAGATCGACCGCGGCCCAAGTCGAACCGCGCTAACTACGCTTCCTCCGTAGCTGCTGAATCGGTGTCGGTGCGGGTGGCCATGAGGTCCGCGCGAGGCTCGCGCGCAATTCTGCGGACCGCTCGAACTCATGCAACCCGCGCTTCCCGTTACGGAATATCGAGGCGGGTGTACTGGTGCGGCGGCATCCAGAGGGTGACGGTTGCGGGCCTGCAGGTCACCCCAGCAAGAGATACCCGCACGATCTTGGTGTAACGTTTGATCGCCGCATCGTTTCCCTGATTGTCGAGAATGCCCAGGTTGATGATCTTGCGTGCCGGTCCTTGCAGATGATCATGAAGTCTGTGGCAGCGGCCCCACTGAATGGAGAAGTGATGATTGGGATTGGTGCCGTGATAGATGACGGTAACGATGATTTGATCGTTCTTCGGATCGTAGTGCACGGAGCCGAAGACGTCGGCCCTCGCGGTTGTCGCGGCGGTCATCATCATGACCGCCAATGCAATCAGCGATCCTGAGAGCACCTTCCGTCGAGTCGCGCTCATCCGCATGCGCGCACCCGGAGCTCGATCCGAATTGACGTCCCACGCTGCGCTCCCGCTTGGCGCAATGGCGACGGATTGGCGCTGCCGATCATGTGACGATTATGGCGGAGCTTGCAACCGCCCGCAAACGCCGAGTTCGGCGGGCGGCAAGCCGTGTTCCGTGTGCGCGAACGGATCGCGCCCCGGGCCGTTCACCCGGCATCGCTCTGGCGAGGTCCGGCGCTGCTGCGTCCCGCCGCGCTGCCCTTCATCCCGGTTGCGGTGATTTCAGCCGCTCTGACGAGCCGGTGGCTGCCCGGCTTGCCGCGCTACCGGCGCTCGAAGCAGTTTGATTCGGCCTGATTTCAGGGCGCTGCCGCAGCATGCTTTGGCTTGACAAGCAAGGTTCTGCTTCTATAGTTGTCACACCGAACTAATGGATCCGGGCGCCGAGTCTGACTGCAACGGCCCGAGTTGGCCCGTTTGGGGAAATTCAATCGACGATGTTGCGCCAACCTCGCGGGGCGCGCCGAGTGCGATCTCGCCGCCGGCCGGACAGTGGAGCGTTCGGCCCGCGCACGATGGAGGATGCTTATGAACCGGTTCCGCCACGGCGGTCGCGCACTCGCCAAACTCGTCCTTGCCTCGATGTCACTGCTGGTGCTGCCGAATGCGATACCCCCGGTGTCCGCCCGGGACCAACGAGCCGGGGTGTCGCGACCGGGCCCGCGGCGTGAGCCGGGCCAACTCCCCGGCGGCATTCCCCGGGTCTATTCCGCGCAGGATACCGGCGCCCATTTCCCTCGGTCGCGCTTCCCGTCATTCGCCCGGCTGCCCATCATTCGGCCGTTGCCCGATCCGTTCCAGTTCTTCGACGGGTCGATAAACACCTCGTTCTCGAGTTGGGAACAGCATCGCAGCCAGATCATGGCGGCGATCGAGAAGTACGAGATCGGGCCGGTGCCGAGCTGTTCGCAGTGCGCCATTACGGCGCACTACCTGCCGCCGGCGGCGCCGGGGGGCAGCGGCACTCTGACAGTGCGTGTCGTACGGCACGGGGAAGCGGTCACTTTGACTTCGGGAGTGTACATTCCGCAAGGGATGGGCAAGGGTCCGTTCCCCGCGCTGATCCCGATGACGATCGCCGCCCTGCGTTTCCATGGCAAGACGATCGCATTTCCGCCGCCCAAGTCGCCGAACTACGGGAGTCTTCCGCCCCGCATCTTCAAGCACCTTCCTATCGCCACGATCAACTACGTCAGCACGCAGGTGGCCCGGTATTGCGCTTCCGGGCTGTGTGACAACACGAAGGATCCCTTCTATCGGCTTTATCCGCGGTTGTGCGCCGGGGCCTGCAAGGGCACCAGCAACTCCGGAATATATGCCGCCTGGACCTGGGGAATCGACCGTTTGATCGACGGCATCGACATCGCAGCGCACCAGCGAACTCATCCACTGCCGGTCCAGATGAAACGCCTGGGGGTGACCGGATGCTCATTTGCCGGGAAGATGGCGCTGTTTGCCGGCGCATTCAACCAGCGGGTTGCGCTCACGATAGCGCAGGAGAGCGGGGGTGGCGGCGCGACGTCCTGGCGCTTCTCGCACGAGATGGAGGCCCAGAACTCCGTGGAAGACATCAACGATACGAATTACAACTGGTGGGCCGGGCAGATGAAACAATTCGCCGGCGACAACGTGTACAAACTGCCGGTCGACCAGGATGAATTGATGGACCTGGTCGCGCCGAGGGCGCTGCTGGAAACGGGAAACACCGAGTTCTACTGGCTGTCGAACGGGTCGAATTACATTGCCT
>JAJZLX010000317.1 GCA_021850555.1 Pseudomonadota bacterium | reverse complement strand
ACCAACGGCGAGCGATTGTATGCGATGCCGTGCTGCACGCAGAACGCGACGGTCTTCTCGAAGCTCTGCGTATTGTATTTGCCGATCGTGATCACCACGTGCTGGCCCAGCCCGAGCTCCGCGCAATCTTCGAGCACCCGCAGCGTCTGATCCGACTCATTGTCCCGGGTCCGGCGGTTTTCTTCGTCGATGGCGTTGAGGCCCACCACGATCCGCGCCCGACCTCGTGTCACATCCCGGATCTTCTCCAAACGCTCCCGGGTGAGTTTCTTGCAGTTGCTCAAGACGGAACACCGATAGCCCAGATCCACGGTCAGGCGCAGCAGATCCAGGGCATCTTTGCGCAGCAAGAACTCGCCCCCGCTCCATGCCATGGTGTGGACCCCGAGGCGGCGCGCGGGAATCATGATCCGATCCCGGATTTGCTCCAGGCTCAATTCTTTTCGAACACTCTGTCGCAACTTTTTCGGATCATTGCTGCCGGTCATGCACATCGGGCAGCGCAGATTGCACCGCCGCGTCGCTTCAAAGTAGACGACCTGGAACTGGTACTGCGGCATTTGACTTCTCGCTATCTTCCCGGCCCAACGGCCCTGCGGGCGGCAGCCTTATCCGCCCGCGAAACGGCAGTGTCAACGCACAGACATGAGTACGCTTGAGAGAGATCAAATAATGCCATGGGGTTTCCCGCCGGGCACGCGAGTAGCGGTGAGGTCGCGCCTTCGCGGCCGGGCGCTGGACCGGGGCAGCTTCAGTCTGTTGACGGCGGACGCAGAGGATCGGCAGGCTCCTTTCGCAAAGCGAAGAGAGTATCACCGAGCCTGGTGGCGAGGCAGCCCCGGATCAGCTGGCACCACCGATCACCGCTTCCATTGGGACCGAGCCGGCGCAGCGCACGAGAGGCGCCGGAACCGGTCCGGGAGTAGGCCTCGAAGGCCGCCGCGCATGCCCGCTGCATTGCCGGGGTGCTCACGCTGGTTGCTGACCCGCCGTCTCGCGCCGTGCCGACCGAAGCCATGGCGAGGCCGCCAAAGCGGCGCTCAAGATTCTGGTCGAGTTTCACTGGGCAAGCACGCAGGATTGGAAACCTTACACCTTGCCCCCAGCAGCGCCGACCCCCGAGGGCCGGTCGTGGACATTCAGGTTCGCCTGCCGAGGCCGACCGACGCGCATGGGTCGGGCGGCCGGCCTTCTGCCCCCGCCGCGGCGGCTCACTCGGCACCGGGAGACGCTGGCGCTTGACTGGGCGATGGAGCGGAAGGCGAAAAAACAGGGAACCCGGACGGGTCCGGACATTCCCGCATCGGTGTAGGACGGGTGCGCCGAACCGGCCACCCAAGCCGCGGCGCGGCAGGCTCGTTGTGTCGATGTTTGGTCACCGGGACGCACTTGAGCTTGCGGTCATTCGGGGCGAGACTGTCCACGCCGATCCTGGCGGCTCCGTACGCTCCCCCATAGCGATGCTCCTGGCCCGCATGCATTATTTCGCCGAAATTGTCTTCGTCGCCGTGGCGGCGCTGCTGCCGATTATCAATCCGTTCGGCGGAGCGCCCATTTTCCTTGCCATGACCTCTGGGCTCACACCGACCGAGCGTGCGCGTACCGCGAAGCTCGTCGCCTTCAACAGCTTCGTGCTGCTCATCGCCTCCATCCTGGTCGGCGCCTACGTGCTCGAGTTCTTCGGCGTCTCGATCCCGGCGGTGCAGGTGGCCGGAGGCATCGTGGTATGCGCCCTCGCCTGGTCCCTGCTCAATGGGCCGCTCAATCCGGTGGTTTCCGCGCCAGCGGGCGCCACCAGCCCCGACAGCATCACGCAGGGAGCGTTTTATCCGATCACCATGCCGTTGACCGTCGGACCAGGATCGATATCGGTGGCCGTGACCCTCGGGGCCAACCCGCCCCGCGGCCTGCGTGCGCTCCTGCCCACGATTCTTGCGCACTTCGTCGGTGTGTTGATCATCTGCGTCATCATTTATCTGTGCTACCGCTACGCGGACCGTCTGGTGCGCCGGCTGGGCAAGACCGGAACAAACATCATGATACGGCTGACGGCGTTCATCCTGCTCGCCATCGGCGCCCAGATCGTCTGGAACGGCGCCAGCACGATGCTGCTCGGCGTGCTCCACCCCGGCCGACATGGCGCAGCTGCCGCGCTGGTGCGTTCGAAGCGAACCTCGCTACGGCGAGGGTAAAGGCACGAATGAGCATCGGATCGATAAATCTCGAACTCTGGCAATCCGCAGCGGCTTTGGCGGCCTGACAGCCGGTCTCGCACACGCTGCCCTCACCCATGCCGCAGGTTCGCGGGCACAAGCGCATCATGCACCGATCCGGGCCGCCGTTGCGAGACCTGCGGCGCACACCGGCGCCCTCGCAGTGTCGGGACCGGAGCCCCCCCCCTTCTGCGCCGCTAGGGATTGCGGGCAGCCTGTTCCATCATGTCGCGCGCGCTGTCGGCGATGATCCGACGGAGCCGGCTCAGACCGTCGGTGAGGGCCGCGGGCCCGGGCTGCAGGATCTCGGACGATTTGACCTCGAACAATCGATCATGGCGCAGCGCGGGGATCGATTGCCAACCGGGCCGCTCACGCACTCTTGCCGGGTTGAATTTTTTTCCGCACCACGAGGCGATCAGCACGTCCGGTGCGCGCCGAACCACCTCGCTCGGATCGGCGATGATGCGCTCCCTGGCGGCAGAGCGCACGGAGAGGTCCGCGAAGCAATTCTCCGCGCCGGCGATCTCGATGAGCTCGCCGACCCAGCGTATGCCGCAGATCAGCGGATCGTCCCACTCCTCGAAATACACGCGCGGCCGACAGGGCAACCGCGCTGCGGCGCGACGGGCTTCCCTGATCGAGCGGCGCAGCCGTCCGATCAGAGCCCGGGTGCGCGCGTGCGCTCCGATCATCCGGCCGAGCATGGCGATCGATTCCAGGATCTCCTCGACGCCGCGTTGATTGAAGACATGCACCTCGAGGCCGGCTCGAATCAGATCGGCCGCGATGCCCGCCTGCAGATCCGAGAAACCGAGCACAAGATCCGGCTTCAGCGCGACGATGCGCTCGATCTTGGCGCTCGTGAAAGCGCTCACGCGCGGCTTTTCCCGGCGGGCCTGCGGTGGGCGCACTGTGAATCCCGAGATGCCCACGATGCGGTCCTGCTCCCCGAGCAGATACAACGTCTCGGTCGTCTCTTCCGTGAGGCAGACGATGCGTCGCGGACCGGTCTTGCGCCGTTCGCTCATGTTACAACCCGATGCCCGGCCGTGCGCGCACGCCGGTGACCTTGCTGCGGCGCACGCGTTCGCGGGGATCCGCCGATCCATCGCGCGGCGGTTCTTGTTGCAGTCTCATCGCAGATACTGAGTGCACTCACATCGGCCTCGAGCATCGCCCCGGTCTCAAGGCCCCTGCGGCCGCCTGCGAGCATCGCGTCCGGCGCTTGGGACACCTTGCCGCCGCCAGGCTCGGAGCCGCTGGCCGCGCACCACTGTCGTCCGGAACGTCGCTTGATTATAGTGCTCGCAGGGCGCAGTTGCGCGACCGCGTGTCGATATGTCCCGTCACGGGACGGCTCGATTGGAGGCTCCGCATGCCAGCGGTCGGGGCCGGCACGGCGCGCGACAATGATCTATTGCGCGGCCGGCCCCTGGCGGACACCCGCTGATGCAGCCGCGGGATACCGCAACGGACGATGCGCGCCGTACGCGGGAGTGACACGAGAATGACATCCGGAAAAACGCTCGATCAATGGCTGGCGGAATACTCCCTGTCCCACGGCCACCCGGCCAACCGGATCATTCACACGGTGTGTGTGCCGGCGATCCTGTTCGCCAGCATTGCACTGCTGTGGAACGTGCACCTGTTCGGGTTGCGGGCCGCCTACCTCGCCATGG
>JAJZLX010000617.1:1568-3917 GCA_021850555.1 Pseudomonadota bacterium | reverse complement strand
CGAACCTCGTGCGCCCGTCACGGGCGCACTCGGCGCCGGGCGCCGCGTTCCCGCGCCACAGCTCCTCCCGGGCCCTGGCTCCGCCCGCAATGGCTTGCTCCGGGCTGCGTACGGTGCATGCCGCGCCGCAGCAGTAGTGCACGACTCTGCAAATCAAACGGTAGTGGACGATTCAGCATCGGGGGCGAGTGGGCGATGTGCTCGAGCCGCTCACAGTGTCCCGGCACAGACTCCGCCCGGGCTCGACGCGCATGGCTTTGGCCGGCGTGCGGCCGGGGCCGCCGCGTCGGATCAGCCGGGGCGTCGGATAGCGCGATTCGATCCGTCGGGCATGGACCGATGGCGCACGGGCGTGGGGCATCGAGGCGCTGTTCGCGCCGCGCGCTCGGGCGAGCGCGGCAAGCCGTTCATCGAGCTCAGACAGTACGCTGCGACGGGTGAGATCATGCGCGTTCCGACGTTTGTTTCGATGTCCGCTCAGGGTTGGTTGCAATGCCGATGAAGGAAGCGGCCGGCCGGCGGGGCGGTTCGAGAGACCCACGGAGTGCGCCCGCAAGGAATCAGCGTGACGCGCCGCAAGAGGATCTGCAGGGCCGCAAGCCGGCGCTCCCGGGCGTCTTACGCCGCGATTTGCGCCGGTTGGTCCGCGCCGCGCGGGCTTTGGGCCTCTCGAGCCTGTCGTCCGTGGTCGTGCGCGTTGCCGAGCGGCTCGAGCCCGGCCTGCGCGCCGGCGAGCTTACCCCTCGGGACATCGAGATGCTGCGGCGCTTTACCGATCGCTGCTGCCGGTATCTCGTCGATCCTGCCGACGTCAAGGCCGCGGATGCGGTGGTCGAGTTGCTGGCCATCGAACCGTGCTCAGCCGTGGGCTGCTGGGAGCGGATTCACCTGCTGCTGGGACTGGTCGAGGAGGGAACCGAGATCGCGCGGATGCGCTCGGTCTGCGCAGCCGCGGCCGGTGGCGATGGGCATGATCCCCTGACCGGCCTGTACACGGAGACCGCATTGCGGGAACTGCTCGCGGACTTGCTGAGTGCGTGCGCCGCGCGCCAAGTCTGCGTCGGAGTCATGTCGATCGGTATTACCGGGGTGGAGGCCATCGCCGACTCCTTCGGCAGCAACGTGGGCACGGCGGTGCTGACGCGGATCGCGGCCGATCTGATTCGGTCCGTGTCCGGCGGCGGTCTGGTCGGCCGCCTCGGCGCAGATCGTTTCGTCGTCGTCCGCGATGGTTTCACCGCGGCGCAACTCGCCGAGGAGGCGCGGCGGTTGGCCGAATTGATCTGCCGCAGTCATCAGATCGGCGGGCGCCTGGTCGCAGTGACGGCTCGAATCGGCCTGGCGGTCAGCGGACAGCACGGTGAGGATGCCGCCGAACTGCTCGCCAACGCCGATGTCGCGCTGCATCAGGCCCGGGTCCGCAGACTCCCTGCGGCGCAATTCTTCGCACCGCACATGCGCGAGCAGGCGCTGCGGCGGGTGAGTCTGGAGGGAGGGCTGCGCGCGGCGCTCGAGCGCGGCGAGTTCGAGCTGCATTATCAGCCGAAGCTGGCGCTGTGCACGGGGCGCGTGTGCGGCGTCGAGGCGCTGGTCCGTTGGCGGTGTCCGACGCGGGGCCTGGTCGCGCCCGGGGAGTTCATCCCCATCGCCGAGGAGAGCGGCCTGATCGTGCGACTCGGGGACTGGGTGATCGACGCGGCGTGCCGGCAGATCATGCGCTGGCAGCGCGAGCATGTCCCGCCGCTGCCGGTGGCGATCAATCTGTCCGCCGTTCAGCTGTGCGCGCCCCAGACGGGCCAGTGGATCGTGCAGACCCTGCACCGATACGGTGTGCATCCACGGACGGTGGAGGTGGAGGTCACCGAGTCCGCGGTGATGCACGATGCGGACGCCGCACTCGGTTGTCTGAGCGAGTTGGGCCGCGCGGGTGTGCGCGTGGTGATCGACGATTTCGGCACGGGGTATTCCAACCTGAGCCAGCTCATGCGGCTGCCGCTCGCGGCGATCAAGATCGACAAATCCCTCATCGCCCGCATCGCGATGCACGAGCGTGACGCCGCGATCGCGCGGGCGATCATCGACATCGCACGCACGCTCGGTGCGCGTGTCGTGGCCGAGGGCGTGGAAAGCGCGCAGCAACGGGATCTGCTGGCCGCCGCGGGCTGCGATGAGTATCAGGGCTTTCTGATCGCCAAACCCATGGACGCGAAGCGCCTGCAGGCGTGGCTCAGCCGCCAGGCGATCGAGCCGTACCGCCTCTGAGTCGCTCCTCCGGCAAGGCCGGCGCGGCTCTCAGTATCCGCAGCGCGTGCGGCTCGGATGCCACTGCAGAACGTTGGGCGCGTAGGT
>JAJZLX010000617.1:0-1558 GCA_021850555.1 Pseudomonadota bacterium | reverse complement strand
CCCGCTCGAACGCATATGCGAAGCCGAGCAGCCGGGGTTCGGACCATTTTGGACCGATGAACGACAGGCCGACCGGCAGTCCATCGACCTGGCCCATCGGCACGGTGATGTAGGGGTAGCCGGCGACCGCCGGCAGCGTGCTGTCGCCGCCGCCGATACCCACATCGCCGTTCACCAGGTCGATCACCGACGCCGGATTCTGTGTCGGAGAGATCAGTGCCGCGACATGGTGCTCGGCCAGCAGCCGATCGATGCCGTCCGGTCCGGCCAGGCGCAGATTCGTCGCGCGCGCGCGGATATAGGCCGGGTCGTCCAACCCCTTGGTGCGCTCGGCCTGCAGGAACAGGCTCTGGCCGAACCAGCGCATCTCGCGCGGGTGACTGTCATCGAAGGCGATCAGCCCGGCGAGCGTGCGGCTCTTGACCGCCGGGGGCGATCCGGCCAGGTACTCGTTCATGTCGACTTTCAGCTCGGTGAGCAGCACCAGGTTCTCGTTCTTTTCAAGCGGCGCCACGTGATAGTCGTCGACTTTGACCAGTACCGCGCCCTGGGCCTTCAGCAGGGCCAACGCGTGGTGGAATACCGCGAGCGTCTTGGGCGAGAAATTCTTCAGCAGAAACTGCGCGATCCCGAGCCGCACGCCCGCGAGGGCATGCGGATTGAGCGCCGCGACGTAGTTGGTGCGATGCGCGTCGGCGTGCGCGGTGGCCGGGTCGGCCGGGTCCGAGCCGGCCATGGCGGTCAACAACATCGCCGCACCGCGCACGGTGTGGGTGATGGGGCCGGCGGTGTCCTGGGTACGGCTGATCGGGACGATGCCGGCACGCGACACCAACCCGACCGTCGGCTTCAGCCCCACCACGCCGTTCATCGACGCGGGGCAGCTGATCGAGCCGTCGGTCTCGGTGCCGATGGCGGCGGGCGCGAGGCCCGCGGCGACGCCCGCCGCAGGGCCCGAACTGGAGCCGCAGGCGGTGCGATCGAGCATGTAGGGATTGCGGGTCAAGCCGCCGACAGCGCTCCAACCGCTGACCGAGTGAGCCGAGCGGATATTGGCCCATTCCGAGAGATTTGCCCGGCCGAGAATCACCACGCCGGCGCGGCGCAGGTTGCCGATCACCGTGGCACTGACCGAGCGAACGTTCTTCGCCAGCGCGAGCGATCCGGCGGTGGTGGGCAGTCCGGCGATGTCGATATTGTCCTTGACGAGCACCGGGATCCCATCGAGCGGTCCGAGAGAATGCCCGGCGGCGCGGCGCGCGTCCGAGGCGCGCGCTTCGGCCATGGCGCGCGGGTTCAGGGCGATGACGGCATGGATTTTCGGATTGATCCGGGCAATACGCGCCTCGTAGAGGCGCACCAGCGTCTGCGCGCTCACTCGGTGGGCGGCCAGATCGGCCGAGAGGCGCGGGACCGTGGCACAGGTGAGATTGACGGCGCGTGCCGTACCGAACACGAGACAGGACAGCGCGGCGGCGCTGATCGCAACTCTGCTGAGCATGCATCCCCCCCCTGGGAAAGTGGCCGCTGCCGCATTATCGTGCATTGCGGCCGCGGC
>JAJZLX010000640.1 GCA_021850555.1 Pseudomonadota bacterium | reverse complement strand
GGAGACGCCCTACGGTCGGATATACTTGTGTTTGAGCCTGATGAAGGTTCAACGCCGAATGAACCGCTGCTTCGGTTCATTCGTGGTGGCTCGGTGAGCTCCCCCACCAAAACCCTCTACGTTCTCGTCCCCCTCGACTGGTCGATCGAACCTGCAACTGAGGGGGCTGTGTTCGAAATTTACGACATTCCATCGCTGGGTTGCAAGCTAGCCCAGCTGACCGGTGCCGCCTACTTCCATGGCAGCGAGGACGGTGCGGCGCGCTTCAGGGTCGAGCCGGATACGGAAGAGCGCGAGCAAGTGCTTGAGCTAGGCAGGTTTGTTCCGTCCGGATTCACGTTGGCCGACGATAGATGGGAACCGATCGCCTCGCCGATGCAGCCCATGATCCACGAAGCGCGAAGGCAACGGCGTCCCGAAGCCGGCGAGCTGTTTGTGCGGCCGCCGGGCGGCAAATGGAAGGCGCTCACCGGACCGCTCAGCGGCGCCGGACTGATGGAGCTTTCCTGGCGAGACCCCGTCGCCAACATCCAGATTGAGAAGCGCCAACTGGCGCTCATGCCTGGTGATTCGCGCGCGGTCGCCACCATGAAGAGTGCGCTTGATGGCGACATTCGCTTTTTCGGCCTCCCAGGATGGACCGCCGCTGTCCACGAAACCGCCTGCATGGTTGATACGACCGACGACGGGAGTTTATCGATTCGGTTCGTTAGGCGACCGGTCTATCGGCTTCTAATGACGCTTCGACCGCCCGGGGGACAAGCCTTTGATGTAGTTGTCCCGCTGATCGGCCGCGACGCCGTAGTCGCGCTGGCTGATGGCACAATTCTCGCGCCCGGTAAGCAGGCGGATGTCGGCGCGCTGCGAGGCGCGGTTGCCGTGTCGCCCCGCAGGGTGGTCTTTCATCTCGGCGCGAAGGGTTCCAAGTCGGGCATTAAGACCGTCGTTGATGGCGAACTCCCTCTTGGCCTCGTCCGCGGCGCCATCGATGAGACGCTCGCCACGCTGCCTAATCAGGATGATTTGGTGGAACTCGATTTCATTGGCGACTCGCGCCCGCCAATACGCATCAGTCGGTACCGCTTCGAGCAGCTTGAACGTGATGGCGTTATATTTCGTTGGCATCCCCGATCGGAGGACTCCAGCGCCGCACCCGTGGCGCGAATGATCCTAGACCCACGGCATGAGCACGCCTTGGAATCGGATGGGGATGGGGGCTGGGTGCTACCCGAGCGGTGCAAGGGACCATGCCTAGTCTACTTGAGAGACGGCGTCGATGTGATCTCGCGGCCCGTCCCCGTTATGCAATCAGGCGCTCCTGACACCTATGCCGGGGCCTTGATTTCCGCCTTGACGATCACGGACTACGCGGAGCGCCAGCGCGCGATTTTGGAAGCCCTTGTTGGGCTCGGGCACGGCGAGCCTGGAACTGACGACCTAAGATGGCTGCGCGACGCTGCGACAAATCTGAACGGCCTTCCGGCCAGCGCATTCGACTGCTTGAAGCTGCTGCCCTCAAACCCGGAGACCCTTATTCTCTTATTGCTCGCGGCCCGCGATGCTGGAGAGCGTAGCGTGATATGGGCAATGCAAAATGAGTTGCCATTCCTATGGCTCGCCCTGCCGCTCCGCGCCTGGTGGTCGGTAATGGAGCGCCAGTGCACCGCTTTAGTCGGCGCGCTCGATGGCGTTCTCGGCAAGGAGAAGGCGATGAACGAGGCGGTGTCATGGCTGCGCAGTGTGTGTAGCGACCTCGTTGCGCTGGAGCCTGCGCTCCAAACGATCTTTGGCATGGCGGGACTGCCGATTGGCCAAGCGACGGAGGGGCCAGCGCTCCGGGATTTGACGAGTGGCTACGTCCGAGACCAGCACCAACGAGGCGGCGATGCACCCAACGAACTCGCCGCACGCCTCGCTTTGACTGGGCTAAGACTTCCGCCGGAGATTGAGACGAAATCGCACACGGATTTTGCGGGCCTCTTTGCTCCGGTCCTTCTCGCAGCGAGTGCTAAAGAGAAACTCGTTTTAGATAGCGAACTCGCGTTGATCGTGCGCCGGACGCTGCGCGAAGACCCGATGTATGTATCAGGGGCGTGGCTTCATCTTGTGAAATTCTATGGTTGATCGGGACATGACACCCTTTGACGTTTTGAGTGAGGTCAGGCGCCGGAGCGCCGAGGCAGTGATTGCCCAGTCAGGGCTCGCACATGAAGGGCTGCGGCGGCATCTGCGAGCCATGCTTGGCGGCGACGATCCAGAGATCGGCGCCATGCTGCAGGAGCCAGTGCTTGAAGGCGCCCACCCATTCGTAGCTTCCAATGCGACGATAGCGGCGCTCGCCGGTTCCCTTTTGAATGCCGACCTCGTGAAGGCATTAGACGACCTGCCGGAAGATCACGACTATCGTTTTCCGTGTACACGCAAACCGTTCCTTCACCAAGCTGAAGCCTGGCGCCTCCTTTCAGAGCCCGACCCTCAGTCGGTGCTGGTCACCTCAGGCACAGGCTCGGGAAAAACCGAATGCTTCCTCTTTCCAATACTGAGCGATCTGGTCGGGCAGGCACAGAGCCAACGCGAGGCGCTCGAGGGCGTGCAGGCGATTATGCTCTATCCGCTCAACGCATTGATCGAGAGCCAGCGCGAACGGCTCTCCGCCTGGACCCAGCCGTTTGGCGGACGAGTTCGCTATTGCCTCTATAACGGAGATCTGCAGCGGGTAGCGAAGGAGTCCGAACGCCGCCGCACGCCGGAAGAAGTCATCGACCGAGAGCGGCTGCGCGCCAGCCCACCGCCGCTTCTCGTCACTAACATCACCATGCTCGAATACATGCTGGTTCGCGCTGAGGACAGGCCGATTATTGACGCCTCCCAGGGTAAATTGAAATGGATCGTTCTAGACGAGGCACATTCGTTGGTCGGGGCGGCGGCGGCCGAGATCGCGCTGCTACTGCGGCGCGTCATGCTAGCCTTCTCAGTGAATCCCGAAGAGGTCCGCTTCGTTGCCACTTCCGCAACCATCGGCTCGGGTGAGGGTGTGCGTCAGCAGCTCCAGCGCTTCCTGGCCGACGTCGCGGGTATTCCGGACGACCGGGTCCATGTCATTGAAGGACGGCGCCAGATGCCGCGTCGGCCCGAGGGTCCTGCTGGCCGACCATCAGTTGATATCCGCGCCGCTGACCCGGCCGAGCTTTACGACATCCTCGGCCGTGACCCGGCCACTTGGCGGCTTGTCGAACGACTATTTGACGGCAGCGTTCCGCTCGCGGATTTCGACGCGCCTGCGAAGCCTTATGGCGTCGACGCAGTTGGCCTAATTTCTGCTGTGTCGCGCGCAGCTTGGAAGACGTCGGATAAGGCGGAGGAACGCCTCGCACCTCTTCGGCTTCATGCCTTCGAACGCGCCGTTCCCGGCATCTGGAGCTGCATCAATTCGGCGTGTCCGAGCAAACCGACGGACTGGCCATTTGGTCGCATTTTGCCCGAGCGCGCTGACGAATGCCCCTCCTGCGGCGCACCGATACTCGAGGTGGTAAGCTGCTTCGAATGCGGTGAGGCCTTCCTAGAAGGGGTAGAGGCCGGTCCACTTCTGGCGGCACCTTTGCGCAACCCACCGCGGGATGAGTTCGCCTTCGACAGCGCCCGCGATAACGATGGTGGGCGGGAAGATGCGGATGACGCCGGAGACGACCCAGCGCAACAAGAAGATGTCCCCACTTGGGACCGCCTTTTTGCAGCCAATCCGACCCCAGCCGCTCGCGGTTTCTGGCTCGACGAAAGGGCCGGCTGGCGTGTTGCCGATGGGCCAGCCGATGGTCGGCTGTCGCTCCTGTACGAAGAGCATCATGGGCCGCGCGTCTGCCCGCACTGCAGCCCGACGGGACGTAAGGGTCCAGATCTGATCCGGCCACTCCGCTTCGGCGCGCCCTTCATCCTTGGTAACGCGGCCCCGATCTTGCTCGAGGGCGTCGAGCCCGCCAAGGCCGAGGCGGGCGAGAAGCTTCCTTCCGCAGGGCGCCGCCTGCTCTCCTTCACGGATAGTCGCCAGGGTACGGCGCGCATGGCCGCTAAGCTCCAAATGGAGTCGGAGCGCAATTTCGTCCGTTCCTTCGTCTACCATCAGGTGCAGGCGTCGATGCGCCCACCAGCCGGGGTGCGCGATGAACTCGCAAAACTAAGTGCCGATATCCAGCAATTCGAAGCGCTCTTCGCTGCCAATCCGCTGCCGGCCCTCGAAACTGTTCTCGCCGAGAAGCGGCAGAAATTGGCCAGCCTCGTGACGGGCAGCACCGACGGCATCGCGTGGCCTGAACTCGTGAATCGCCTCGCCGGACGCATCGAGGTTGCGGAATGGATCAAGGGCGTATGGCAGGCGCGCGACGAGGAGCTGTTCACCGACCAGGCCAGAATCGCTGAATTCCTTCTTCTCCGGGAATTTGCTCGCCGGCCAAAGCGTGCGAACTCGGCCGAAACATTGGGCACTGCGCGCCTTCGCAACCCCAGCATCGACCGGCTTTCCGACTCCCAGATTCCCGCTGCCTTCCGACGCAAAGGTAAGACCCTTGACGATTGGCGAGCCTATCTCGACGCGGTACTGACTTGGTTCGTAAGGGCTAACGGTGCCGTTGCGATCTCCTGGCAGATGCAGCACTGGGTGTTGTCCAAGGCGAGACTGACGTCGCTCGTCGGCCCCGACGGACAGACTGACGATGAGGCTAAGCTGCGCGCTTGGCCGAACGGATACTTTCGAGCCCACCCGCGCTCGCGCCCTGTCGCGCTCCTTCTTCAAGGCCTTAGTCTTAATCTCGAGGATAAGGGCGATCGGTCGGATCTCGACGATTGCCTGCGCGCGGCATGGACGCAGGTGCAAGCCACTTTCTCGGCTGATCCCGAACGGCGCGCCTTCGACTTCACGAAAACCTTCGTCGCTCCCGTCATCGATGCATTCTATTGCCCGGTTACACGGCGTATTCTGGACCGCGCGCCGTTTGGATTTACCCCGTATGGGATCGAGGAGCCGATCGAGGCGCGCCGACGCGCCATGCCGATCGCCATGCCACGACATCCTGTCCCGATGTTGGGGCTCACCGATGCGACTGATGCTCGGGCGGTGACCCACAAATGGATAGAAGCGGATGCAGCAATCGTCGGCCTAAGAGACAAAGGAGCCTGGACGAATATTTCCGACCGTATAGCGCTGTTCGCCGACTATGCGCGGTCGGCCGAGCATTCGGCGCAGCAGGACAGCGGACGGTTGCGCCGCTATGAGCGGGAGTTCAAGGCGGGCAAGATCAACATCCTCAACTGCTCCACGACGATGGAGATGGGCGTCGATATTGGCTCGGTCTCTTCCGTTATGATGACCAATGTGCCGCCTTCGATTGCGAACTACCGGCAGCGTGTTGGTCGCGCAGGCCGACGCGGGCAGGCCGTGGCGCTGGCCTTTACCTTCTGCAAGGATCGGCCGCTCGACAGCGAAGCGTTTCGCGATCCACGGGCGTACCTGCAACGGACTCTCGCCGCGCCAAAAGTGACACTCAGCAGCCGGCCGATTGTGCAGCGTCATGTCAACGCATTCCTCCTCGGCAACTTCATGCGCGAACGTGCAGGCGACGCGCTCAAGATGCAGATCGGCGCTTTCATCGGTTGTCCAGCTGATCCGAAAGAGGGGCGCCCTCCAAAGGCAGAACGGCCGGTGCAAGACTTTATTGACTGGCTTGAACGCCCCGCCACAGCGAACGCCTTCAGAGACAGCCTAGCGATGTTGACGCAGCGCTCGATCTTGGAAGGCGACCAGAGCCTCGTCGAGGATGCAAAAGAAGCCATCGTCGGGCTCGCTCGTGACTTTGTCGCGGAATGGGAGGGCTTGGTCACCCTTGCAAAGGACGAGGGCCTTCAGGACGCGGGCAAGTCACGAATGGCGGTCGAGCTTCGGCGCATGTGCGGGGAATTCTTGCTCGGCAGCCTTGCAGACCGTGGCTTCCTCCCAGGCCACGGCTTTCCGACCGATGTGGTTACGTTCATGCCAGGGAAGGAATTCAAGTCTCCACAAGACACTCCACAGGAAGGCTCGCGCCAATTCCGCACAGTGGGGCCGCAGCGATCGCTTGACCTCGCGATCCGTGATTATGCACCCGGATCAGAAGTTGTACTCGATGGCCTCGTCTATAAGTCAGCTGGCGTGACCCTGAACTGGAAACGACCGGCGAACGAGGAAAATGTCGCTGAGGTTCAGAGCCTGCGCTATCTCTGGCGCTGCGGGGCGTGCGGTGCGAGCGACATCAAGCGCGGCGGGCGGCAGGACTGCTGTCCGTTATGCGGCGCGGAGCAGCTCACCAGCGAAGAGTTCCTTCGCCCCGCAGGCTTCTCGGTCGACCCGCGAGTCCGCGCGCACGCCGACACGGACACGTTATCGTATGTTCCGCCCGAAGATCCGATTGTCTCCACGCGCGATGTGGCTTGGCAAAGTTTGCCGATCCCCGGACTTGGGCGTTATCGGTGTAGCCGCGAGGGTCTCGTCTACTATTCAAATCGCGGCGGGCCAAGCGGCTTTGGCTACGCTATCTGTCTCCAGTGTGGCCGGGCAGAAGCCGATAGTGACAATCGCGGATCATCGTCGCCTGCCCCAGCACTCGTTGACCACAAGCCGCTTCGGTACCGGAGGGGACAGGATCTTTGCCCCGGTAACGACAAGCCGTTCAGCATCAGACGCAACCTCGCGCTTGGCCTAGAAGTCACGACCGACGTTGTTGAACTACAGCCGCAACACGCGCTTCGCCGGGCCGGCGCCAATGCGTTGGTCATCGCGCTGCGGGAGGCACTGGCCCAGGAACTCGGCGTGGAGGCCGACGAAATGGGCTTCGCCGTCAGTCAGAGCCATAACGCGCTTGGGGCGTCAGCCGTGTCCTTGTTCCTGTTCGATCGGGCTGCGGGTGGCGCTGGGTTTGCCGTGTCGTTCGAGCATCTGATGCGCACCACCATTCGGCGTGCAGAACAGATTCTCAACTGCGGAACGCCTGGATGCGAGAAAGCTTGCGCCGCCTGTGTGCTGACGTCCGATGCACCTGGTGGTCAGGACGAACTCGACCGGACTGTGGCGCTGGATTTTCTTCAGGCACATCTCAAATTCCCCGACGAACTCGCCCCTGAGGAGCGCTGTTTTGAGGGCGCAGGTCTGTCCCTCGCGCCGGTAGACGAGATCGATCGCGACCTGCGCCTATCCGCACGCGCGACTGTGACGGTCTTTTTGCCTGACCGAAGCAGCCCGACGGCGTTGCAGGATTGGCCGCTCGCCGCACAATTTCTGGATTGGAAGCGGCGGGGGCACGCTACTCGGCTTGCTCTCGCATCGACGCTCCTCGCCTCGCTGAGCCCGGCGGAAAAACTCGTCCTTCGCGACTTCGCGTTGCAACACAATATATCGCTCGTCGTGGCCGCTACGCCTACTTTTGCCAACGGCGCACATGCGTTGGCGGTAGTCCACACTGAAGGAGGCTCGAGCCGCGTATGGGCGACGCGGGAGGCGGAACCACGGTTTCCTGGCCCTGCGTGGGGACGTCCTGTCGGCCACCCGGTAGCCCAAGGAAGCCCATCAATCACCGTGCAGTGCTCGGCGGTCAACCTCGACACACTCCTTCCCACGCCGGGGGCTCATCTCATGCAGATCGGTTCGGAACTCGATTGTGACATTGCGACGTTTGGTGCTCGCGCTTCCCAACTCATCATCGAGTTGCTGACAAAGTGCGGGAGCTGGCCGAAGGCAGGCATCACACGGATTGTCTACCGAGATTCCTATGTATCGTCGCCTCTGGTGGCGCGCCTGCTGATCGACACAATGCAGCAAATTGTTTCCCAGTCGGGCGCTGCGGACGCGAACCTTATCATCGAGACCCGTCCGCCGCGTTCTAATGACTTTCGCGTCGACCCCTGGCAGGTTTGGCACGATTGGCGCGACTCCGCCGATCAGAAAGCGGTCATCGAACTATTTGGTCGACAGCGCGGTCTTCACGTCGCTCTGCTTCAAAAGGATGTGCCGCATGGCCGCTACCTCGATGTCGATTTTGCTGACGGAAATGCCGCGACGATCGTGCTGGATCAGGGGTTTGGCGCTTGGACACCGCCTCGGCAGGTCACCGTGCGTTACGACTTCGGGATTGATACCACTTCCCAGGTGAAGCGGCTCGCATCCCTGAACGCCATCCTTCAGCGACGGGGGATCGGCAAGACATACCTCGTCGCCTCATCGAATAGGACATAATTTTGGGCGCAGCCAACGAGTGGCAGCACAGGCCGTTGCTGGCGTCGGCGAAAGCAACTTGCGCGCTGGATCGGCGGCCGCTACGCCTTCAGTCGGTCGAAGCTTGGCGCGCGTCCTTGACTTGCTGCCCCTCGTCAGGCCGATTCATCGGGCTGCCTTGGAAGCGGAGCGATAATGCTGGTGCCTTCACCCAGAAGGCGGGGACAGCAAATCCGAGGACAAGCATCGCGCTCCAGCAAAGCGAACCTGCTCGAAGCGGCGGCAAGCATCGTGGCCAGCGTGCATACGGTCTGGGACCGGCTGGTTACGACAGATCCGAGGACCTAGCCATGCCAATAGACGCCATGCGCCCGCCACAGCCCGCCCCCCGCTGCTTCCCCAGTGCTTTCCCGACAATCGCCCGGGGGCCGGGGAAGCAAAAAGCGGCCCTGAAGGACCGCTCTAAACCGCTGATTTCCTTGAGACAATCTGGAGCGGGCGAAGGGATTCGAACCCTCGACCCCAACCTTGGCAAGAGGCGGCAGACCCTACTCTCTGCCGCGACGCGCTTCGCTCCACTTTGAATAACGCATATAAAACAAGGGTTTGGTCCTGCCCTGATGTCGCTGGCCTACGCCCTGCTTTTCTCCCTCCTGCTTACCCGCGTGCTATGCTGCAATTCGGGTAAGCAAATCGGAGGCGGTGCGCGATGGCGAGGATCACAAAGCGACTTGTCGATGCCCTTCGTCCCAAGAAAGCCAACCCGAGTGATGTCGATGGCACGAAAGCCCGCTACGCCGGCCGTGCCACAAAGAAGGACGTTGTCGCCTGGGACGACGAACTGCGAGGCTTTGGTGTTCGCTTCAAGCCGACCGGCGCAGGCGCCTACATCATCCAGTACCGAAACGCCGAAGGCAGGAGCAAACGCCTGACCCTCGGCTCTGTGGTCGAATTGACCGCGGAGGAAGCGCGTAAGCTCGCACGTAGCAAGCTCAGCGGCGTCGCGCAGGGAGCCGACCCTGTCGCGGAAAAGCGCGCCGCGCGCACCGCCTCCACGGTGGCGGAGATCTGCGACTGGTATCTCGAAAAGGCGGAAAGCGGCGAACTGCTCGGCCGCCGCCGCCGCCCGATCGCCAAGAAGACCCTGGCCCTCGACCGCAGCCGGATTGAGACCCATGTCCGCCCCCTCCTCGGAGACCGGAAGGTCGAAAGTCTGACGCTGGCCGACATCGAACGCTTTCAGGCCGATGTCGTCGCCGGCAAGACCGCCAAGCCTCGGAAGGGCCGCGGCGGCATAACCACCGGCGGCGCTGGCGTCGCAGGCCGCACGGTCGGGATGTTGCACACGATCTTCGAACAGGCGGCTAGGCTTCACTTCATCAGCCATAATCCGGCAAAGGGCGTCCGAAAGGTCAGCACGGACAACAAGGTCGAGCGGCGCTTATCGCTGGGAGAGATCGCGGCGCTCGGGAAGGCGATCCAGCAGGCCGACGAAGAAAGCCCGGTTGCGCTGGCCGCGATCCGCCTCATGCTTCTCACCGGTTTTCGCCGAATGGAGGCCCTGACGCTGGAACGAGCCTGGATCGATCCGGACGCCCCATGTGTACGTTTTCCCAGGACGAAGAGCGGCGCGCAGCTTCGCGCCGTCGGCCAGCCGGCCCTCAAGCTGCTTCTGGCCCAACCATCAGGCGGGGAAGAGAATCCCTACGTCTTCCCGAGCGAGACTGGCGACGGCCACTTCGTTGGCGTCGTCCGGGTGCTCCAGCTGCTCTGCCTGGTGGCCAAGCTCGAGGGCGTAACACCCCACGTTCTTCGGCATACCTTCGCCAGCGTTGCCGGAGACCTTGGGTTTTCCGAACTGACCATCGCGGGCCTGCTGGGACACACCGGGCGGGGCGTCACCCAGCGCTATGTCCACCTCGACAAGGCTTTGCTTCTGGCGGCCGACAAGGTCGCAGAGGAGATCGAACAGGCCCTGAGTACGGCCCCTGTTCGACAGTCCGATAGGCGGCTGGTCCGACCCTCTGGGCAAGGGGTCCGCCGTGTCGATGCCGCTTGAATTCTGTAGTCCTAAGAGCTATATTTCTCTCGTGCTCGGCGGGTACAGCCGAGAATGAGCGTTTATGTCACGAAGGAGTTTGCCCGGTTTGCCCGAAAGGCGGGCCTAGCCGATGCGAAGTTGCTCCAAGCCGCTCAGGATGTGGCGGCCGGCCACTACGACGCCGATTTGGGTGGTGGTGTGTTCAAGCAGCGCGTCGCCCGGCAAGGCGGCGGCAAGTCAGGCGGGTTCCGAACAATCATCCTGTTTCGGGTCGGGAGCCACAGCTTCTTCGCCCATGGCTTCGCCAAGAGCGACAAGGCAAATGTGCCGGCGAAGGAGCTGAAAGCCCTGAAGCGGTTGGCGGACGTGCTGCTCGGGTTTTTGGAGGAGCAGCTCGAGGCGGCTCAGACCGCCGGCGAATTGAATGAGGTTGAAAACGATGGCGGCGACGAAGAACAAGGTTGAAGGCGGTATCCTCGCCTCGGTCTACAAGACCGCGGCCGGCCTCCACAAGGCCGGGCTCGTGGACAAGGCGACCATGCGCGAGTTCAACGCCCTATGCCTTACCCCGGTCGAGCAGTTCACCCCGGAGGAAATCCGGGCGCTACGCGAGCGCGAGCAGGTCTCCCAGCCCGTCTTCGCGCACTACCTCAATGTTCGGAAGGACGCCGTCAGCAAATGGGAGCGAGGTGAGAAACGCCCGGATGGGCCATCGCTGAAGCTTTTGAATTTGGTTAAAGCCAAGGGCCTACGGGCCATTGCCTGAGTCATGTCCACGTTCGGTCCGCGTCGATCTGACTGGGCAAACGGAAGCTCGCTCGGTTCAAAGCCGGCAGATCGGCTGCCCATTGTTCTTGTTTTGTTCAAAGTATAATATGCTTAGCTTGTTCGGTTGGTGAGATAATGGCTGACGGAAGCGCGATCGAGTGGACGGATGCAACGTGGAACCCAGTGACGGGCTGCACGAAGATCACGCGCGGCTGCGACAATTGTTACGCTGAGCGATTCTCAGAACGCTGGCGCGGTGTACCCGGCCATCCCTTTGCAACTGGTTTTGATCTGACGCTGCGGCCCGAGCGGCTGGAGCAGCCGATCAAGTGGAAGCGGCGGCGCATGATCTTCGTGAATTCGATGAGCGATCTGTTCCACAAGAACGTGCCTCGCGCGTTTGTCGATCGCGTTTTCGATACGATGGAGACGGCGGACTGGCACGTCTTCCAGGTGCTAACGAAGCGCAGCTCCCTGATGCGCGATTATCTCCGGTTCCGGTATGGCGACACTAGGGGGCCGGCGCACATTTGGTGCGGCGTATCCGTAGAAGACGCCGAGGGCGCAGCGCGGATCAAGCATCTGCGGGCCAGTCCCGCCGGCGTGCGGTTCCTGTCAATCGAGCCGCTGATCGGCGCCGTCGGCCAGATCGATCTGGGCGGGATCGACTGGGTGATCGCCGGCGGCGAGTCGGGTCCCGGTGCCCGCCCCATCCATCTCGAATGGGTGCGCGAAGTCCGCGATCAATGCGTCGAGCAGAATGTCGCTTTCTTCTTCAAGCAATGGGGTGGGATACGGCCCAAATCGGGGGGGCGCGAGCTGGATGGCCGGGAGTGGAGTGAATTCCCCGGCGCGCAGGCGAGCAGCCTCTAGTGCCGGACATTGCGGTCGTAGGGCCTTGGGCTAAGGAAAAACTCGACGCGCTTGGCCGCTACCTCGACTTCTATACCAAGGTCCTGAAGAACCAGCCGTGGCGAACCATCTACGTCGACGCCTTCGCCGGCGGCGGCCGGGCTGTGGTCCGCGCCGAGCCCAAGAACGACGCGACCGGGACGCCGCTCTTTCTCGATGAGCAGGAGGTCGACGCAGAGCAGCGTGAGTTGGTCGACGGCTCGCCGAGAGTCGCGCTCGATGTCGCCAATCCGTTCTCCCGGTACGTGTTCATCGAACCTGATCGGGCGCGCGGCGACGAACTGGAAGCGATGAAGCAAGAATATGGCGGATCGCGCCATATTGACGTTTTGCACATGGACGCCGCCGCGGGCATTGATTGGATTACATCGCGGTCGATCTCAAAGGCGTCCCACCGAGGAATTGCTTTTCTTGATCCGTTTGGCGCCAAGGTGGATTGGTCCAGCATTCAAAAGCTAGCCGACACAGGTCTATTCGAAGTCGTGGTCAACTTCGCGCTGAATATGGCGATCCAGCGCATGCTGCCGAACTCGGGGGAGGTTCCCGACGCCTGGGCCAAGACGCTTGATGCGTACTTCGGCTCACGCGCGTGGTTCGCCGAGGTCTACAAGGAGCGAAGCGGCCTGTTCGCCACTTCTGGATTCGAAAAACGCGAAGACTATTCCGATCGCCTCCTGAAGCTGTACCGCTCCAATCTAAAGGCGGTGTTCGGACAGGTCTCGACGCCCCGCCTCATCCGGAACACGAGGGGCATGCCACTCTACTATCTGCTCTGGGCCGGTCCCCATCCGAAGGGTCAGGAAGGCGCAGACTACATCCTGAAAATGGGTGAGCGCCTGGGCGAGCGTCGTGCCGGGCCATCCGCCAAATGAGCAACGGATATGACTGGCGGATCGGCGAACCGCCACCCCTGCTCGGCGAGCACAGCGTCGCCAAGCACGAGATCTTCGAGCAGTACCTCGGCATCTACATCGAGCGGCTGACCCGCACGCCCAGCCAGACCATGCTCAACCTCACAGTCGTGGATGGCTTCTGTGGCGGCGGCATCTATCGGAGGGGACAGGGCGAAGCGGAGGGATCGCCGCTGCGGCTGCTGCGCGCCGTCCAACAGGCGGACGCGGCGTTGAATGCGGCACGGACCAAGGGCTTCCAGGTCCGTGCGGACTTCGTCTTTGTCGACGAGAACGCCGACCACATCGCGTATCTGAGAGACCTCCTGATCAAACGTGGCCAAGGAGCGCGGATCGGCGCCGATATCTTCCTGATCTGCTCCACCTTCGAGGAAGCGTGTCCGGGGATCGTCGAGCGCATTCAGCGCAAGGGCACAGCCCATCGGTCGTTGTTTTTCCTGGATCAGTACGGCTGGAGCGACGTGCGCCTGGCTACGATCCGCGCGTTGCTGGCCAACCTCCGCAACCCAGAAATCCTCCTGACGTTCGCGGTCGACTCCCTTATCGACTTCCTGTCCGTCAAAACGGCGGAAAGCGCGGCGTTGCTGGCGATTGAGATGGGGCGCGAGGACGTTCGCGCCCTCACGGACATGCGGAACGGCGACGGCTGGCGGTTCTTGATTCAGAATGGCCTCTATCGCCACGTCCAGGAGCGTACCGGGGCCAGATTCTACACCCCCTTCTTCATCCATTCTGTGGACAGCCATCGGTCGTACTGGCTGCTGCATTTGTCGAACCACCGGCAGGCCAGGGATGAGATGGGCAAGCTTCACTGGCGCTTGAACAATCATTTTCAGCACCACGGCGGTGCCGGCTGCTTTGCCCTTGGATTCGATCCGTCAAGGGATCTTCGACAGGGCCTGTTCGATTTCGTGTTCGATGACGACGCGATGCGGCGATCGGAGGCCGCTGTTGTTGAGCAACTGCCGCGCATGATCCATGCGGCTACTCGCGATGGCGCCGGCCTGGCGGTCGAGACCCTGTTCGCCGGCAACTGCAACGATACGCCGGTGACGTCTGACATTCTTTCGCGGCAGTTGATCCTGCTGCGCGAGGAAGGCGAGTTGTTCATCATCAGCGAAAATGGAGCTCAGAAGCCTCGCGCCAGGACGGTTTCTTGGAACGACCGACTGGTGCTCCCCCGCCAGCGGTCGATGTTCTCCCGCCTTGGCTAGCCTGAGGGATCCGCTTCAGGGATGCTTCAGCCGCACCGGACTTGGGACCGGATTGGCGGGGATATTCGATAGGGCTCTCGCTCGTCATCGGCCGCTGCTCATGCAAGGCGGCCGTGGGCGCCAACTGCTCGTAACGTGCGACATCGGTGGAAGCCAGAAGTTGCAACCCTACGAGACATTCAGCTTTCTGGTCTTCGATCTGGACCGGAACGGGCCGTGGCTGGCGACCCAAGCCGCCTTCCGAGCGCAATTTTTCACTCACCACCGGCGCATGTCGTTCAAGACCCTGAACGACGGGCTTCGGCGTCGTGCTCTCGCACCGTTCCTGCGGCTGGCGAGTCTAGTAGACGGCGTGCTCGTGACCTTCGCGGTCGACAAGTTGGCGACCGCGAATCGGACTCGGCGATGAGGTGCGCGAGGAGTTGCGCGCCTTTTGGAAGCCGGCCGTTGCGGATCGGCTGATGTGGGTGATCTACCTCAGCGTCTTTCTAGTCAGCGGTCTATCGGCGGCGGGCCAGGACGTGATGTTCATTATTGACGAGGACGAGGTGGCGGCGAACGTGCCGCAACTGACCAAGCTAACGGAGCTGTTTGGCCGGGCTTACTCCAACCAGGGAGGCCCGATGATGGGCCATCTCCGGTGCGGCACGGCAAAGTCCGACGACGGCAGCCTTGCTCTGGAAGACCTCGTGGCTATTCCCGACCTGGCGGCGGGCGCCGTCGGCGAGTTCACAGACGCTCTTCGGCGCCATGGCGCCGGACCGTTGTCAGGATTGATCCAGCGGCTTCCGCCAACGCTCACCTGGAAGACAAGGGTCATCGTGCCGTGGCTGAGCGCCCGCGACCAATCGCTTACCCGACTGACCTGCATTATTGACGGATCGCAGGGATCGGCGACATGGCGGGCGACGATTCCGGAGTGGTACGTTGTAGACGATCCAATGAACCGACAAACATAGATTTGCCGACCGCCAGGGTGAGGGCTTGCTGGACGCCAGGGAATTCGAGCAGAAAGGTGTCGATCCAGCGAAGAAAACGGAGGAAGTCCCGCTGGCTGTATACAGGTTGGGCACTTACGTAAGCGGCGTGAGGACAGGATCGACGAATGCCCTTCAAGTCCCTCGACGACATTTTGAAGCCCGATCCCCGTTTCGCCGACCTGTGCGTCGTTCAGGGCGGCATCGCCCGGCGAATGACGCTTGCCGACCATCATGGAGCGATCGCGAACATCAATATCAGCGACGCCGTGCCGGACGAGGTCAGCGCCGCCTTCGACCGCGCTCGGAACACCATCATCTACGCCTTCTTCGACTATGACCTGTTTGTTGTCGGTGAGGTGCAGGCCTTCGGTGCGTTCGAGCTGACGCTGAAACATCGCCTCCACGGCCATGGGGCCGCCGCGCGCGGCACGCTGCGCAATCTCGTCGATCGAGCAAGGAAGGGTGGCGTCCTACCCCCGCTTACGCCGGGCGCCAACGCTTTGACCGATCCCATCGAGGCCTTGATAGCCCTGCGAAATGGCCTTTCCCACGGCACTTCCGACATTCATTCGCCAGGCATGGCGCTGGAGGTTGTGGAGGCGTGCGCATTTTGGATCACCCACCTCTATCCACCGCCATGAACCGTCCGTGCCCTTCACTCACCGTCTCAAGTGCCAGGGAGCCCAAGATCGCGAACGGCAACAAAGGCACGATTGGTCTCAGCCGCGCGGCGCGCCTTCTCGTCGAGCACGTCGATCAGCGACACCCGACGTGACAAGACCTCGTAGAGGTCCAGTCCGTCGGCACAGATGAGATTTGTCTGCCGGCCTCGCGTAAACGCCTCAAGCCCCTCGGTCGTGAACCCCGAGTTGCTCACGAAGAGGCCGCGGGACCACGACGCTTTGCCACCAACCTTGCCGGAGAAGGTCATTAAGTCTCCGAAACCGATCTTTGGCCCGTGCCATTTCGCTTCTACAAGATACGTCTGACCATGCAGCCTGAAACTCCCGTCGATTTGCTCGCCGACAAGTCGGAATGAGCCGCGCGGCGCCAGCCCAAACCCTGCAAACAATTCATTGAGAAAGTTCTCGAAACGAAGTCCCCGCGTCTGCGGGTCTAGCCCTGTAATCTCCACGAGCAGCGTAGCGAGCTCCTGGGCTTTTGCCGCACTCAATGTCGTCGTTGCCTGCGGCGCCGGCTCTTCTTTCTTCGGCGCACCGAAGGTGCTGAGGAAGCCGGGGTCGAGTAGGTCCCGAATCTTGAATTCCACCGCGGGCAAAAGGCCGTTTAGCCGATCAATTTCCTCGCGAGTCAGTGGATTGCCCTTGCCGCGACGGTAGGTCATCGCTTGTCGGACGATCACCACGATCAGCTTGGTAAAGGAAGAACGGCGCTGTTCGAGGGTGGCTGTCAGAAGCTGAACGATCGCCGAGCGTTTGCTACCCGGATTCCATAGATCACCGACACCGGCTTGCACAGCCGCAAGCGGAAAGGCCGTTCTATTGTTCCCGCTTCCAGGAAGAAAATCGTAGAGGAGGTCGGCTAGGTCTTCGACCGCCTGGGCTTCACGAAATGACAGCATCGATTATTCGTCCTCCGCCTCCTCCATCCGCGCTTCCAGCTCATTCAAGAAAGGCGAGCGACCCCAATACATCCTCCCGCGGCCGGTATCGACGAAGCCCGAATAGAGCATGTGGATTTCGTCCCGCGCGCGCGTGAGGCCGACATAGAAGAGCCGCCGGCTTTCTCGGCGGGCCGCCGGCAACTCGTTGCGCCAGGGGAGGCTACCGAGGTCGAGGCCAACCATAATCACCACGTCATACTCACACCCCTTCGCGGAGTGCAGTGTCAGCAGGTTTAGATGTAGCGGCGACCCGTCGCGTCCCCCGAGGCTAGCCAGGTCGAGGTCGGCGAGCACTCCTCCCTCTGCGAGGGCCGCCGACATGCGGTCCACCTGCTCGCGCTGATCGGCAAGACCCGGCTCGGCCACCATAAGCGCGTCGAGCATGCCAGCTCGCACGCCGGCGACGAAGTCCCTAGCCAGTCCTTCCTCGACGCGACGGGACCACAGAAGCTGCGTCAGGCGCTGGCACTCGTCCCGGGCCTGGGCTTCGGAGATCCGTGCGCGATGAAATCCGAGCCAGCGATCTAGCAGGCCACGCAACTGTGGCCGGGCCTCGCGCCAGCCGCCGGCGCACCACGCTGCGCAATCCTCGATCCAGCTCGTGAGCGCGACTTTGCGGTAAGGTGCCGCGGTGTCCACGCGGACGAAATTGAACCCTGCGGCGGAGACAGCTTCCGCCACGACGTCTCCGGCCCGATAGTCTCGATAGAGGATAGCGATGTCACCGAGCGCGCGCCCGGGTTTGGCAGCGAGAGCTGCCGGAATGATCTCGGCGACCGCGTGGGCGGCCTGCCCCTCGAGGCCCTCGTCACACTCAACGAATTCGATGACCGCTTGCCGATCCGGGTCGTTGGACTGGTAGCCGCGGACTTCGCCCAGCACCAACTCGGATGCGCTGACGATGCGCGATGCCGAGCGATAGTTAAGCTGCAACTGAACTCGCTCGACATCGTCTCGCTCGGCAAGCTCCTGCAACAGCGCTCCGTCGGCGCCGGTGAAGCCGTAGATCGACTGGTCGGGGTCTCCCACCGCAAAGAGCCGGACGCCGCCATCGAAGGCGACGCGCTTGACGATCCGATGCAAGGCGACCCCGAGGTCCTGATACTCATCTACCGCGAGCACCGGAAATTTCGCCTGAAGCAGCGGGAGCACCCAGTCATGCTCCGAAACCAGACGTTGCCCGAAGACCACGAGGTCATCGAAGTCGATGAGGCCCAAGCGGCGCAGTTCTGCTTCGTATCCCTCTGCCCACGCAGCGAGTTCCCCTTCGCTTGTCCAAGCGACCGACGTCCTGTCGAGGACGGACCGTCGATGCCGTCCAAGGTCCATGGGCTTATTGGGGTGGCCAACGCCGAACAGACGGTCGCCGATGCGCTTCATCGCCTGGTCGCTCTGTCGCTGCGTGGCGACGGTGAGCGGGAACGCCACCGGCAGATCCGCCAGTCGACCATACGGCATGAGGAGATGCCGCAGGCAGAAACCATGCACCGTGCCGATGAAGAGATTGGGCGCCTCGCGGAGGCCTAGCCGCTCCAGACGACGCGTCAGCTCGCGTGCGCATTCCTGACTATAGGTAATGCACGCCGCTCCGCGTGGCGCGCGCACGTCCTCTGCCATGATCCGGGCAAGCTTCAGCACCAGCGTCTTGGTCTTGCCGCTGCCGGGCCCAGCTAGCACGATGCAGTTGCCTGTGGAGTCGTAGGCCGCTTGCTGCCCTGGATTGCCGGAAAGGTCGGCCGCTTGGGCGAGGTACGCCGCGCTGACGCTACGCAAGGGCATCGCGGATGTACTCCAGCGCCTGCCGCATGTAATCCGGACAGGTCTCAGCGGCAACGCTAGGGGCGAGCGCCTGGGCGAAGCGTCCCTTGCCGATCCGTTCGATGAGCGCAATCAGCGCGTCCTCGTCGAGCGTGTCAGGATCGTCCACCCATCCTTGCAGTTCCTCCCGCGTGTCGTTGCCAATAGAAAGCTCCTCCCCAATCACCTCCTGCATGGCCTCAGCGAGCCCGCCGGTGAATAGCTCCGGCTCCAGCGTGTTGCTGTTGACAAAGTAGCCGAACGGTTCGGCACGGGCGATCACGGCATCTGCATCCAAACGCCGGTAGTTGACGCCCTCTTCCCGCAACTCCAGCAGATTGATCAGTCGCCGACGAACGCGCGGATGGCTTGTCCCATTCGGATCGCGGTCCGTCAGGATGACGTGGGGGATGTTCAAGCCCTGGGGACCCAGCAGTTTGACGTAGGGCGTGAAATTTGTGCCGGCGACCGAGCAGACAGTAATGCCGAGCATGTCGAGAGGGATATCCAGCGCTTCTGCAAAAGCTGGCACCAGGAACCTCTCGGCGTCGCCTTCGACGAGAATCACGCCCCGAGCAAAGAAGATCTCGCCGCGGCTCACATCAATGTACCGCTGGAGATCCGCCTCATCGCGCTCGCTGAGTGGGGCCGTCGCCGTCGAAACCGCGATCGTCGCATTCGCCGCTGCGTTATGACGGAGCAACACGATGGAACGGATCGGGGTCACACTTGCGATATGCGGCGAGTGCGTCGTCAAGATCGTGGTGAGCGGCGGCGCGTCCTCGCCGTCGTCGCCACCGCTGCCCAGGAAATACCGATACACGAGACGTTGGACGTGCGGATGGAGATGGGCTTCCGGCTCCTCGACGACAAAAAATGTGTGATCTCGCTCGCCGTCTGCCACAAGACGATCGAGTTCGAGGCTCTTAAGCGCCAAGAAGATAAGATTGGCGGTACCAAGGCTGGCGTCCGGAATGCCGCGCGCACCGTTGTCGATCAGTAGACGCAGGCTCCGCAGCAGCGCGTCGACTCGCGTCGGTGCGAGGCCAAGCGTCAACGGCACGGCATGCTGTTCGCCAGCAATAGCGATCAGCCGCTCGCTGATCCGCTCTGCCGTAGCGACCACTTCGTCGTGGCTGACAAGTTCGGCCTGAGCCTGGTTGACCTGCTCCTGAATTTCCGCGCGCGCATCCTCGTCCAGGGAAGTGCCGAGTTCCTCAATCAGCGGCCTCAGCGGCGAGTTGCGCCAGCTCGACAAATCTTTCTCGGCATCGCGTAGTGCAACCTGAACATCGAGAGGCAGCATCCGCCGCAGCGACGGACCGATGGCCATCTCGGGATCGTCACCGCCGAAGATGATATACTCATAGTCGGCCAAGCTCTGCGGATCGCGTCCAAGATTGGTCTTCGGCTGAAAGCGGTATGTAAGCCTGGCGACCATCGGCGGGCCAGGATCGACCACGCAGTCATTGAGATGCGCCATCAGCCGCGGATCGTCCGTGAAGTCGGTCAGATCAACCGCGATCTCGATGGTTTCGCCGAGCTTGTCTTCCTCAAGGCCGTCCCAGAAATGCTCGAGCCCGAGCTGGCGATCACGCTCGGAAAGGCCCGGATCCAAGATCAACTGCAAGGCTCGGACGAAGTTGCTCTTGCCGACCTTGTTCTCGCCGACGATGACGATGCTCTCGCCCGTCTCGACGTCGATTTCCGAGAAGTTGGCGAAGTTGCTGATCTTTATTCGCGAGATGCGCACGTCCCACCCCTATTCGCTATTCCATTTCGGCTTGCTGACATCCTTCAACGGCGGCGACTCGGCACGTCGGAAGGCCCCTTAGGCCCAACCACAACACCAAGCGACTGCATTTCCTCACGCCAGGCAGTATCCCTTGCATCTGTATCTGCCATTTGCTATCATATGGCATTAAACGATGGTGTGCAATGGCTGCTCTTGAAGAAAACTGGCTCTCCCTGGAGGAAACCGCCACCTACATCGGCGTCGGTAAAACCGTGCTCTATGGGATGGCTCGGGAGGGCACTATTCCCGCCCGCAAAGTCGGGAAGAAGTGGACGTTTGAGAAAGCGGGCCTGGACGCATGGATGCGTGGCCACCGGCCCGTACAATCGTTCTTCACTGACATCGAATTCAAGATCGAGGGTAACGACGAGCTCCGCGATCCACAGCGCGAGGGTTACCTACGCACTTACGAATTCTTCCGGGCCGGGAAGAACAAAGCCATCCTGCAGATTCCGGTTGGCTGCGGCAAAACGGGGTTGGCATCATTGTTGCCGCTCGGCCTTGCGCAAGGCCGCGTCCTTGTCATCGCCCCCAACCTGACTATCAAGCAGGGCCTCTACGAGGCGATGGATGTCACCAATCGCCAGAAATGCTTCTGGCGAAAGGCGGCTGTGCTCACCGCCGACCAGATGATCTCCGGCCCGCTGGCGACCACGCTCGACACCGGCAACATTACCGTCGCGACCAGGTCACACGTCGTCATCACCAACGTGCAGCAGCTCGCCACGGACCTCGACAAGTGGCTGAACCAGTTCCCCGACAACTTCTTCGACATGATCATCGTCGACGAGGCGCATCACAGCGCGGCCGCGAGCTGGCAGCGGGTGATTGAGCGATTCAACCAGGCAAAGGTGATCCTGCTCACCGCAACACCGTTTCGTAGCGACCGGCAGGAACTCGATGGCGAATTGGTCTACCGCTACCCGTTCCGAAACGCGACCCTCAAGGGTTACATCAAGCGCCTGAAGTCGACCTACGTCGCTCCCTCGACAATCGAGCTTGGCTTCGCTGACGAGCGCGGCCGCGCCTACACGCTTGATGAGGTGATGAAGCTCAAGGAAGAGGAGTGGTTCAGCCGCGGGGTCGCGCTGGCGTCGCTGTGCAATCGGCATATCGTCGACACCAGCCTCGAACGGCTGGAGCAGCTCCGCCAAACCGGGACCCAACATCAGCTCATCGCCGTCGCGTGCTCGATCAATCACGCCCGACAAATCAGTTCGCTCTACAGGGAGCGTGGGTTCACGGCCGAGGTCATCCACAGCAAGCAGCGAGAGGACGAGCAAGCCGCCATCCTCGCGGCTCTCCGCAATGGAACGCTCGACTGCATTATCCAGGTCCAGATGCTCGGCGAGGGGTTCGACCACCCGAAGCTCAGCGTTGCTGCGATCTTCCGGCCGTTCCGGTCACTCGGACCGTACCTCCAATTCGTGGGCCGCATCATGCGGGTCGTTGTCCAGAATAGTCCCGGTCACCCCGACAACCTCGGCCACATCGTGACGCATCTGGGCATGAACCTCGATGCCCGATTCCAGGAGTTCAAGGATTTCGAGAACGACGATAAGGCGTTCTGGGACAAGGTTATTGGCGGCGACGAACCTGAACCGCCGCAGCCTGTGCTGGACGGCACGACGCGGTTGCGCGCCGGCGAGCTGGTCGTAGTCCACGATGAGATCGTCGATGCCCTGTGGGAAGAAGACTTCACCAGCCACGAAGACCAGCAAATCGTCGACGACCTGCGCGAGCGGTTCAAGCTCCTCGGTCTCGACGACAGTAAGGTCGAGGAGATGGTCCGGGCGGCCCAAAAGAGTTCCGTGCGCAAGCTCACGCCGACCGCACCTTTTGCGGTCCAGCCGCAACGCGAGTGGGAAGAGGCGCGGAAGCGTCTCAACGAAGAAGCCAAGCGCCTCGCGACGGTTGTGCTCAATCACGTCGAGCTAACGGTGGCGGGCACCGAGCTGATTTACAAATACCGGTCGCTGAAATTGAGCGGGCGGTCGAACTTCATCGCTGCCCTGACCATGGTGAACCACGAAATCAACAAGCGCCTAGGAAAGGACCGTCAGGCCGCCTCGATCGAGGAATTTCGATCAGTCTTGGACAACCTCGAAGACCTTGTCCAGACGTTGGCCAGGAGGGTCAGGAAGGCAAAGGCGGACTATGACCAAGAAAACTCCTAAAGGGAAAACGCCATCGCTTATCGGCGGCGCCAGCGGGCGCCCCGTCCGCGTTGACGTTCAGCGCCGCTCTGAATGCTATCGGTGCAATGACGAGATTCCGGCCGGAACGTCCTGCATCGCAATTCCCAAGCTTGGGGGCGCCTTCACGGCCGAGCGCCGCGTATGCAGCACCTGCTACGAAGCGATCTTGAAGCAGACGGCCGACGATTTGGACGAACTCCGTCAGCTCTAGGAGGAACAGCGATGGGAGATGGCTATAATCTCCAACAGCTCAAGGCACACATCCTCCCCCTAAGCAATGCGGGAAGCTGGGACGTCGCCGTCAAGGAATGGAGCTTGGTCGGGATCCATGAAGCTGATGAGCCAGAAACCTGTCCGTGTGGCCACTTCCCGATCATAGAAATCTGCTCCATCCACAATCGCGTCACCGGCCACTCGACTGACGTAGGCAACATCTGTGTCAAACGGTTTCTGGGGCTACGATCGGATTTGATCTTCACCGCCATCAAACGAATACGGAAAGACCCAGACAAGAGCCTGAATGCCGATGCGATCGCCTTTTTCCACGAGCGCCGCGTGCTCAATGAATGGGAATACAATTTCTGTCAAAATACGATGCGTCTTCGGAGCCTGACCTCCGCACAGCTAGGCAAACGCCGCGACATCAACCATAAAGTCCTCGCAGCCATTGGGCAGCGTGGATTTCAGGGGCCGCAGTAGCTTGGGCCGAGCGCAAGATCCTTTCCACCTGATCTGACCTTTGACCATCCCAGTTGGCCGACAGGCATCCGACGACACGCCTTCGAGCAGCAGCCTCTCAAATCGACCCTGCCCAGCTCGTCCGGCGAGAGCTGCGCTGTCGCAGGGGCCTGGTTCAACGCGGTTCTAGGCCGGCAACTATTCCGTCTCGAAGCCCTGGCTGTCGAACTTCAGTGTGCGACTGTTCTCCGTGACGGTGCGCACGTGAATTGACAATCTAATCATGCGTTCTGATGGGGTCCCGATTGGACGCCGATCGGCTCCGACCGGGACCCTAGGGCGAACGAAATTCCTACCGAGTCGCCTGTGAACTATGTGATCTGGCGGTGGGCGAAGCCGAGGCTTGGTGAGCGGTTTGTGGCAGAGAGCCATGCGACGAGGGCACAAAGAAGCCTGATCAGCCATCTGCGGAGGAGGCGGAGGT
>JAJZLX010000705.1:2531-3923 GCA_021850555.1 Pseudomonadota bacterium | reverse complement strand
CCGGTCGGTGAGCGATAACGCCGTTGTCTCGATGGCGGTACGGCGCGCCACGCTCGAGGAGGCGCTGCCGGCGAGTGCGCCAGCTGCGGAGGCCTCCTCGCTCGATCTCACGCTTCGCGCGCTGCGACCGCTCCTCGCCAATCCCGAGGTCACGGAGCTTTGCATCAACCGGCCAGGCGAAGCCTTTCTCGAGCTGCGCTCCGGCTGGCGCCGCGAGGCGTTACCGTTCGCGGACTTCGACTGGTGCCGCAGGCTCGCCAAGCTCGTCGCGAACTCGACCCGCCAGCGGATCGACGAGGAATCGCCGCTCCTCTCGGCGGCGCTCCCGAGCGGCGAGCGCATCCAGATCGTGCTGCCGCCGGCGACGACACCGGGCTGCGTTGCGATCACGATCCGCCGGCCGTCGGATCAGGTCTGGACGATCCAAGAGCTTGCGCGCAGCGGCATCTTCCGCGCGACCCGGCGCGCGAGTGAATCCCTCGATGAGACGGAGACGGCGCTCCTTCGGCTGCTCGAGGCGCAGGCCTACGAGGACTTCATGCGCCTTGCGGTGGTAAGCCGCAAGAACATCCTGGTCTCAGGTCCCACGGGCTCGGGCAAGACGACCTGGACGAAGGCGCTGATCCGGGAGATCCCGACCGATGAGCGGCTGATCACGATCGAGGATGCCCGCGAGCTCGTGCTCGATGAGCACCCGAACCACGTGCGCCTCTACTACAGCAAGGACGGGCAGGGTCTTGCGCGCGTGACGCCGAAGCAGCTTCTCGAGTCTTGCCTTCGCATGCGGCCAGACCGGATTCTGCTCGCGGAGCTGAGGTCCGAGGAGGCGTTCGACTATCTGCGCAACGTCAACTCCGGGCACCCCGGCTCCATCACGAGCGTCCACGCGGCAAGCGCGGAGCTCGCCTTCGAGCAGCTCGTCCTCCTCGTCAAGCAAAGCCCCGGCGGCCAGGAGTTGGCCCGGGCGGACATCAAGAACCTGCTCTACCTCCTCGTCGACGTCGTGATCCAGTTTGGCGTCGATCACCATGAGCGTTACATCAAAGAGATCTGGTATGCCCCCGAGCGCAAGCACCGCAGCCTGGCGGCCGCCCGCTGAGGCGGGGCGGGCCGGACGGGTCCTGAAGATCGCGGGCGCCGCGCTCGCGGCACTTGCCACCGCGCAATATCTCGCGGGATTTATTCTTCTGTGGCTACTCCACCTCGATCCTCATGGTGCGGGGCCGCTGACCGTCGCCCGCTACGCGTACTACTACGGCAGTCTGCCGAATGTGCGGGAGGCACTGCTGCGTGCTTGCGCCGGCGGCACTGCGCTGGTGCTGCTAAGTGCGGTGCCGCTGCTCTTGCCACGGCGCCGGCCGCTGCACGGCGAGGCTCGATTTGCGAGGCGCC
>JAJZLX010000705.1:0-2521 GCA_021850555.1 Pseudomonadota bacterium | reverse complement strand
GGCGGGACTGCTCGGCGAGGAGGGAATCATTCTGGGACGGATCGGGCGACGCTGCCTGATGCTTCGCGGGCAACAGGGCGTCGTGCTCGCCGCGCCGCCGCGTGCGGGCAAGGGCGTCGGGGTGGTGATCCCGAATCTTCTCAACTGGCCGGACTCGGTGATCTGCGTCGACATCAAGCGTGAGAACTGGACACTGACGGCGGGCTTCCGGGCCCGCTCGGGTCAGGCGTGCTTCCTCTTCGATCCTTTCGCCGAGGACGGCCGCACGGCGCGCTGGAATCCCTTCTTCTACGTCTCGCCCGACCCTTTGAAGCGCGTGAACGACCTGCAGCGCATCGCGGAGATGCTCTACCCGGACCCGCCGAACGTTGATCCCTTCTGGACGGCCAGTGCCCGCTCGCTCTTTCTCGGCATTGCGCTCTACCTTTTCGAGACGCCCTCGATGCCGAAGACCATCGGTGAGGTGCTGCGCCAGGGTATGGCCTCGGACGATGAGGGCTTTGGCCATCACTGGAAGCGTATCGTCGAGGGGCGCGGCAAGGGCAAGTTCCCGCTCTCCCCACAGTGCGTGCGTGCGCTCTATGACGTGATCGATCTCGCGCCAGTGACGGCGAGCTCGATCCGCAAGACGTTCACCTCGCGACTGGATCTCTGGCTCAACCCGATCCTGGATGCCGCGACGTCCGGCAATGACTTCGATCTCCGGGACCTGAGGCGGCGGCCCATGTCGATTTACGTCGGCGTCAACCCGGACGACCTGCACCGGCTGCGACCAGTGCTGAGCCTCTTCTTCCAGCAGGCGATCGGGCTACAGACGCGGGCGCTCCCGGAGCACGACCCGACATTGAAGCTCCAGGTGTTGATGATGCTCGACGAGTTCGCCGCGCTCGGGCGCATTCCGATCATCGCCGAGTCGGTGAGCTACCTGCCAGGTTACAACGTGCGCGTGGTGCTCGTGATTCACACACCGGCGCAGTTGCGCGAGGTCTATGGGGTGAACGGGGCGGAGACGATGCTCAAGAGTCTCGCCGCGCGCATCGTGTTCGCACCGAAGGACTACGCCGATGCGCGCGAGATCTCAGATGAGCTTGGGATCACGACCGTCCGGGCGCGCACGGTTTCGAAGCCGCTTTTCGAGCTGGGCGATGCGAAGGGCCGCCGATCGCGCAGTGTGAGTGTGAGCGAGCAGCGTCGTCCGTTGCTCTTGCCCCAGGAGGTCAAGGCACTGGGCTCGCGCCAGGCGATCGTCTTCTACGAGGGCCTGTGGCCCATCCGCTGCAAGAAGCTGCGCTACTTCGAGGACGGCCGCTTCCGAGCGCGCCTACTTCCGCCGCCCATTGTGGCGCCGGCGCCCGTTGTCGTACCAGAGCCGATATCGCCCGCAGCCGAAACTTCAGGAGACCCGAACGCGACGGCGGCGCCTGCTCCGGTGACCCGCGAAGCCACGGCCGAGGACATCGAGCGGATCGATTCCCTGACGCTCGAGGACTTCGCGGCGCCGCTCGATGCGGTGCATCTCCCGCAGAAATGCGACGGCGAGCGCCTGACCGCCGAGGAGATGAACACCGCGGTCGAGAGCTTCCTTGAGAGCCTGCGAGAGCAATAGGAGGAAAGGATGGCGACGCGCACCGATTCGACACCGGCGAGCGGAGAGACAAAGCGCGGCGCGTCGCCGCCGCGCGCAGCGAATGCGATCGAGGCTACGCGCGGACGCAAGGGTTCGCGCCGCCCGGGCAGGCGCGCCGATACTGCGGTCGATCCGGGTTCGGCAGAGCGCATACAAGAGAATTCGATCCAGCTGGCGAAGCGGCGAGCCAAGGCGTCCGAGACGCGCCGCCAACCGAAGCAGCGTCGTGGAACGCCACGCGATGCGGACAATCGGGCGCCGAGCGCGGAGCATGGCACGGGCCAGCAAGGCGGGCAGGACTCGAGCAACCTCGAAGCATCGCCCGAGCGGCAGCGTCTCGTTCCAGAGCATGTCCGCAAGCGATTCGTGCAGGTCGGCAAGCACTACTACTTTGCCGACGGCGCACGGGCGTTCAGCGACCGGGGCGGGCGGCTCACGACCCCGAGCGAAAACACCGAGGTCATCCGGAGCCTGGTGGTGATTGCCGAGGCGCGCGGTTGGAGGGAGATCACGGTGCGCGGAACGGAGCGCTTCCGCAAGGAGGCGTGGTTCGCCGCCCGTCTGGCCGGCCTCGAGGTGCAGGGGTTCCGTCCGACTGAGTTCGACCAGGCGCACCTCGTGCGTACACTCTCACGCGACGCGAGGGGGGCGGTTCGGGAGGCGGACGGGCGCGCGTTGAGCGCAGACGAGCGCCACGAACGATCCGAGGACGACCAAGGGAGCGAGTCTCGCAGGGGCGGCGATCCCGCCCGCCGGGGTCGGCAGGGAGGGCTCCTGACCGGGAAGCTCGTCGATCATGGGCGAGCGACGTACCGCCACGATCCGCGCGAGCCGATGTCCTACTTCGTGAAGATCGAGACCTCCCGTGGCGATCGCACGATCTGGGGCGTGGAC
>JAJZLX010000573.1 GCA_021850555.1 Pseudomonadota bacterium | reverse complement strand
TCGCCCGCGCCCATGGCATGGTCCGGCTCGCGAAGGAGACCGGCATTACCCGCGATGGCCTGTACAAGGCGCTCTCGAAGGACGGCAACCCGAGTTTCGGGACCGTGCTCAAAGTCCTGCACGCCCTCGGTCTGACATTCGTGCCGAAGCCGCTGCACACGTAGGACGCACGGAGAAGGCTCAGGAGCGGCGCGGGACCGGGAGCCTCCTTTGCGGCCGCACCTCGGTCGTGGATTTCCTCCTAGGCCCGGCATCAATCCGCAACGATGTCAGTCATTCCGCCGGAATGATGTTTCTGAAATCACAGGGACCGGTGAGCGCGGCCACTCCGTTCATCGCACGGTGCGCCTCTTGGGGGGGGGTAGCGTGAACCGGACAGATCGCGTGCCACAAAGACCGGGCAAATCAGTACAGGTCCCTATAGGCGGTTTGCTACGATGTGAGACATGTGCTACGGTTGCCCCGTGAATCGTATCGTCACTCAGCGCGAGCTGCGCAATCAGTCCGCCGCCGTCCTCCGTGAGGTTGAGGCAGGGCGGACGATCATCGTTTCGCGTAACGGCACGCCGGTGGCGGAGCTGCGGCCCTTGCAGCCGCGCCGGTTCGTGCCTCGAGCCACACTTGCGGAAGCGGTGGCTCGCGCCCCTCGGGTTGATGCCGATCGATTCCGGGCGGATCTCGATGCCGTCATTGATCAGAGCGTCGATGCCTGAGCCGACACGCGGGCTACTCGACACTTCGGTTGTCATCGATCATGATCTGATCGATCCGGCATTGCTTCCCGACGAGTCCGCGATTGCCGCCATGACTGTTGCAGAGCTTGCCGCAGGTCCGCACGCGACCGACGACAAAGAAGAACGCGCTCGACGTCAGGATCGACTGCAGTGGGCAACCGCAACGTGGAATCCGCTGCCCTTCGATGCGCAGGCCGCACGAATGTATGGCCGGATGTTTTCGGCCGCACGGTCTGCTGGACCGACAAGCCGAGCACGCTTGGCGGATTTGCTCATTGCCTCGACGGCTGCAGCGAACAGCCTTCCCCTCTACACACGCAATCCCTCCGATTTTGAGGCGCTGAAGAGCATCATCAGAGTCGTTCCAATCTGAGGCATCGCCGCTGGCCGGATCCGAAAGCAGCTTCGGTCGTCATCGCGGCTGCTCCCGGCCGTGAATCGCCGACGCCACGCGCTCGGGTCCATATCGCGTGCGATCGCCGCGCGGCCGCGTGCGAGAATAATGCGCATGCAGGGAACCGCCCGCCGCCGTACGTGACCGACCCGCACTTCTCAGCCGATCTGCGTTCCGCCCTCGACGAGCCGCTTTGCCGGGCAGCGGAGCGCTTGGTCGAGGCGGGATTCGTATCCGAGGTCCGCGTTCACCAAGGCGGTGGCGTCGTGACCGGCATCGTGCGCGCAGATGAGTCGGCCGCAAGCCGCGTGCGCGCTCATCGCGTCTACATCCGGCGGGCGAGTGGCTCTGCGGCTCTGCAGGCCGAGTGCAGTTGCGGCGCGCGCGGAACGTGCATTCACGCGGCCGCCGTCTCGATCGCCGCGTGCCGCCGCGAGTCAGGGGCGGCGGGGGTTGCCCGGGAGCCGACATCACCGCGGGCTCGCGCGCAGTCCGGGGCCGGGACGCGGCCGCATGGGCCGGGAGCGGCGCGGCAGGAACTGCTCTACTTGCTCGAGACCGATGCGCAGTCCGTCGCAGCGCCTGGGGCAGGCCATCCGCGGCTGAGTCTCTGGGTCAGTCCGACGCCCGCGGCAGGATCAGAGCAGGCCCGCACGGCGGTGGCGTTTGCGCCGCGGAACACGGCACGGGGCCGCGGCCACTACCCGCGCTATGTCGATGAGCGCGACGAGGACATCCTGGAAGTGCTTCTTGCCGAGGAGAGCGAGGGACCGTGGCGCTTGCGGGGGCCGTCCGGCGCGCAGGTGTTGCGGCTGGCGGTGGCGAGCGGGCGGGCCTTCTGGGGCTCGCTGCGATCGGCGCCGCTGCAGGCGGGTCCGTTGCGGCGCGCGCACCTCGGATGGCGCATCGGCGAGAACGGCGAGCAGCGCCTTGCCGGCGATGTCGGCGATGCCGCAGCGGTCATGATTGACCTCGAGCCGCCGGTCTACGTGGATCTGGCCACTCGCGAATGCGGCACGGTGGAGTTGCCTTGTCCGGCAGAGCTCGTCCGGCGGTACGCGGACATCCGAGTTACCCCCGAGGAAGTGACAGCGGTCAACGATCGGCTCGCTGGCGAGGGGAGCGCCGCATCGCTTGCGCGTCCCGTGAGCCTGCTCGTGCAGCGTCAGCCGCTCGCGAGCCTGCGCGCCCGCCTGCATCTGGATGCCGGCCCCGAGGCGCGCCTGCAGTATCTCTACAACGGCGTGGCCATCGACAGTACCCGGCTGAACCCGCATGAGGACTGCGTGCGCCATGCCGCCGGCGCGATGGTGGAAGAGATTCCCCGCGATCGCGAGCGCGAGAGCGCGCTCGCAGCGCGCCTCGCATCCTTGCTACCAGAGCGTCAGAGCGGCGGCAATGCGTGGTTCGCCTTCCTTCTCGATGCGGCGCCGACGCTCGAGTCTGACGGCTGGGAGTTCGAGATCGCGCCGGGTTTCCCATATCGCCCCGCCCGTCCGGACCGCTGGTTCGGGGAACTCGAGTCTGCCTCCCGCGACAGCTGGTTCAGCCTGCGCCTCGGCGTCATGGTCGAGGGGCAGCCGGTGAACCTTCTCCCGGCCCTCACCGCCTATCTGCAAGGCCTGGCGGAGCAAGGGCGTGCTGCGGGCGCGGACACTGCCGGGCCGCATGAGCCTTCATCCTTCGAGGTCGGCGAGCACTGGATCCTGCGGCTCGAGGATGGCCGTTACCTGCCGATCGGGATGGAGCGCATCCGGCGCATCGCCGCGACGCTGGTCGAGCTCTTCGAGCGCGATGGTCTCGACGATCGCGAGCGCCTGGTCATGCCGCAAGCCCAGGGGCACCGTCTTGCGGCCCTGGCTCGCGAACTCGGCGCATCCACACTGCATGCGCGGCAGCCGGCGTTGCGCGAGATGCTGGCGGCGAGCGATGAGCTCACCGCCATCACGCCCCTCGCGGCGCCCGGGGGTTTCAGAGCCGCACTGCGCCCCTATCAGTGCGAGGGTCTGGGCTGGCTGCAATTCCTGCGCCGCCATCGCCTCGGCGGCGTGTTGGCCGATGACATGGGTCTCGGCAAGACCGTGCAGACGCTCGCGCACCTGATGCTCGAGAAAGACTCTGGACGCTTGCGCAAGCCGGCGTTGATCGTGGCGCCGGTGAGCGCGCTCGCCAACTGGGAGCAGGAGATCCGGCGGCTCGCGCCCGCCCTGCGGTGGGTCACGCTGCACGGACCGGCGCGCCGGTCGCGATTCGCCGCGATCGCGGACGCTGATGTGGTGATCACCGGGTATCCCCAGCTGCAACTCGATACCGACCTGCTGCTCGAGCAGGACTTCTACATCGTGATCCTGGATGAGGCGCAGACGGTGAAGAACCCGCGCGCCAGGGTGTCACAGGCCGCCCGCGCGCTGCGCGCCGAGTATCGCTTGTGCCTCACCGGAACCCCGGTGGAAAATTACCTGGGGGAGCTTTGGTCCCTGTTCGCCTTCGCGGAGCCGCGCCTGCTCGGGGATGAGGCCCGCTTCCACCGCCGGTATCGGCTGCCGATCGAGAGACATGCCGACCGGCTGCGCGCTGAGGCGCTGGCCACGCGGCTCGCCCCCTGTCTGCTGCGGCGGACCAAGGACGCCGTGGCGCGCGAGTTGCCGCCGAAGTCACTGATGATCGAGACCATCGCGCTCGAAGAGCGGCAGCGCGATTTCTACGACGCCATCCGCCTCGCCTCACACCGGCGCATCCGCGAGATCCTCGAGCGTCAGGGACTCGAGCGCAGCCGGATCACCATCCTCGATGCG
>JAJZLX010000290.1 GCA_021850555.1 Pseudomonadota bacterium | reverse complement strand
GGCCCACCGCCGGGCTGTGTAGGTATCCCTGGGACTGATCGAACCCGAGATCGCGCACCGCCGCGAGATCCGCCTGGGTCTCGACCCCTTCGGCGACGGTCGTGATGTGGCACAAATGCGACAGGGCGACAACCGCCGACAGGATCCTCCGCAAACGGATGAGATGAGCTTCGGTGCGCGGGCGTGTGAGAGCGGAAATGAACAGTTTATCCACTTTGAGAATGTCGATCGGCAGTTCCGCGAGCCGCAAGAACGAGGAATAGCCGACCCCGAAGTCATCGAGTGCCACACGCACCCCCGCTTCGCGCAGCGCCGACACAGCCGGCAGGACATCCCCGCCTCGGTGCAACGCGGTCTCGATGATCTCGATATCGATCTGCCCTTCCGAAATAGAGAGAAATTCGGCCGCGAACCCGGGTTTGGCGAGGTGCTCGGGGTGGATGTTGATCGACACCGGCACGATTGCGAGCCCGGCCCTGCGCCAGCGCGCGATGTCCTGGCGGGCGCGCAGGACGGCCCACTCGCCCACCCGGCGGGCGAAGCGCACATCGTGCAGGGCGGGCAGGAACTGCGCTGCCGATATCAGCCCGTGGCGCGGGTGCCGCCAGCGGATCAGCGCTTCGGCGCCGCGCACCTTGCCGGTCCGCACGCTGAACTGAGGTTGGTAGTAGGGCACGAACTCGTCGCGCTCGAGCGCACGGACCATCTTGCTGATGCTGATGCTCGCGGGGTCGAATCCGGTCTGGGTCGCTGCCTCGTGCTGCTCTCTCATGCCCTGCCTCCGCGCCAAAAAAGTAGCCCTGGGCGGCTGCTACCTGCCCGATGCATGCCTATAGGAAAGCAGGCGGGCGATAAAAATCGCCGCGAGGGAAATCCCCCGCGGCGATGAGTACTATTTGAGCACCCAGAGATGCTTACGCAGCCCGTGCAGTGTCCGTCGGATGATCGGCTCGATCACGCGCCAATCCCCGCCGGCCAGGCCGCAGCCAATGAGCGGGAAGTGCACGTCTTGAAACCCGAACGTGCGCGCGATGTGCTCGACCTGCACGAAAGCCCGCTCGACCCCGGCATAGTCGACCTGGCGTCGGTCGGTCCCATAGCCATCCTGGATGATCGCGTTCGCGATCACGAGTTCCAGAGAGCCGTTTCCGTTGGGCACAGGGTAGGCGATGACCTGCCCGACGGAAAGACCGCACTCTTCATACGCGTGGCGGTACGCCGCGTAAGCGCCCGGGTAGCGGGCCTTGACGGCCTTGGCCACCCCGGCGCCCATCACGCCGCGAGCATTGCAGCCGTGCACGAGGACCCCGGTCGTGACATCGAGCAGATTCCCGACGTGTCGTTCGAGCGAGTTCACGCGCACAGTCTGGCCACATCCGCCGCGCTCTCCTCTGGCACGAGCCACGTGGTGACCTCGTGCGGGAGGTAGGCGAGTTTGCCCCCGGTCTCAATCGACCAGGGCAGCCGCGCCCGTCTGTTGCCGCTCTCGGAGTCCGTCTCGATGCGCCCGCCGGTGAGCAAGACGGTCTCGAGCACGCGCTCGCGATCTTTGCAGTCGGTGAGATCCACCACTGCCTCGCTGCCCTTCGGTAGCGGCGGCGCGGACCTGATCGCCTCGCGGAACGGGGGGATCAGCACCTCGTAGCTACCTGGGGCATGAAGCTCGGTCTCCCACAGCCCACGCACGTACTCCCCGATTGCACTGTAGGCCCAGCCGGCCGGCCGCCACGCCCCGTCTTCGAGCATCACGAGCGCGTTATCGTCGATCCGGTACGCGCGCGGGATCACCGGCGAGGGGGTCTGACCACCCGGCGGGAAGTAGCCGATCGTGGACTTCGGAGAGTGCTCCGGGGCCCATTCCCCGCCGAACGCCCTCCACGGCCCCAACAGAGGACGCCGCTCCTGGCCATAGCCATAGACCGCGAGCACGAGCTCGATGTCCTGGTGCAGCGAGAGCGTCACCTCCCTGCCGCCCTCCAGCGCGAGCGGGATGTCCTCCCGCCCGAGCGTGCGCATCCTTGCACCGAACTCCTCCCAGACCGCATCGTCCGTCGGCTCATCGGGGAGCGGGAACCGATTGCACAAGTCCTTGCGCGTCAGCCGGATGTCCATCTGCGGCATCTGCACCGGGTGACGCAGCGCCCGGTACCAGCGCCGAATGTAGGTCTCCGGGGTAATCGCGCCGCTGCGGTCCCGCAGCATGCCGCCCTCGCAGCACGCGGCGTCTTGAAAGATCAGTTGCAGCGCCTCGCGAGTCCGCCCGATCATCCGCGCGCTCCAGTGCGGAGTATGTGGGTAGACGTTACTCTCGTAGCACTTCTCGAACAGCACCCAGATGTGATCGCCGCGATTGCGCGGGTTGTCGAACATGGCAGCACACCGGTTCGTCACGATTGTAGAGCCCATCAGAGCCCTCCTTTTGCTAGTGACCTGCTGGTCTTTAGCGAATCGGGCCGGCGGCGTACGGGAAAAAAAGCCGCGAGGAATACCCCGCGGCGTGTGAATAATCGACCCAATCGGCGCGCTTCAGCCGTTCGCGATTGCCTCGGCGAGCCGCGAGAGCTCCTCCTCGACCTCGAGCAGTACCCTCGCGCGTCGATCGTGCTCGGCACGGGCCACCGGATAGGCAAGCGCCCCCTGCGGATAGTAGTCCCGAGCGTTCGGAGAGGCCTTCGCGAGCGCATCACGCGCCTGCCACACCGCGTGCCCGGCGGCCTGCACCTGGCGCAGCAGCTCCTCGCGGGAAGTACCGTTCATGTGCACAGAAGGCACGGTGAGCGCACGATTCCCGCCTGTAACATGGGTGCCGGACTCGAGTGCACCGTCCCCTGAGCCGCCGGCGCCACCCTCATCGATCGCGCCTATCGATTCGGCCATCGACCCTGCAGCGAGCGAGGACTTGACGCCAACGGTCCGAGAGAGTGCGGAAGAGGAGCCGATAGCACTGAGCCTGGACAGGTGCGCGTACCGGCCATGGCGGACAGCTGATCCGGTGATGACGGACACCATCGGAGCGAAGCGACGCAAGCAGGTCGTCTACTCTACCGACTGTCCGTCATGGTGCCCAGCGGGGTAGGTGCTGCGCATTGATTCGGGGGATCGCAGCTCGATGCGATGGGCATGATGGACGAGGCGATCGAGGATGGCATCGGCGACGCGGCCGCCGCCGAGGTATTCATGCCAGTCGCTGACGGGTAGCTGCGCCGTGACGACGGTTGCGCCGGTGCCGTAGCGCTCCTCGAGGGCCTCGAGCAGATCCTGCTTCTCCCGGTCGGCCAGGCTGGCGAGACCGAAGTCATCGATCAGGATGACGGCGATCTTGGAGAGCCGCTTCAGCAGCCGCTCGTAGGTGCCCTCGGCTCGGGCCTGGACGAACAGGTTCAGCAGCGTCGGCAGGCGCAGGTACTGGACGGAGAAGCCTGCGCGGCAGGCGTGCTGGCCGAGGGCCTGAGCCAGGAAGCTCTTGCCGGAGCCGGAGGGCCCGGTGATGAGCACGGACTGGTGGGCGGTGATCCAGCGGTTCTGGGCGAGTTCGAGGATCTGCTCCTTGCGTAGCCCGCGGGCGGTACGGTAATCGACACCCTCGATCGAGGCGGCGCGGTCTTTGAACTTCGCGACGCGCAGGCGCGAGGTGAGTTTGCGGTTTTCCCGATACAGCCATTCATCGTCGACGAGCAGACCTACGAAGGCGGCCTTGTCGAGACTCTGGTGATCGTGGCGCTCGAGGCGCTCCTTGAGTGACTTGGCGAGTCCGAAGAGCTTCATGGCGTTCCACTTCTCGAGAGTCTGAGCGGTGGCTCGGGTAGTTCGGACAGATTTTCCGAGCCAATAAGTGGAAGGATCTGCTGAGTTGATTAAACACGGTAACGGTATTTGCTTCAACTCTTGATCTGGGTTTTTACATCTATCGGCTATCCTCCTTGCGAC
>JAJZLX010000486.1 GCA_021850555.1 Pseudomonadota bacterium | reverse complement strand
GATCTTGGAGCGCACGGTGGGTTCCGTTTTGGGCGTCACTCGGCGACGCGCAAGCGTGCGGATATCAACAGCACTTGAACTCATGGTTTCAACCTCTATTGGTAATTCGTATAGTCGTCCACGTGGCCGGACACCGCTCGCACCGGTACTCCCGCTCGATCACGGGCGAGCCGCGGTGGCTGCGCGCATGCCAAGCCCGGCGCAGATACCAGGCGTGCAGGCCGAGGCGGCAGAGGAGCCGCGCGAGCGGGCGTGCGCTGCGGGGTGTGACGCAGTGATCCACCATGGCGGCCTCCGGCGGGTTGACGCGGTTGAGGTAGTGGACGGTCATTGGTCTGCGGCCATGTTGGGCATCAACGCCTCGTGCACCGGATACCCCGCCTCGCGTTCGTTGAGCCATGCGGCCAGCGCTTCAGCGTCGGCGAGGGTGTAGGAGCTGCGATGAGAGCCGCAGAATGCTGGCATCGCATAGCCCCAAGGCGCCCATATGTGGCCGTTCATCCAAAAGAATCCCATGTTAGTCGCCATGCCGACCGTCGTAGCCTGGATGGTCACAACTCACCCTCCAGCCCCTTGACGCGCAGTTTCAACCTCGCGACCTCGGAATGCAACCCAACCGTCTCGGTACGGCATCCCTCGATGTCAGCTCGTAGCACTCGGCCAGCGAGCCGCAGCGCGGCGATCTCGCGCAGTGCGAACGTCAGCAGGCCCTCCACGGTGTCCGGCAGCCCGAGCGCGGTGGCCTCGAGGCGCATGGCGTCGGTCTCGGCGGAGAGCATGGCGGCGGTGTGGTCCCGGTCGGTGGTGTAGGAGTCATCGTGGGCGCCAAGCTCGAGGCCTGGGGCGGCAGGCGGCTTTCGGTACGTCATTGGCGTAGCACCTCCAGGGCCAGCGCACCGGTTCGGTTCCTGGGCAAGGAATCGAACGTATGACGTAAGTCATTGATTAACGGGCGGGCACACGAGTCCGAGCCGTCCAGATGCCCCACTTTATGCCCCAGTCTGGCACGGACTCGCGGCGCGATCAGAGCCGGCCGCCCAATAGTTACAAAAGTATACCTAGGACCAAAAGAGTACCGAGGCACAAAAGAATACCTGCTCGGTCCATGAGCCAGCCACCGCGACCCACTGGTCAGGTTACGTCTTGTAACCATGCCACAGAGCGCGCCAGAGGCGATTGGGGCTGAGATATCGGCGGAGGGCTCTGGTCTCCGGCCAAACGTCGAACGCTGCGTAACGGGCAGCACAGAGCGGCAGGCGCCCGGTAGGTCGTGGGTGGCGGACATGACCTGGCGTTGTGGGGTGGCATGGTCCAGCTGGCGCCAGATTGATCTAGGCGCTCCGTCGGCCGTCGAGAAAGCTCGATCACATGCTTGGCAATGACATTTTTCCTGCCCCGTGCACCGAATGCAGTGAATGCAGTGATTCCCCTTCTCCATCCACGCGCACCCAATCCACCCAAAATTCACCCGCCATGAATCACGAAGCCCGTCGGCGCGCGCGCGTACACGTGTGGATGCGGATAGCAGATCACTGCATTCACTGCAGTCACTGCATGCCGGCACCGAATTCATGCCCGATGGCACCGAATTCATGCCCGACCCTCCTTGCACAGAGCCGTCGCAGCGGCCATACGATCTCGAATCGTCAGCTCACGCCGCGCGTAGATGACCTGCCGCTTGCCTCCGACGACCCACAAGCCGCTCTGAGCGGTGTCGTTGCGGACTGCGGTGTACCCCACACCCTCTATGCGATGTGGGATCTGGCGGGCATTACGGCGGTCCTGGAGCCATTCGCGGAACGAGTCGCTGGCGAATGTGCATAGCATCCCCACAGTAAGGGCCTGCGGGTTCTGCAGAGCATCAAGCGCGTCCTCAAGCTCGGCGTCCTCCGGTGCCCGGCCAGCATCGACCACGCGCCAGAAAGCTGGAGTCTTGGGTGGGGGCGCCTTGGGGTCGAAATCTGATAGGTCGAGCGCGGCAAGGTAAGCTGAGACGTGGCCTATGCCGCCCTCTTGCTGATACCAGTGATAGAGGTCCTGCCAATAGTTCGGCGGAAACTCCTCCTTGGTGAGTTCGCTCCAGGCGACGAAGTGCCGCCGGTCATCGGGCGGCAGGTAGATGCCATCGATGTGATTGGTGGTGATGATGACCCCACAGACGTTCATCACGCTGTACTCGCGAAGGTTCTTCTCATCGACCCGCAGCACGTCTGGAGGCGCCGCGGTCAGCGTCTTGGTGTGCTCGTAGAGCCCGTATCGATCGACATCCCCGAGGTCGCGGGCCTCGCTCATGCGCAGGATCACGGACTTCACGAACCCGTTGAAGCGCCCGAGGAGCTGCGGCGGGGATACCTCGGTGAAGTTCCAAGCACCCACGGCGTGCTTGACTGGTTCGAGAATGCTGTCCTTCCCGATGCCTTGGCCGCCCCCGAGCATCAGCGCGTGGTTGATCTTCTCGCCGGGCCGCTGCACGCGGTGGGCGAGCCAGCGGATGATGTGTTCGGCCTCGCCTGGGAATACCCGCTCGATGTGCGCGACCCATGGCCCCGCTTCCTTCGGGTCGCCGCTCTGTGGAGTGGGTGGCTGATAAAGGTTGAAGGTCCTGCACCCGTTGCGCTCGATCCATCCGCCGCCTGACACCAGGCGGTCCTCGATCACTTCGGGAAGCCCCGGCGCCCAGGTCATCTGCTCGACAGCGCGGTTCTGGTCGAGCCACTGATTTGCCTTGGTCAGCTTACCGCCCTCGTCGATGACCGGCGCGACTCGCGAGTTCACGCTGGCGGCGGGCCACAACTCGCGCGTGGGGCCGTAAATGTAGGCGTGCTGTGGCATATAGGCCCAGAAATCCTCACGTTTAACCGGGGCGTCCTCAGCCGGCGCGGTTCGCTGCGCGAGAGGCTCATCGCCGTACGCCTCGACCGGGATCTGCTCAAAGTCGGGCACATCGGATTGTTTTGCGCGCAGGACCGAACGGATCTTCGCTTCCCCGGCAGCCAAAATGCCGCATGTGCACGCGATGCATGGCGTTCCGTCAATAATGCTCAGGTCAAGTTCGCACGCCTCCGGGCTTCGCCGCGGGCACCCGGCGCGTAAGTCATCGACCCTCAGCGGCGTCCCCTGGGCGAAATCGGGGGCTGCACTCATGAGTTGCTCCCGATCAGAATCCCAACCGCCTCCTCCACCGACCTCGCCACCCCCGCGAGACCGCCGCTCGCGCGCACGAGGTTGATGAACGCCTGCTGCTCTGGCCGCACACGTCCGCTCGCGGACTTGACCTCGATCGCAACGAAACGGCCGGCCTTGAAGCCGATCAGGTCGGAGACGCCCTCGGAGGCGAGGCGCACGGCGCGCGGATAAGCAAGCACCAGCCGACTCGCGGATTGCTGAAGCACTTGCCCCTGCCACGCCACCCCGGCATTGACGCGAATCAGACGCGTGTCTCCGCGGCTACAGGCGAGCAGAATTTGCGCGAGGAGTTCGGACTCGGAAGTGGCCCGCGTAGTCACGGATCGACCGACGTGCCTCATGCCCGCGCCGCCTTCGCCTGCCTGGCCTGGAATATGTGAGCCGCCCACCCTTTGCGGTAACCGCGCTGGCGCTCGATCTGTAGCAAATCTTCATAACTCTGTGCTCTGCCCTGCTCGCGCCGGGCTTGGCGGCGCGCGATATCCTCCGCGGTGATCTCGTGCAGCTCGCCCTCGCGCTCCTCGATTTTGCGCGGCGCGGTGATGAACTCGAACCCGCACTGGTCGCATCGCTTGGCTTGCGTCGGCAGCGCGCAGAAGCAGTGGGCGCAGATGCGCACCCCGGCGCCCGGCTTGCGCTTGGCCTCCCCGTCGTCGCCGGCCAGCGTCCACTGCCGCGGCTCGTCCGGCAGCCCGTGACGGTAGCAGTTGCCAACGTGGTCGAGCAGCAGGGCGTGGCTCTTGCC
>JAJZLX010000396.1 GCA_021850555.1 Pseudomonadota bacterium | reverse complement strand
CCGGAGCGCGACACGATGCCCACCGCGCCCTTCTGGTGGATGAAGCCCGGCATGATGCCGATCTTGCACTCGTCCGGCGTGATGACGCCGGGGCAGTTCGGTCCGACCAGCCGCGTCGCGGAGCCGGCGAGCGCCGCCTTCACGCGCACCATGTCATTCACCGGCACGCCCTCGGTGATGCACACGGCGAGCTCGATGCCGGCGTCGGCGGCCTCCAGGATCGCATCGGCCGCGCCCGCGGCCGGCACGTAGATCATGCTGGCGGTGGCGCCTGTCTCGCGCACCGCGTCCTTGACGGTATCGAACACGGGCAGGCCCAGGTGTTTCTGCCCGCCGCGGCCCGGCGTGATGCCCCCGACGAGCCGGGTGCCGTAGGCGAGCGCCTGTTCGGAGTGGAAGGTGCCCTGCTTGCCGGTGAAGCCCTGGCAGATCACCTTGGTGTGTTTGTTGACCAGAATGCTCATGCTGAACCTTTAAACGTGTACGTTAGGCCGCGGCCAGCGCCACGACCTTGCGGGCGGCGTCGGTCAGATCGGTGGCCGGGGTGATGGTGAGCCCGCTGCCGGCGAGCACCTCGCGCGCCTTGTCGGCGTTGGTGCCTTCGAGGCGCACGACCACGGGCACCTTCACGCCCACGTTCTTCACCGCGTTGACCACGCCATCGGCGATCATGTCGCACCGCACGATGCCGCCGAAGATGTTGACCAGCACCGCGCGCACCCTGGGGTTGGAGAGAATGAGCTGAAAAGCGTGCGTCACCCGCTCGCTGGTCGCCCCGCCGCCCACGTCGAGGAAGTTGGCCGGCTGGCCGCCGTGCAGCTTGATCAGGTCCATGGTGGCCATCGCCAGGCCCGCCCCGTTGACCATGCAGGCGATGTCCCCATCGAGGGACACGTAGTTCAGCTCGTGCTCGGCGGCGCGGCGCTCCATCGGGTCCTCCTGGCTGGGGTCGTGCAGCTTGGCGAGGTCCGGATGGCGGAACACGGCGTTGGCGTCGATGTTGATCTTGGCATCGAGCGCCACGAGCGATCCGGCCCGGGTGACGATCAGGGGATTGATCTCGACCAGGCTCGCATCCTCCTCGAGATAGAGCCGGTAGAGCGCGAGCGCGATCGACTGGAACTGCTTGATCTGCTCCCCCGCGAGCCCGAGCCCGAAGGCGAGCTCGCGCGCCTGGTGCGGCTGCAGCCCCGCCGCCGGATGCACCGTGACCGAGAGGATCTGCTCGGGGGTCTTCTCGGCGACCTCCTCGATGTCCATCCCGCCGGCGCTGGAGGCGATCAGGGCGATGCGGCCCTTCTCGCGGTTGAGGGTGAGGGAGAGATAGATCTCGCGCGCGATCTCGGAGCCCGCCTCGACGTAGACCTTCTCGACCGGCAGACCCTCGGGGCCGGTCTGCTTGGTCGCGAGGCGCGTGCCGAGCATGGCCTCGGCGGCGGTCCGCACGGCATCGAGGTCGCGGGCGAGCTTCACGCCCCCGGCCTTGCCGCGCCCGCCGGCGTGGACCTGGGCCTTGACCACCCAGACTGGGCCGCCGAGGGCTTTGGCGGCCGCCACGGCTTGCTCGGGGCTGGCGGCCACTTGGCCGGCCGGCACCGGGATGCCGTAGTGTCTGAATATCTCTTTGGCTTGATATTCGTGCAGATTCATCGTGTGCTCGTGTGTCCTGACCGAAGGCGTGAACTTGGGATTCTGACCAAATTCAGCGGCCGCTGCCACCCCAGGGAGCCTGTGATGGGTCCCGGCGCACTCTCCAGGGAGCCCGCCGGAGGCTGCCTGAGACGGGCCTTCGCGCGGTCCTGAAAGCGCGAGAGACTGGCGCGTCGCAATGCGACGTCGTTCCCGCCCGGATTCACGCGAGGGTGATAGAGTGCCCCGCCGCCAGGGAGCCATTCCGCCCGAACATGTCGGCTATTGCCGCGACCTCCGATTCCGCCCCCACCGATCTCGCCCGTCGGGTGGCGGGCCTGCTCAACCTGTACCGGCTGCTGGTGCCCACCGTGCTGGTGGGCGCGGTGCTGCTCGGCGGGCGCAGCCGGGATACGGCGACCCACCCTGCGCTGTTCCTGGCCACCTGCGCCAGCTACTTCGGCGCCGCCGTGGGACTCGTACTCCTGCAGCGGCTCTCCCGGACGGCGCCGCTGCTGAGCCCGCTGGCGAACGGCGTCCTCGACGCCACGGCCATCGCGCTGATCCTGTACGCCAGCGGGGGCGTCTCGAGCGGCTTCGGCATCCTGCTCGTCCTGCCGGTGCTCGCCTTGACGCTGCTAGCCGGGCGCCGCGAGGCGCTGCTCATCGCGGCCCTCGCCACGCTCGCGGTGCTGGTGCCGCAGTTTCTCATCGGCTTGCACGCTCCGCACGAGGCCGATTACACCACCGCCGGCGTGCTGGGCGCGGTGCTGTTCGCCATCGCGCTCTCGGCCTGGCCGCTCGCCCACCGGATCCGCGAGAGCGAGGCCACGGTGCGCCGCCAGGAAGTGGACCTGGCGAACCTGGCGCAGCTCTCGCAATACATCGTGCGTCACCTGCGTGAGAGCATCCTGGTGGTCGACCTCGAGGACCGCATCCGCCTGATCAATGACTCGGCGGCGCAGATGCTGGGCGCGCAGCACGCCCGCCCGGATGCGGCGCTCGCCGAGGTCTCGCCCCGATTGATGCAGCTGCTCGGGCGCTGGCGCGAAAGCACCGGAGCGACCGGCATCTTCGCCACGGAAGATCCGACGTTCGTCGGTACCGACGGTGCGCAGGTGATCCGTGCGCACTTTGCGGCGCTCGGCGCGGCAAGTCCCGCCCCGGTGCTGGTGTTCCTGGAGGACACCAGCCTCATCGCAGAGAAAGTCCAGCAATCGAAGCTCGCCGCCCTGGGACGTCTCTCGGCGAGCATCGCCCACGAGATCCGCAATCCCGTCGGCGCCATGAGCCATGCCGGCCAGCTGCTCGGGGAATCGCCTCACATAGGGCCTGAAGACCGCCGCCTCACTGAAATCATCCGCCACCACGCCGAGCGGGTGAGCCGCACCATCGACAGCGTGCTGCGCCTCTCGCGCCGGGAGGTGGCCCGCGCCGAGCAGCTGCCGCTCGCCGGCTGGGGCGAGTCCTTCCTGGAGGAGTTCTGCGAGACCATGCAATGGCCACGCTCACAGCTGCACCTGAAGACCCCGGCCGAGGAGATCGAGATCCGCTTCGACCCCGGGCAGCTGCGCCAGATCGTGTGGAATCTCTGCGAAAACGCCCTCAAGCACGCCGCGGGCGAGCGCCCGGAGCAAGCGGTCGAGCTGCGCTGCGGACGGCTCAGCCCGAGCGGGCGGCCCTACCTCGACGTGGCCGATCGCGGCCCCGGGGTGCCGAGGGAGCACGTTGAGCGTATCTTTGAGCCGTTTTTCAGCGCCGGCCGAGGCACGGGGCTGGGCCTGTTCCTGGCTCGGGAGCTCGCCCAGGCCAATGGCGCAACGCTGCTTTATGAGCCACGTCACGGCGGCGGCAGCGTTTTTAGGCTGGTATTTGCAGATCCGCAGCGATGGATTCGGGAGACCGAGCGTTGAGCACACCCCGCGGCGCCGCCCATACCGAGGCCGGGCCTTTGCAGCCCGCGGCCTCCCCGCGCGCCCTGCAGCCGGCGGTGCTCATCGTCGATGACGAGCCGGACTTGGCGGAGCTGCTCAGTCTGACGCTGCGGCGCATGAGCCTGCGCACCCGCACCGCGCCCGACCTGCTCTCTGCGCAGCGGCTGCTCAAGGTCGAGCCCTTCGACCTGTGCCTGACCGACATGCGCCTGCCCGACGGCAACGGGCTCGACCTCGTCGCCTGGATCCAGGAAAACCGCGCCCAGCTGCCGGTGGCGGTGATCACCGCCCACGGCAACGTGGAGTCGGCCGTGCGGGCGCTGAAACTCGGCGCCTTCGACTTCGTCTCCAAGCCGGTGGACCTCGGCGCGCT
>JAJZLX010000429.1 GCA_021850555.1 Pseudomonadota bacterium | reverse complement strand
GCTTTTATTATGGGGCGTGACGGATTCGAACCGTCGACCAGCGGATTAAAAGTCCTGGCGAAGCACCTGGCCACCCCATACAACACCAATAAACTCAATCACTTAGCGGCGTGACGCGGGGCCACTTGGTGCCGTTTTGAGGCAGCAAGTGGAGCAAAAGTGGAGCAGAAAGCGGCCCACAGCGGCGGTGCGAACACCGCCCCGGGCCTGACCACAACCGACCCCAGGAGGTCCGTCATGGCTAACGCTGATCCTACCTGTCCGCCCACGGGAGAACAGCCCTCTCCCATCGCCACCATCCGCGGATACCGCCGTACCGGCGGCGCCGTCGTCACAGTCTGCCGTGCCGGGCGGATCCACCGCTACCGCGTCACCCTGCGCCGCTACGCGCTCCTGCGCAAGTGGACCGTCACCCACGCCGCGCACCACTGGCGCACTTCGGGTTGGTGGGGCTGCAGTTCGACCGCGGTCTCCTTGTGGGAGGCACGGACATGAGCCTTTCCTACCGCCCTGTGCGCGCCCACCGTCCGTGTCAGACTGACAACGTAGCTCTTCTGTTGGTGATAGACTTGACGATTGACGGACGCGAGAGTGTACAGTGGTCCTTGCGCGGACCCGCTCGGCGTCATACACTACACGCATCATGCACACGGCCGCCAACAGCTCGCTCTTCCTCCGCTGTCGCTGGCGACGCCTCTGTATATCGCACTGTCGCGATTGATGAGGTCCATCCGCGCCCGAGCGGTGCGGATACTTCCAACCCATTGACTCTTGGCACTGGCCCCCGGCCAGTAGTCGCAGTGCGTCCCCGTGGCCGAGCGGTGAGGTGCCTGGACGCAACCCAGGCGAGGCGGGTTCGACTCCTGCCGGGGACTCCATCGATCAGACTCGCGTGCGCGCGTAGCTCAACTGGTAGAGCAGCGGTCTCCAAAACCGCAGGTTGGGGGTTCGAGTCCCTCCGCGCGTGCCATCGCTTCACGAAGAGATCTGTATGACTTCCGACATCGCCCGCTTCGTGCGATCGCGAGACCCTGATCTCGATGAACAGCGTCGGCAGCGCAGGCAACTTGCGCGCCGGCCGATGCTGCGTTACTCGGAAGATCACGAGCACCTGGAGCTCGACAAGCTGCTGCTTCGCGTCAGCGCCAGTGCCCGGAATTCGGAGCCGCAGTCGGCACCGCAGCCGACCCCTGCCCCCGAGCAGCCAGCCCGCACGCCGGAGCCGCTGGTGATCGACCGCCGCGGCATGGTGCGGGTGTTCTCATTCAAGGCCATCTGCACCGCCCGCGATCTCTTGTCGGGCGTGCGCGAGGCGGAGCGCAAGCGGTTTGAGGTGATCCTGGACCGAGCGGAACGCGATGATGGCTGGCGCTCGCTACCCTGGCGCGCTCTGCCCGGGAAAGACACGGACCGCGACGACCCGTTCCAGGATCTCGGCGCCGAGTATGCAAACTTCCGCGAGGTCATCGAGCACCTGCGGACGCAGTGGACCTGCGCGTCCCGCGCGCTCGATTCCGCAGCAGCTCGCATCGACCCCTTCCTCCTGGTCGGCGATCCCGGCGTCGGCAAGACGTACTTTGCTTCGGCGCTCGCCTCCGCGCTTCGCGTGCGCATGGATGTGTACAGTGCGGGCGGTGCAGTCGATGCCATGCAGCTCTGCGGTTCGGACGCGCGCTGGTATGGCAGCCGGCCGGGACTCGTATACGACGCTCTGAGTCTCGGTGAAAGCGCTGCACCGCTCCTCGTCGTCGACGAGATCGACAAGATTGCACCACACAGCGGGGGCAATCGGGACACCCCGCTCAATTCCCTGCTCGATCTGCTGGAGCCGGAAAGCGCGCGCCGCTACTGCGATATGTCGGTGCAGCTCACTATGGACGCCAGTCACGTCCTGGTCATCGCCACTGCCAATGATGCGCGCGAACTCTCCGCGCCGCTGCGCTCGCGGCTGACGGAATTTCACGTCAACCCGCCCACCGCCGAGCAACGTCGACTGATCGTCGAGCGGCAATTTGGGGCGCTGTACGCGAGCCACCAGTGCCGCAATGACCTCGAGCTCGATGAGGCGAGCGTCGCGGCGGTTACCGAAACGCCGGACCTCGATGTGCGCTCCCTGTTACGTATGCTGCGCACCGGTTTCGCCCGCGCGCTGGCTTCGGGCTCACCTCGCGTGACCCTCGCGCCTTCTCGGCAAGCCCAAGCGCGGCGGCGGATCGGATTCGTGTGAGCGCACCCTCGCCTTCAGTCGCGAGGGTGCGCTAATGTTGAAAGGCCATTGATCGTCGACCCCGCTCGGGGTGTAGTCGTCAAGCTCAGTGTCGCCCTTGGATTGTTCATTCCAGACGATGGTCGACGCCAAAGCTCCGCCCCTGACAATCGGCACCAGCGAGACGCCGGTCGGCTGGATCGGTCTGTTCAACTTCCTATTGCACAGGAACCAGATCTGTATCCCACGCCTTGAAGTTCTCGCTTTCAGACTTATTGTTACAGGAAGCACACATCGGCAAGATGTACTCCTTGCCTCCCTCTCCCGCTTTGATCACATGTCCACCCAAGTCAGCCGAACCCTTACACGACATAACTTCGCACTTGGTCGCTTTATTGCCCTTCTTCTTCTCCCAGAAGGCCAACCAGCTACTATAACCACTCGGCGGAACTTTATCGGATGTGCCCTTCTTGTTTCTCACGTCAATGAAGCTCATTTCTATCCTCCTCGCCTGTTGCCAATCGAACTTGTGACGCGCGAGCCTACCGATCCTCCGTGACATCAATCAATCAGCGCCTTGAAAACCGCATCGGACGTGTCCTTGTAGAACTCGATGCTGATCCGAGTCCAGAGATCGTCGGGGAGGTCATTTAATTGCCGGCGCGCTGAGACGGGCATCAGCAGCGTCTGCGCCTGCTTGTCCACGGCCAGCTCAGCGATGCGCACGGCATTCGGGATCGTTTCGACCGATCCGCCAAGATTCAGCGCTCCGACGACTATGGTGCCGCCGCGGGTGTTCCGGCCAAGCAGAGCGCCGCAGAGCGCGACCACGACCGGCAGCCCTAGGCCGGTCCCGGACCTGTCCGTATCCATCGCCCGCATCTGGATTGAGAATTCCTCCTGACGGGGGTTGCGATCGCCGACGAGCTCCTTCGAGCGGATGTACAGATTCTGCTCGCCGACGCGCACGCTCTCCCGGAAAGACGGCGGGGTGGGCTGATTCAGTATGCGCACGCCGCTGCCGGGACTGCAGGTGGCTTCGATCCGGTAGAGGCCCGGTCCAGTTTCGCCGCTGCCGATGCTCACACCCCAGACTTGGCCGGGCGGCAGGGGATCGCTTTCGATGGCTTCGTCGCTGTGCAGCTCCGGGGTGGCGACAAACTGTTCGACGCCGTCCGTGCCCAGCGTATAGCTGAAATGCGTGTTCCGGAACTCGCTCTTGAAAACTCGCTTCTGCTGTTCTTTCACGCGGCGGCGAGTTTCCAGCGCCAGGCGCACCATCCATTCGAGGTCGGCACCGGGCACCGGGGTATCGGAGTCCGGGAACAGCAATTTCGTCAGGCCGCTCACGGTCTTGTTGACCGCCTCGATGTCCCGGCCCGAGAGCGCGCCACCGAGATGGACACGGCCCTGCATCACTGATGCTCGATTGCCAGACCGCAGCTTGTTCCAACACTCGCTGAGAAAGTCGCTCACTAGTCCGAAATGCGACGTCAAATGCTGGTTCGGGTTCAGCTTTGGGTACTCCCAGCCCGGAACATAGGCGTGCAGGCGGTCCATGAACGCCGTATCGTCGCGCATCTCCGGGGGCAACGGACTGAGCAGGTGCCCGATTTTCTGCGCCTGCTCCACGTCGACGTCCAGATTGCCCACCATGACGATGCTGCCATCGGCGCGGATATTGTCCTTGCCCCGGCTGAATTGCCCGGCAGCCATGTAGCCCTTCATGATA
>JAJZLX010000164.1:3218-3941 GCA_021850555.1 Pseudomonadota bacterium | reverse complement strand
GGGAGGCGGCGGGAGCCTGATGCCACTTTCTCTCTGGATGGGGAAAGACGATCCGACCGAGCGGAGGAAGCCGCATGCGTGCCTCGGCAACCTGCCTCGCTGCGACCGTGTGAGGGCTCTGTCCGGGCCCATGTAGCGCCTCGGCGTAGTACCACGCCAGCATGACAACCCCTACCCCGACCGCGAGCGCCACCGCCAACACGCCATTGAGCCGCGACTGCAGAGAGCGTACGCGGCTCGCCACGGTATGGCCCCGCTCGCCCCGGATCAGCCCCTGCACCGCAGCGCCGGCGCAGGACTGCGCCTGTCTCTCCTGTCGGTCACTCACGGAGGCCGCCCGCCGACCGGACCAGGGGAAACGGATCACGGCCGTGCTCCGGGGGGAGCGACACGGGACCGGCCGGTTGTCCCCTGCGGTACGGGCCTGCGCGTCAGGCGCCAGACTTTCGGCGAGAGCGTCCCGGAAGTCAGCCGCCGGCCGGAGCCGGCGAACCCTCGATTGACGATACATCCCGTGAGCTTGCCGCGCCGCAGCACGAAGCGCCGCGCCACCCGTTGGATGACCATGTCGGCGCCGCGCATGTCGAAATTCACCAGCGATTCGCTGCCATCGGCGTTGCGCACGAAGACGGCGGGCAGCTCGGCACGGGGCCCGAAGACGAGATAGGTCTGCACGCCGTCATCCCACGCGGCCCGCGGTTTCAAGGACGGCGCTCCACAATA
>JAJZLX010000164.1:0-3208 GCA_021850555.1 Pseudomonadota bacterium | reverse complement strand
GCGGCGCATCGCGCTCGGCCGCCCGCAGATCGTTTGTGATCCGGGCGCGCCGCCGGGCGGCCGTACCCGCTCGCGCCACCGAGAGCGGATATTCGAAGCGCAGAGCATAAGTGACGTCAGAATCACCGTAAGCGGGGGGACCGGGACTGGCGGTGTAATCGAACAGGTAGGTGCGCCGGTTGGTGAGAACGGTCAGATTGGTGGCCACGTGCGCCGCCCTCGGTTTGATGAACAGGTGATTGGCCGCCGAGGCGAGCGTGACGCCCTTGGCATCGCCCACGCCGGCGCCCACGAAATGCTCCCCGGGAGCAAACTGCACATCGATCTGGTAGCCGGCGTAGCCGTGCAGCCGATAGATGCGATTGGCGCTGTAGATCACCACGCGGATCCGCGAGTCGCGCGGCGAAGGCCGCGAGGCCATGCCGGAGGCTTTCGATGCCGGCAAAGGCGTCGGCGGCCCGGCGGGTATCCGTCCCGCCGCCCGCACAGCGGCAGCACCGGCGAGGACACAAAGAAGTCCAAGCAGCCACACCCGCGCACGCGCCCGTCTCGAGGCGCTCATGGGCGCCCCCCTCCCGCCGGCCCCGCGTGTCCCAACACCTCGGGCTCGAGCTCGAGGTCCAGCACCTCGAAGCCAAGCGGGTTCCAGCGCCGCGTACGCGGATCGCTCGGCGGGTGAGCGAAGGTGTACTGCAATGTCGCGATCCAGTGCCTGGCGGGGCCGCGCGCCCCGTCCGCCTGCCTCACCCGGCGCTCGAAACGCACCTGGGCAAGATCGCCCGTGCCGGGGGTGCTCTCGAGGAAGCTCACCGACTCGATGCGCACCGACACCGTGCTGCCGTCCTTGTGCGTATTGAGCGGGGAGCGCGCGTTGGAGCGGCTCCAGCGTGCGTAGAGCGCGGCGTTCATCCGTGCGGAGTTGAATGCGCCGCACTGCTCGTAGTCGCTCGCCGCCATCGCGAAATCGAAGCGCTCGCAGACGGCGATGTAGTGAGCCAGGAAATAGCGCGCGACCGCGCGGCTGAATGTCTCCCGCCCGGTATAAAGGGGCACCACATCGACCATCCCGGAGCGGCTGTCGACGCGGATCAGAAACGGCTGCACGCGCTTCAGCGGCATCAGCAGCGCGAGCGCCACGGCGAGCGCTGCAACGCACAGGCAGGCCGCGGCCGCCACCCTCCAGGCGGTCCGAGCCCCGCGCAACGCCTGGGCCACGCGATCCTCATCCCAGGAGGCAGCCTCTTGCAGGTAGGTCTCGAGCGGTGCATCGGCGCTCACGGCCGGCCTCCTCGCCCGGCGCGCCGCGAGGCGTGCCGTCCCGAGACGCGGGGTGCGGCGCTTGCTGCCCCAGCCCCGCGTAACATCGAGGCATTGATGGGTGTCAGAGGCGTATCGCAGCGTGGACCGGCGGCGCAGGAGGACAGCGCCAGCAGCGCGGCCAGGATGAGCAATGGTCTCATGTTGACACCTCGTTGAGATCAGTCCCACGAATCCCCGGCTGCAGGAGTCGCTTGCCACGGCACGCCCTGCTGCGACCGTTGCTCCTCGGCACGCGCACGCGACCGCCGGGAGCGCTCGCGCGCGGACGAGAGAAGAGCGCCGCCGATTACCGCCGCGCCCGGCGCGATGACCTTCGTCGCCCCGACCGTGACCGTGCGCGCGCCCCAGCCGAGGGTGCGGCCGGGCTGCCCGAATGTCGTGAGCGCCGCGCCGCCGGCGAGCCCGGCTGCGATCGGCATGACCTGCCGCATGAACAGGAACACCAGCACCGTCACCAGCAGCAGATCGAGCGCGTCCACGGTGTCCAGCGCACTGCCGAGAGCTGCGGTCTGGCGCGCATAAGAGGCCACCAGGTGCAGCATCAGCGCGGCGACCATCACCGTCAGGATCGTGATGAGCGCGTAGTTGGCGAGCTGGGCGATCCAGGCCTCGAAGAGCCGCCGCGTGGCGTCGAACAGAAACAGGACGATGAACAACGGTCCCAAGGCGAGCAGCACCGAGAGCGCGACGCTCGAGAGCGCCAGCAGAAACATGGTGTACACGCACAGCAGTCCCACGAGCAGCCACACCGTGACGCCTGCGATGCCGAAACCCCAGTTGCTCCACCAGTGGCTCTTGTCGTACAGGAGGCTCGCCACCTGCCCGCCCTGGTTCCAAATGGCATCCAGGGTCCGTACCGGATCGCGCGCGCCCACCACCTCGGCGGCCAGCTCGACCGGGGCCCGGTAGAAGGTGTCGACCAGCAGCGTGTTGTACAGCCACAGATGCAGACCCACGCCGAGCACCACGGCGAGCGTCACGATGCGCTTAACGCCCGCAGAGACGGGCTCCTCGATACGCCCGGTGAGCATCAGGTAGCCCCACGCCATGACGTACACCGCGCCCAAGGCGATCGCCGCGGGCTCGATCGCCGAGGCGACCCGGGCGGTGCTCGAGCCGATATAGCTCGCGAGCTCGCCGTTGAGCCAGGTCCAGAAGGTTTGAAAGAAGCCCATGCCGCCCTCACCGCCCTCAAGGTGTCGGCTGGAAACGCGTCGCGAAATCGCCCTGGGCGGCGATGGCGCGCTCATGCGCGCGCTCCTCGTCGGCCCAGCGCTCGGCCTCGGCCGTGGCAAACAACACACGCAGCTTGGTCTGCTCGTTCTCGAGCATGGCCTGCTCGGCGACGATGCGCGCGGTGAGGTCGAGGATCGCCTTCTGGTCGTGGGCCCGGCTGATCGTGTCGATCAGCTGCTGCAGCAAGGCGAAGCGGCCGCTCGAGTTCGCGAGCGCCTCGCGGGAGATCGCCTGCAGCAGCGCCGCCGTGCGCCGATCCGAGAGGATCTGCGCACGCGCGGGCGGCGAGAGCACCTGCAGTTGCGCCGGGCTGAGCACGGTGTCCTCGGCGAGCGCCTCTCGCACGCCGGCCGCGAGCGTCCCATAGGAGGCGCTCGTGCCATCCAATGCCGCGGAGAGCTGCCCCCAATCGGTTGGCAGGTAGTTGCGTCGCACGTTGTCGAGCAGCCCGCCCATGCCCCGGTTGCCGGTCATGGCGGCGAGCTGCTGGCGGGTGTCCTCGAGGGTCTGGCGCTCGGTGGTCAGGGCCTGCTCAAGCGTGCGCACCTCGGTGGTGAGACGCGTGACCGCCGCGACATCGATCACCGCCCACTGAGCGTGCGCGATCGCGCTCACCAGGGGCACCAGAAGAATGATGGAGAAAAGAGCCGTC
>JAJZLX010000125.1 GCA_021850555.1 Pseudomonadota bacterium | reverse complement strand
ACATCGACGAGCTGCAGCTGAAGCGCCTGAAGAAACGCAAGCTCGTGCTGAAGGATCAGATCACCCGCCTGGAAAGCGAGCTGATCCCCGATCTGAACGCATAGCCGAGCCATCGCGCCGAGCCGGGTCCGGAGCGCTCCCCGGGGAGACCCTGCCATGCATCAGGCGGCTTTGACCGCCTCCTGCATGAGCCCCCAGAGCGCCTCGACGTGCCCGCGCTCGGTCGGCTCGGCACCGAATGACACCCTGACCATCCAGCGTCCGTCGAGCATCGCCGGCGTGAGATAGGCCTGACCCGACTCGTTGATGCGGCGCACCCAGGCGAGCGTGTGCGTATCGAGCGCATCGCCCTCGAGACCGGGCGGCTCATGCCGGACGCAGACGGTCTGCAGCGGCACCGGCGCGAGGCGCGTCCAGCCGCTCGCCCCGTCCACCCGTTCAGCGAGCCAGCGCGCGTGACCCAGATCCCGGCGCAGGCGTGCCTGCAGCCCGGCGACGCCCTGTTCCCGGATCAGAAACCACAGTTTCAGCGCCCGGAAGCGCCGACCGAGCGGGATACCCCAGTCGCGCAGGTTGTTGACCTCGGCATCGCTCGAAGTGCGCAGGTAGCTCGGGCTGGTGGACATCACGCGGATCAAGTGCTGCGGATCGCGCACGAAGTACGTCGAGCAGTCGAAGGACGCACCGAGCCACTTATGGGGATTGACGACCAGGGAATCGGCCTGCTCGATTCCCTGCCACAGCGGACGGCACTCCGGCAGAATCATGGCAGAGCCGGCCAGAGCGGCATCGACGTGCAGCCAGAGCCCGAGGTCGCGGGCGACCTGGGCAATGTCGCCGATCGGATCGACAGCGGTGGTTGCCGTCGAACCGACCGTTGCCACGACGGCGCAGGGCGTGAGCCCCCGGGCCAGATCGGCCGCCACGGTTTCCCGCAGCGCGTCCGGCCGCATGCGAAATTGCCTGTCCACGGCCACGATCCGCAGATTGTCGCGCCCGAAACCGGCGAGCAGCGCGGCTTTGTCCACCGAGCTGTGACTCTGGCTGGAGGCATATACGATGAGCGGCTTGCGGGCCGCCTGCAGGCCGCCTGCGGCGGCGCCGTAGGCGGTCGAGCGTTCCCGGGCGCACAGCAGGGCCACCAGCGTCGCGGTGGAAGCGGTGTCCTGGATCACGCCGCTCCAGGCCGCAGACAGGCCCATCATCTGGCGAAGCCAGTCGAGGGTCAGCTCTTCGAGCTCAGTGAGAGCCGGGCTCGACTGCCAGTTGAGCCCGAGCTGAGCGAGGCCCGTGCTGGCGAGGTCGCCCAGCACCGCGGCGAGCGAACTGTTCGACGGGAAGAACGCGAAGAAGCGCGGATCCTGCCAGTGGGTGCAGGCGGGCAGAATCACGCGACTCAGGTCCGTGAGCGCCTCCTCGAGCGGCTCCGGTTCGCCCGGGGGACAAGACGGCAGACGCCGGCGCATCTCACCCGGCGCAACGGGCGCCATGACCGGGTAGACCCCGGCGGCGGCATCCCGGCGATAGTCGGCGATCCAATCGATCAGCTGGTGGCCGAGACGGCGAAACTCGTCGATGTTCATGCTGCTGCAAGCTCCTGTCGAATCGGCTCTGGAACGTGTCCTCGAGCGGAGTGTCCCACGACGCCAGGAACCCTTCCCGCTGGCTCGCGCACGCCGCGTCCGTCATCGGAGCACCCCGCAAGGGTGGGCGCTGCGGCCACGCGACGGCGCGACAGGGCCGGGTTTCTCGAGCGGGCTACGCTGTTCCGCCCACCGTCAGCCCCTCGATCTTCAGCGTCGGCTGGCCGACCCCGACCGGAACGCTCTGTCCGTCCTTGCCGCAGGTGCCCACTCCGTCGTCGAGCTTCAGGTCGTTGCCGACCAGGGTGACACGGGTCAGCACGTCCGGACCGTTGCCGATCAGCGTCGCGCCCTTCAGGGGCGCGCCCAACCGGCCGTTCTCGATGGCATAAGCCTCGCTCGCCGAGAACACGAACTTTCCCGAAGTGATGTCGACCTGGCCGCCGCCGAAATTCACCGCGTAGATGCCGCGCTCGACCGAGCGGATGATTTCCTCCGGATCGTAGTGGCCGGCGCGCATGTAGGTATTGGTCATGCGCGGCAGCGTCATGTGCGCGAACGATTCGCGCCGGCCGTTGCCGGTGGGCCGCTGGCCCATGAGGCGCGCATTGAGCCGGTCCTGCATGTAGCCGCGCAGAATCCCGTCCTCGATCAGCGTGGTGCACCCGGTCGGCGTGCCCTCGTCATCGATGTTGAGCGATCCGCGCCGCCGCGGGAGCGTGCCGTCATCGACCACGGTGCAGCCCGGCGCGGCCACCCGTTCGCCGATGCGGTTGGCGAAGGCCGAGGTCCCCTTGCGGTTGAAATCCCCCTCCAGCCCGTGACCGATCGCCTCGTGCAGCAGGATGCCGGGCCAGCCGGGCCCCAGCACCACGGTCATGGTGCCGGCCGGTGCCGGCACCGCCTCGAGGTTGACCAGCGCCTGGCGCGCCGCCTCGCGGGCAAGCTGCAGCGGCTTGTCGCCCGCGACCAGCTCGGCGAGCGAATACCGGCCGCCGGCACCGCAATAGCCCTGCTCGCGCCGGCCATTGTGCTCGACGAGCACTGACACATTGAATCGCACCAGTGGCCGCACGTCGGCCGCGAGTTCGCCGTCGCTGTTGGCGACCAGGATCACCTCGTGCACGGCCACCAGGCTCGTGGTGACATGCACCACGCGCGGATCCATCCTGCGCGCCTCGCGGTCCACCCGCTCGAGCCATGCGACCTTGTCCTGATCCGAGAGCGTGACCAACGGGTCGGCGGGCAGGTAGAGCTGGTGTCCGGTCCTCACCCGCCAGGCACTGACGCCGCGCTCGCCACCCTGGACAGCGATAGCCCGTGCCGCATGCGACGCCTCCGTCAGCGCCGGCAGCAGAATCTCATCGGAATACGCGAAGCCGGTCTTCTCGCCGGCGAGCGCGCGCACGCCCACGCCCTGCTCGATGCTGGCGCTGCCGTCCTTGACGATGCCATCTTCGAGCGACCAGGACTCCTGGCGCGAGAGTTGGAAGTACAGATCCGCGAAATCGACCGAGTGCGTCAGCACCTCGCCGAAGATGCCCTCCAGGCGCCCATCGAGGCCGCTCGGCCGCAGGATGAGGTCTCTTGCCAGGGTCAGCGGGTCTTGAGCCGGGTCGGTCATGCGAATATCCATGTGTCGGTTATGGCAGCACTCGGTGCGCGAGCGCAGGAAAGCTGTGGCGGTCGCGCGCGAGCTGCTCGAGCTCGATCCGCGCCGTGATGCAGCCGCGGCCGCGCGGCAGGCGTGCGAGAATCCGGCCCCAGTGATCCACGATGAGCGAGTCGCCATAGGTCTCTCGGCCGTTGGGATGGAACCCGGACTGCGCAGGAGCGATCAGCGCGCAAAGATTCTCGATGGCGCGCGCGCGCACCAGGGTCTCCCAGTGCGCGCGCCCCGTGGGTTCGGTAAACGCGGAGGGCACACTGAACAGTTGCGCCCCGGCGGCGCTCAGCTGGCGGAACAGTTCAGGGAAACGCACGTCGTAGCATACTGTCAGACCGAGACGTCCCACCGGCGTGTCGACCACCACGGGGGTCACACCGGGGGCGAGGTGAGCGGACTCGCGATAACTCTCCTCCCGCCCGGGAACCTGAACATCGAACAAGTGAATCTTGTCATAACGCGCTCGCCGCGCACCGTGCTCGTCGTACACCAGGCAGGCCGCCGCCACGCGACCATCCGACGCGCCACGCAGAGGCACCGTGCCAGCCACGATCCACAGCCCGAGGCGCCGGGCGGTTTCCGCGAGAAAATCCTGCACGGGGCCGCTGCCGTCGGACTCAGCCACACCGCGTTTGTCGGCATCGCGCAGGCCCATGAACGCAAAGTTCTCCGGCAGCGCGACGAGCTGCGCATCGC
>JAJZLX010000409.1 GCA_021850555.1 Pseudomonadota bacterium | reverse complement strand
TTGCGTTGATGTCCCCGATGGACATGTCAGCATGGCCATCGCACCCGATCGACGTCGAAACCTGACCGTTCTCCGCGTACAAGTGGCCCGGCACGTGCAGATTACCGTTTTGGTTCACGGCGAGGGCCTGCCATGAGCCCCCGTTCCACGCGAACGCCCGGTCCGTATCCAGCGTCAGGCGCACATCCCCGTCCTGGTTTCCGGATCCCGGCAGCGCTGCGAAGGTCGCGACCGGGGCGCGCCAGTGCCCGCCGCCGACCGATTGCCAGGTACCGCCCTGGCAGGACACCAGCGCTCCCGTCCCGTCCTGCGCGATGGCGCCGGTATTGCTGCACACCGCGCCCGGCGTCTCCACGGCGCCGAGGATCAAGGGCGTGTCCATCGTATTGCCTGCCGCAGTGGGTGCGGGCACGCGCCACAGGAAGCGCGAGTCATCCGCCTGCTGCGCGGCATTGCTCTCCACGCGCACGTCGATACTGCCCGGATTGATGCCGGCCGGCGCCGCGGCCTGCCAGGTGCGCCCCGTACCATAGATCGTGCCGGCCACCTGTCCAGCGACCGGCACCTCGGGCACATACCCGCCGCGGTCTCCGAGATCCAGCAGAATCTGCCCGGCATCGGGGTCGGGGTAGCGGTAATTGCCCTGCGCGACCACATAGCCGGTCACATTACCGCTCGAGTCGGCCTGATACTCCACTGAGATGGGGTCGCCCATGGCGTCCACCGCCGACGTCCCCGGCGGCAGATAGCCCTGCTGGATCAAGGTCTGGACGGACACCGTGTGCGTGCTGCCCGGGGCGGACAGCGAGGCCATGTACCCGTACTCATACTGCAGCGCGGCATCCGTGATCGTGGCGAGCTGCCCCGCCTCAACCTGCGCCACCTGATCGGAAAATGTTTGGTGCTGCATGCCGACCATGCTCGGGAGCATGATCGCAACGCCCACCATTGCGGCAATGAGCAGAATGAATTCGGCTGCGCCCATAGGATTCTCTCTACAGTGTGATGACAGCCTGGACGACGTACCGCCCGCTGGCCGACTGGATCGTCCAGACGCCGCCGATCAGATTGCCTGATGCGGCGAGCGTATTTGGAGTGAGCGCCCCATAGGGGGCCTGAACCGAGCAAGATGCGCTCGTAGCAGAGATCGACACGCCGTCGGGAAGCGTCATGGCTTCCGTCTCACCGGGTGCTTCGAAAACCGCGAGGCAGTTCCGGGCAAGTGCATCGGCGAGTGCGGTCGTGGGCACGCTCCCGGCATGCGGTTGCGCCACCGCCGCGAGACCGGCAAGGACAGCGAGCGCTACGGCCAACAGGAGAAGTCCGAGCATATGCGCCTCGGGCGGTGTGCGCCGGGGGCGCTCATGGCACCCCCGACGCAGCACACTACATGCCCGAGTACACCTCCACGATCGTCGAGGGATCCGTGGTCCCGCACGCCTGACCAATCGTCGCCGGGTCCGTGACCGGCAGCGTCACCGCGGTCCCGTTGATCGTGAGCGACGTGATGTCCTTCATCACGGAATTCACAATGGCCGCGCACGCATCGTTTGGCACTTCGTCCGTGAGGTCGAAGGCGTTCGGATTGTTCGTGTCCTCCGCAAGCGTATACGGATAACCGAACACGTTCTGCAACGACGTTGTGCTCGCCTGCGTGATTGCGGTCGGCACGGCCTGCGCGCTGATCATGTCGGCGTCGGTGAGATTCGCGTAGTTCGAATAGCCGTTGTAGGTCTTCTCGACCGCCGCAACGAGCGCCGATGTGTCATTGACATCGGCCTGCACATTGGACGCGGTATGGATGTCGCCGCCATAGTGCACCACGGCCGCGATGATCGCGGCAATGACACCGAGCAGGATGATGTAGAAGATGATATCGCCGATACTCATGGAAAATGCCTCCTACGGGGCGGTTGGTGATCAAAACATCATGTTCGTGTGGGCGAGCGACTGGTGCAGTACGACGAGAATCAGGCTCCCAATGGCGCCCGCGATGAGAAACAGCATCCCGTACACCGCGAACTTGATTGCGGCCGAGATCACCCGAAGGTTCGTCTCGGCCGTCTCCACAAATTCTTCTTCCCAGACGGCAAGGGCCTTCTCGAGCGCTCCAGAGGTGTCCGCCACGTCACCCGATTGCTCAATCTCCTCGATCAGCAGAGGGGCCGGGAAATTGGTCGCATCGTAGGTGGCAACCAGCGCTGCCGGGAGCTTCTTGCCGCTGCGCTCGATGTGATGCTTGACGAGTGCGAGACGTCGGGCGAGCCAGGGCGTCGAATTCGTCATTGCGGCCTGGAGCGCTTCGCGCTCCAAGACGCCGGCCTTCAGCATGATGAGGTGCATGCGCAGCCAAATGAGCGACATCCAATCGCGGTAGAACGCGAACGGTGAATTCGGGATGTTCTCGATCCAGCGCCGCCACGGCGCATCCACGGTACGGGCGGCGCGGGCAAGCCAGATTGCGAAGCCAAAGAGAAGCCCGATCATCGTGACGAGCCCTGCGATTCCGACGGGCGTTGCCACCGAGAACACCGCGGCGGCAAGGCCGTGCACCTCTCCCGGGTTCACGATCCCCCGGTATTGCGGCACCACGTAGAGCGCGACACCGAAGATCGCCGCTACGCCGAAAACGAGGAGCAACACAGATGGCGTGAGCGATTTCCTGAACTGCCGGCGCATCTTGCGATCGCGCATGATCGAGTCCACGAGCTGCGCGAGCGTCACCGGGAGCGACCCCGATTGATCACCCGTCATCACCATCAGGTGCTCGATCGGCGGGATATAGCCCTGCAGGCTTACCGCGAGCTTCGCGCCGTTGCGAAACCGCTGGATCGCAATGGTCAGCACGGCTTTGAGCCGCGCGGTTTTGCGCAAGTAAGCCGTCGCGAGGAGCTTCTCGAGCGAGGTACCCACATCGTGACCGGCGCGCACGCGGGAAGCCAGGTACTTGTACAGCACCACCCGCTCGAGGTCGGCGAGCGGACCTGCCCTGCGGGTGGAGATGCGAGCGGCAGCCTTTAACCGCCCACTCATACGCTCGATCAGGCTTGAGAGCGGATTGCTCATGCCTCAGTACCCCCGTGCCGACCGCAGACCCCGGGTCGGCGCTGCGGGACGAGCGCCTCCGCGGCGCACATGGTGAAGCATCGTGAGCGCGCGAGCGAGTACCGGCCCAACCGAGACGAGCGTGATCACAAACTGGGAGGCCAAGAACCAGATGAGCGCGGCCGTCGGATGATCGGCACCGCGCAGAACGGAGAGCACTGGAAACGTGGCGAGAATCGCCACCTCGATCCACAGACGCCGTCGCCAGGAGAGCCATGGACGGCTGTGCAACCGGACCGGACCGAGTCCGGCGCCAGGAGCGCTGATGCGCACCGCTCGTCCAACCGCCCATGTCCCGGCGATATCGAGCGCCGCGAGCGCGAGCGCCAGCGGCCAGAAGACCGCAGGTCCCCAATACACGTGCACGAAGAGGTCTTGCCATTGCATAACCCCTTCTCCGCAGCCCGGGCCCTGCGGGCTGCGCGGCCCGCTACGGGCATGTCCTGGGAGAGGACAGCCCCTATGCGCGGCGTTCGCAGCGCGAAGGTGCTCACCGAATCAGTACAGAACTGCAGGGCGCAGCCCCGCTGCCACGGTTGAAACCACCAGCGCGGCGCGTATTGACCCTTCCGGGGGTTCAGGTGGCCTTGAGGTGATCGAGCGCCTCGAGCACGCGGTCGACCCATCTCTTCTCGGTGGCGTTGCGGCACGGCAGGGCCCTGCCAACCCTGATCTGCATGGCAAGAGGATCCGTGATCCCGCGTAGCGCGTAGCCCATCGCTCGATGGCCCATGAAGCCGTTCGCCGCCTCGCCCATCAGCGCCTTCAAGGCGGCATCATCGTCACCGCCGCGGCGCAGGTGATCGGAAATCTCATCGGTCATCGGCACGACTTCCGAGAC
>JAJZLX010000238.1 GCA_021850555.1 Pseudomonadota bacterium | reverse complement strand
CGCGGTGGTGCCGCGGGCGACCGCGGCCGAGAAGATCGCCGCCATCGAGTTTCAGGGCGGACAGTGCCATTTCACCGACGATCCCGGGGCTGTTTACCAGGAAGCCGAGCAGTTGGCGAGGGAGGTCGGGGGCCATTACATGGACCAGTTCAAGTACGCAGAGCGCGCCACCGACTGGCGCGGCAACAACAACATCGCGGAGTCGATCTTTCACCAGCTCAGGCAGGAGCGGCACACGGTGCCGCGCTGGATCGTGTGCGGGGCGGGCACGGGGGGGACTTCCGCGACACTCGGCCGGTTCGTGCGCTACAACCACTACGCGACGGAGGTCTGCGTCAGCGACCCGGAGGGCTCGGTCTTCCACCGCTATTTCGCCGATCGGCGCACCCTGACGCTCGAGCGCTGCGAGTGCCTCATCGAGGGCATCGGCCGGCCGCGTGTCGAGCCGTCCTTCATTCCCGAGGCGGTCGATCGCATGATCGTCGTGCGCGATGCCGACAGCATCGCCGCCGCGCGGGTTTTCAGCGAGCGGCTCGGGCGGCGCTGCGGCGGCTCGACCGGCACGAACCTTTGGGCCTGCGCGCAGCTGATCACGGAGATGGCCGCGCAGGGCGAGAGCGGCTCGGTGGTGTCGATCCTCTGCGACCAGGGCGAGCGCTACGCCTCGACGTATTTCAATGACGAATGGGTGGCGAGCAAGGCGCTCGACTTGACTGCGGGGATGGGCGCGATGCGCGAGTTCTTTGCAGGCCTCGGACTCAGGGTGCCCTGAGTCGTGCGCGGGCCGGAGGTGGCCGGATGGCAAGAGACGCAGGTGCGATGAGCGATGCGAAGGCCTTGCGCGCGGGCGGCGCGGCATGGATTGTGGCGCTGGGCCTGCTGGGCGGGGTGGCGCGTGCGGCGCAGGCCCCCTTGACAGTGCGAACCCAGTACGGATGGGTGCGCGGGGCGCCCGGGAACGGTGTCATCGCTTTCAAGGGCATCCCTTACGCCGCGCCACCGCAAGGCGCGCTGCGCTGGGCCGCCCCGCAGCCGCCGAAGCCTTGGCGGGGCGTGCGCCCGGCGCTCACGTTCGGTCCCGATTGCATGCAGCGGCCCACCCCGGGAGACATGGCGCCGCTGCGCACGCGCCCGAGCGAGAACTGCCTGTATGTCAATGTCTGGCGTCCCGCGCACTTCTCCCGCAAGCCTCTGCCGGTGATGGTGTGGATCTCGGGGGGCGGGGATGTCGATGGTGGCACATCGCCCGCGATATACGACGGCGCCTCATTCGCGCGCCGCGGCGTGGTGCTGGTGAGCTTCAATTACCGGCTCGGAAACTTCGGCTTCTTCGCCTTTCCGGCGTTGGTGCATCATGACTTGCCGGCGGGCGATTTCGGCTTCATGGACCAGATTGCGGCGCTTCGGTGGGTGCGGCACAACATCGCCGCCTTCGGCGGCAATCCGCACAACGTCACGCTGTTCGGAGAGTCGGCCGGTGGCGCTTCGGTCAACGCGCTGCTGATTACGCCCCGCGCGCGGGGCCTCTTTCAGAAAGCGATCATCGAGTCCGGCGGCGGCGCCGGCTGGCTCGGACCGGACCGTCCGCTCACCGGCGGCCCGCACTGCGCGGAGGCGAACGGAGTGCGTCTCGCGCGGCAATTGGGCATCACCGGCCAGGGGATGAAGGCGCTCGCGGCGCTGCGCGCCCTGCCGGCGGCCAAGGTGCTCGATGGGGTGAACATGCTGACGCGGGCGAACATCAGCGGCTACGTCGGCGGTCCGGTGGTCGATGACAGCCTGTACTTCGGACCTCCCGTGCGGCAATACGCCAAGGGCATGGGCGCGCGCGTGCCGGTGATGATAGGCACCAACAGTGCCGACCTGGGTTGGACGCACGCCAAGACGCTTTCGGCGCTGTTCGCCCGGTTCGGCAGGTACGCCGCCGCGGCGCGGGCGGCCTTCGATCCGAGCGGTACGCTCTCCTTGCAGCAGGTTTCCGCCGAGGTCGGCGGCGCGCTGTGGATGCTCGAGCCGGCACGTGCCATTGCCCGGATTCTCTCGGCGCGCGGGCAGCCGGTGTACGAGTACCGCTACTCCTACATCCCCACTTCGATGCGCGGAAAGTGGTGGGGCGCCTGGCATGCGACCGAGATTCCGTTCGTTTTCGACACCGTCCGGGCGCGTTACGGCGCTCTGACATCGCCCGCCGACGAATCGATGGCTGTCACGATGCAGCGATACTGGGTGGCGTTCGCGCGCACCGGCCGGCCGGACCCGCGTGGCGAGCCGGCGTGGCCGCGCTACCGCGTCAGATCGGACCGGTTGATGAATTTCACCGATCACGGGCCGGTGGTCGAGCCGGATCCGTATGCCGGGCGGCTCGATCTGGTCGTGCGCGCCGGATTACAGAAGCCCGGAGCCTGACCGACAGGGGAGCGCCGGGGACAGGTCCCCCGCGCGGCGCATCTGAGCGCTCAGATCGCCGCCCGTACGTTCGAGCCGCAGCGAGCGCAGTTGCGGCAAGGCTCCCGAGGCTGGTGCCTCGCGGTACGCGCCCGGGTTGCAAACCCGGGCGGACCGCCTCCTCCTCGCCGGGGCCGGCGGGGCGGGCTGCCCCGGGGAGGCGCCGCGCAGCGACGTCCCCAGGCAGTGCATGATGGGCTCAGGCTGCGGCGAGCTGGGCGGCGGCGAACTCGAAATTCGCCACCTTGGCGAGGAAATTGTCCACGAAGTCGGCGCGGCGGTTGCGGAAGTCCATGTAGTAGGCGTGCTCCCACACGTCGATCACCAGCAGCGCCTTTCCTTCCCTCGTGGCCATCGGCGTGCCGGCATTGCCGGTCTTGGTGATCTTCAGCCGTCCCTCGGTGCCGAGGATCAGCCAGGCCCACCCGGAGCCGAACTGGCCGAGAGCGGCCGCTTTGAACTGCTCCTTGAACTTGTCGACGCCGCCGAAGTCGGCGGTCAGTTTCTTCTCGAGGCTCCCGGGAATGCCGCCGCCCTCCGGCGACAGGCAGTTCCAGAACAGGCTGTGGTTCCAATGCTGCCCGGCGTTGTTGAACACCGGGACAAGATCATCGCGGCCGTGAGCCAGGCGGATGATGTCCTCCAGGCTTTTGCCTTTGAGGGCATCGTTCTTGTCCACCAGCCCATTGAGCGCGGTGACATAGCCCTGATGGTGCTTGCCGTGGTGCAGCTCCAGGGTTTCCTGGCACATGCCCCGGGCGGCAAGCGCGCCGGGTGAGAAGGGAAGCGAGGGAAGTGAAAAGGTCACGGTGGCTCTCCTACGGTGACGGTGGATCAGCTCTTGCTGGGCGTGGCCAAAGGCTAGGAGACTTTCTGGAATTTGTCTAGCGAGCTTCCGGGGCGCTTCGGCGCCGGACTTTCGGCATAATCCCACGCCAAGGACCAAGTCCGCACCCCGGGTCGACATGAGCTCCAAGCCCCAGGCCCGTCAATCGGCACGTGCCCCGCTGTCGCTCCTGACACGGCTGCGTGTGATCCTGTTCGGTCACGAGGACCTCGCCAGCGTGGTCTTCTGGGCCGCCCTAGTGGGAATCGCCGGAGCTCTGGCGAGTGTGGCGTTCCGCCTCGGCATCCGCCTCTGTGTGCGCCTGTTCAGCGGCTACTGGCCACACTCCGAGCACGGCTCGGGTCTGGTGGCCGTGGCGCTGAAGCTGCCTTGGTGGCACCGGCTGCTGATGCCCGCGGTCGGGGGAGTGCTCGCCGGGGGGGTGCTGCTGTTCCTCAGACGCAGGCTCGTCTCCTCCAGGGCCGTCGACTACATCGAGGCGGTGAAGGTGGGTGACGGCCGGATCGGCTTCAGCGGCTCGATCCTGAAGAGCCTGGGCTCGATGCTCACCATCTCGTCCGGAGGCTCGATCGGGCGCGAGGGCTCGATGGTGCAGCTCGCCGCCATGCTCGGCTCGAGGATCGGCCTGCTCGCGCGCGCGCCGATTCCGCGGCTGAGGCTCATGGTGGCCTGCGGCGTGGCTGCCGGCATCGCCGCGGCCTATAACGCGCCCATCTCGGGCGCGTTATTCGCGTCCGAGATCGTGCTCGGCTCGATGTCGATGGAGAGCTTCGGCCCCCTGGTCATCGCCTCGGTGATCTCCAATGCGACCATGCACCGGGTGGTGCACTTCGGGAAGGTGTTCGATGTGCCGCACGTCGCGGCGGTCGCGAACTGGGAGCTGATCCTGTTCGTCCTGCTCGGCGTGATGCTCGGACATCTGGCGCCGCCGTTCCTTACGCTGCTCGATTTCGCCAAGGCGAAGTTCGTCAGGCTGAAACTGCCGCTGTACGGGCAGCTTGCCCTCGGTGGCATGGCGGTCGGGATCATCTCGATCTTCATCCCCCAGGTCTGGGGCAACGGCTACAGCGTGGTGAGCCACATCCTGCTCGGGCAGGTCTTCGGTTGGGGGCTGCTCGCGATCCTGCTCGCCAAGGTGCTGGCCACCGCCTCCACCGTGGGCTCCGGCGGCGTGGGCGGCGTGTTGACACCATCGCTGTTCATCGGGGCGGCGCTCGGCACGCTGTTCGGCGGCGTGCTGCAGGACCTGATGCCGCACATCGTCACCCAGCCCGTCGCCTACGGCGTGATCGGCATGGGCGGTTTTCTCGCGGCCACCACACAGGCGCCGCTCACCTCCATCCTGATGATCTTCGAGATGACGCTCGATTACAATGTAGTGCTGCCGCTGATGCTGACCTGCGTCACCGCGCACTACACCGCCAAGGTCTATCGGCACGGCAAGTCGGTGTATCAGGCCACATTGGATCACGCAATGGCTGCCGAGCACGGCGATGACTGGCGCCTGCACACCGTGCAGGCGCTGGTGAAGCCCGCTGCGGTAGTGGTGCCGCGGGAGACGCCGCTGTCCGAGGTCTTCGGCCAGCTCACGAGGCGTACGGTGCGGCGGGTCTATGTGACCGAGGGCGGCGAGCTCGTCGCCTGGTTCAGGCCCCGCGAGGTGCTGCTGCGGCTGCGAAAGGGCGAGGTCGGCTGGGATGTGCCGGTCGGGGAAATCGCCCAGCCGGTGAATGAGACGCTCTCGCCGGACATGTCGCTCACCGAGGCGCTCGACGGCTTCCTGCGTGAGAAGGTGGGGACACTGCCTGTCACGCCGGGACAGTGGCGCCACGTGATGCTCGGTGAGGTATCGCGCGACGATGTGTTGCTTGCCATCCGGGACCGTCTGACCATCACGAAATGAGCACGCTGCGTCTTCTGGCGACCGCCCCCCGGGGCATCGGCGACTTGTTGGCGGCGGAACTCGCCGCGCTGGGTGCCGGGGAGGTCCGTGAGCGATCGGGCATGGTGTTCTTCAGCGGCACGCTGGAGAGCGCTTACCGCGCCTGCCTGGAATCGCGGCTCGCCAACCGGGTGCTGCTCGAGATCGCGCGTTTCGAGGCTGCGGATACCGCGGCGTTCTACCGGAGCGCACGTTCCATCGACTGGCAGGCGCTGCTGAAGCCGAACGCGACGCTCGCCTGCGAGTTCAGCGGCCGACATCCGACCATCGCCCACAGCCATTTCGGCGCACTGAAGCTGAAGGATGCCATCGTCGATGCTCTGCGCGAGGCGACGGGCATGCGGCCCGACGTGGTTCTTGACAGGCCTGGCGTTCGTGTGCACGCCCACGCGCACGGGGCGGCGATCACCCTGTCGATCGACCTGTCGGGCGAGAGTCTGCATCGGCGCGGCTACCGGGGAGCCGCAGGCGAGGCGCCGCTGAAGGAGAACGTGGCCGCCGGTGTGCTCGAGCGCAGCGGCTGGCCGAGGCTCGCCGCATCCGGGGCGCAATTCCTCGATCCACTGTGCGGCTCGGGTACCCTGGCGATCGAGGCGGCGTTGATCGCGGCGCACTGCGCGCCGGGACTTCACCGGCAGTACTTCGGGTTCTTCGGCTGGCGCGGACACGATGAGGCGCTGTGGCGCAGCGTACGGGAGGCGGCCGAGGCCCGCTGCCTGGCGGGGCGGGCGCCCACGGTGATCATCCGTGGCCAGGATCGCGATCCGGCCGCAGTGCGCGTTGCGCGAGCCAATGCGGAACGCGCGGGAGTCGGGCAGTGGGTGCGCTTCGAGGTGTGTCCGCTCGCGGAGGCGGCGCCGGCCGAAGGAAGCGATTCCCGGCGTGGCCTCATCTGCACCAACCCTCCTTATGGTGTCAGGTTGGGGGACTTGGAAGCCGCCCGCGCGGTGCACCGGGAGCTTGGCGCGGTGCTGCGCGAACGGTTCCCCGGTTGGCAGGCGGCGGTGCTGACCGGTGCGCCGCAACTCGGCATGGAGTTGGGCATCCGCGCGGCACGCACGCACGCCCTGTGGAATGGGGCGATCGAGTGCCGGCTGCTCAGAATGACCGTCGAGCCGGGGAGCCTGCGCCAGCCGGGCACCCTGGCGAGGCCCGAGAGCTCGCTGCGCGAGACACCGGGGGCGCGCATGTTCGCGAACCGGCTCGAGAAGAACATGAGGCGCTTGAGAGGCTGGGCGAAGCGCGAGGGTGTTTCGTGCTACCGGCTCTACGACGCAGACATGCCCGAGTACGCCTTCGCCATCGACCTGTACCGGACGGTGCAGCCGCAGGAGGAGGATTGGCTGTACGTGCAGGAATACGCCGCCCCGGCGGATATCGAGCATGAAGCGGTTCGCCGTCGCCGCGCGGAGGCGCTCGCGAGCCTCCCGGAGGCGAGCGGTGTGCCGAGGGAGCGGATCAAGGTGCGCCTGCGCCGCCGCACCCGCCGCGGCGAGCAGTATGAAAAGCACGGCGGCCACGCCGAGTTCCACGTGGTGGGCGAGGGAGGGCTGAGATTCCTGGTGAACTTCGGCGATTACCTCGACACCGGGCTGTTTCTCGATCACCGGCTCACCCGTGAACGGCTGCGGCGCTCGGCCTGCGGTGCCCGCTTTCTCAACTTGTTCGCCTACACGGGTACGGCCACCGTGTATGCCGCTGCGGGTGCGGCGGCCGAGACCACTTCGGTGGACCTGTCGAGGACCTATCTCGACTGGGCGCAGCGCAACCTCGAGCTTAACTTTCCCGCCGGCGGGCCCCACGAACTCATCCAGGCCGATTGCCTGGCGTGGCTGCGGGACGGCTCGAGGGGGCGCGGGCGCTACGATCTGATCTTTCTCGATCCTCCGACGTTTTCCAATTCCAAGCGCATGGAGGGCGTGCTCGATGTGCAGCGCGATCACGCCTCGCTGATCGAGGCATGCATGCAGCTGCTTTCCCCCTCAGGGTTGCTGGTGTTCTCGACCAACGCGCAGCGCTTCCGCATGGACGCTTCAGTGCAGCAGCGCTACGCGGTGCACGACGTATCGGCGGCCACGCTGCCGCGTGACTTCGAGCGCAACCCCAGGATTCACCGCTGTTTCGAGCTGCGCCTGCCCTGAGGGGTGCTCCGGGGCTCGCCGTCCGGGCCGGCCTCCTCGTCCGAACGCCAGGGCCTGCCCTGTCTTTCCTCGATATAGGCGCGGATCAGACGCCGCACGACCTGGGAGGGTGTGGTGTCCTCCTCGGCGCACAGCCGCTCGAACACGGCTTTCTTTCGCGGATCGATCAGTATCGTCAGTCGGGCGGTACGCGCTTCGGGGGGCACGGAGTGCAATCTGCTTCACATTTGAGATGTATGCAATGATAATACGATGCACCGGCTGTTGCACCTGTGATCACGTCCTCCCCATCGCTCCTGACTGGCTGCGTCGCGCTGCTCTGCGGCTGGGTGCTCGTTGGCTTCGCGGGGCTGCTGCGCCCGGGGAGCGTACGGTTCGCCGGCCGGACGCTGTTTACGCTGGGGGCGGTGCTCGGGCTGGGACTGGCGGTTCTCGCCGGGGCGAGCCTGCTCTTGGGCGGCACCGAGCGGCTCATCCTGCCGGTCGGTCTGCCGGAGCTGCCGGTGCATCTGCGGCTCGATCCGCTCTCGAGCCTGTTCCTGTTGCTGCTCGGCGCCTCCTCCTTCGGCATCTCGGTGTTTGCCGGCGGCTATTTCAGAGAGGGAGAGGGCGCCCTTCCCGGGCTCCTTTGCCTGCAGTACCACCTGTTCCTCGCCAGCATGGGCGGGGTGCTGCTCGCCAATGACGCTTACGGGTTTCTCGTCGCCTGGGAGGCGATGGCGCTCTCGTCGTACTTTCTGGTCACCACCCAGCACCGCATCCCGGAGATCCGCCGCGCGGGCTTTCTCTATCTCTTGATGGCGCACGTGGGAGCACTCTGCCTGCTGCTTTGCTTCGGAGTGCTGCAGGGGGGCAGCTGGCTCTTCACCTTTCATGCCATGCGTGCGGCGCACCTCTCGCCGGGCTGGGCGGCCGTGGCGTTCCTGCTGGCGCTCGTCGGCTTCGGGGCCAAGGCGGGGCTGGTGCCGCTGCACGTGTGGCTGCCGGATGCGCACCCGGCGGCGCCCTCGCCGGTCTCGGCGCTCATGAGCGGCGTGATGCTGAAGACCGCCGTCTATGGCATGTTGCGGGTGGGACTCGATCTGCTCGGCCGCCCGGTGTGGTGGTGGGGGCTCGCGCCGCTCATTCTCGGGCTGTTCACGGTCTTCTACGGGGTACTGTTCGCGGCGGTGCAGACGGACATGAAACGCCTGCTCGCCTACTCGTCCGTCGAGAACATCGGCATCGTGTTCGCCGGAATCGGTCTGACGATCGTGTTCGCGGGCTCGGGAATGAAGGCGGTGGCGGCGCTGGCGCTGCTCGCCACGCTCTATCACTGTCTCAACCACTCGTTCATGAAGAGCCTGCTGTTTCTCGGCACGGGCTCGGTGCTGCACGCCACCGGTGAGCGCAATCTCGGTCGACTGGGGGGACTCATCCACCGCATGCCCTGGGTGGCGTGGCTGACACTCATCGGGACGCTCGCGATCGCGGGTCTTCCGCCGCTCAACGGCTTCGTGTCGGAGTGGCTGCTGCTGCAGTCGTTCCTGTTCGCGGGCCATCTGCCGCACGCGTTCGTGAACCTTTTGATCCCGATGGGCATGGCACTGCTCGTGCTGGCGGCCGCGCTTGCCGGCTACGTCATGGTGAAGTTCTACGGGATCATCTTTCTCGGCCAGCCACGCGAGCCGTCCCTCGTCCGAGCGCACGACTGCGGCCTGCTCGAGCGTTTCGGTCTCCTCTGGCTCGCCCTCGGCTGTCTGGCGCTCGGCCTGTTCCCGCTTCAGGTGATCCGGGCGCTCGGGGCCGTCACGGGACAGTTGATCGGGGCGGTCGTCCCGCAGGCATCGCCCCACTGGTGGCTGCTCGCGCCCGTGCCCGGCCGGCCGGTGTCCTACGGACCGCTGGTGTTTCTGACGGCCACCGCCGCAGTGGTGCTCCTGACCGTGCTCGTCGTGCGCCTCGCGTATCGCCAGCGCGTACGGCGGGGGCCGGCCTGGGACTGCGGGTTCGGCGCTGTCACGGCGCGCATGCAGGATACCGCGGAGGGCTTCGGTCAGCCGATCCGGCATCTGTTCCAGCCGTTCTTCGAGATCGAGCGGGAGCTGCCCGAGCCGGCCGACCGCGAGCCCCGCTATCGCATCGCCATTCGGGAGCGGATCTGGCGGTTGATCTATGAGCCGATTTCGGGCGCCGTCGGCCGGTTGGCCAACATCGCAGCCCGCGTGCAGCAGGGGCGCATCTCGGTGTACCTGCTCTACAGCTTCGCAACCCTGCTGGTGCTGCTGGCGGTGGCGCTGATCTCATGAAGGCGATCGACTGGATCACCCAGGTGCTCGAGATGGCGGCGGCGCTCGCGGCGGCGCCCGCGTTCCTCGGTTGGCTGAACCAATGCCGCGCCTGGCTGCAGAATCGGCGTGCACCGAGCCTCTGGCTGCCCTACCGGAGCCTGCGCAAGCTCTTTCAGAAGGAAGCGGTGATCGCCGAGAATGCCTCGCCGCTGTTCCGGATCGCCCCTTACGTGGTCTTCGGCACGATGGTGCTCGCCGCGGGCATCATCCCGTCGATGGGCACACGGTTGCCGCTGGTCGTATCGGCGGACGCCATCGCCCTGGTAGGGCTGTTCGCGGCGGCGCGCATGTTCATGACGCTGGCGGCGATGGATGTCGGTACCGCGTTCGGCACGCTGGGCGCGCGCCGCGAGATGATGGTCGGCTTTCTCGCCGAGCCAGCACTGCTCATGGTGATCTTCGTCGCCTCGCTCATCTCCTCGAGCACGGCGCTTCCGGTGATCACCGGGCACCTCGCCTCGGGGCATCTCGGCCTCTCGCCCAGCCTTGCCTTCAGCGCGGTGGCCTTCATCCTGGTGCTGCTGGCGGAGAACGCGCGCATCCCCGTCGACAATCCCGCCACGCACCTCGAGCTCACCATGATCCACGAGGCCATGGTGCTCGAGTACTCGGCCCGCCATCTGGCGCTGATGGAATGGGCCGCGCAGCTGAAGCTGTTCAACTATGTCTGCATCGGCTTCGCGCTGTTCTTCCCCTGGGGGGTGGCGACGGGGCACATCGGTCCGGAAGGGCTTCTGGTGGCGATCCCCGCGCTCGCGGCGAAGCTCGCCGCCGCCGGCTTCGCCCTGGCGCTGATCGAGACGGTGTCGGCCAAGATGCGGGTCATGCGGATCCCGGAGTTCCTCGGCACGGCCTTCCTGTTCGCGGTGCTCGGGCTTCTGGTGCACGTGCTGCTTAGGGCCTGAGCGATGACACACCTTCCCCTGGGACAACAGCTGCTCGATACCTGCGCGGCGCTGCTGCTGCTGCTGTCCTTCGCCATGCTCTCGCAGCGGCGCGTGGTCACGCTCGTCAACCTCTACGCCCTGCAGGGTGCGGTGCTCGTCGCGGCAACCCTGCTGCTCGCCTGGCGCACGGGAGAGGAGCATCTGTACGTCTCGGCCGCACTGACTCTGGTGCTCAAGGTGGCGTTCCTGCCGTGGCTGCTGCACAGGCTGATCCGCAGGCTCGGGGTCTATTGGGATACCGAGCCGCTGCTGAAAGTCTCCGGCACCATGCTCGTGGGCCTGGTGATCGTGGTGTTCGCCTTCTCCCTGGCGCAGCCGATCACGCGCCTTGCCAGCACCGACACCCGCAGTGCCATCGGCATCGCGGTGAGCGTCGTGCTGCTCGCCTTCCTGATGATGATCACCCGGCGTAAAGCCATGTCGCAGGTGGTGGGGTTCCTGTCGATGGAAAACGGTGTGTTCTTCGGCGCCATGAGCGCAAGCTACGGCATGCCGATGGTGGTCGAGCTCGGCGTTGCGCTCGATGTGCTGGTGGCCGTGCTGGTGCTGGGGGTGTTCTTCTTCCAGATCCGCGAGCGCTTCGACAGCCTGGATCTGCATCATCTCGAGACGCTGAAGGAGCGCGAATAACATGGAGCTTGCGCTGCTGCTCGGGTTTCCCGTCCTGGGCGCGGCCCTGCTCGGGATCACGGGGGCTCATCGCCGGGCGCCGGAGATCAACGCGGTGCTCAGTCTGGCGACGTTCCTCGCCTCGTGCGCGCTCACGGTCCAAGTGATCCGCCACGGCAATCTGCTGCTCGGGGACGAGCAGTTCTTCATCGACCCCTTCAACGTGTTCCTCGTGGCGCTGACGGCGTTCGTCGGCCTGACTACGGCGCTGTTCTCGCGGCCGTACATGCGTGTCGAGCTCGATCACGGCCGCCTGACGCCGGGGCGGCTGCGCCTCTATCACAGCATGTATCAGCTGTTCATGTTCACCATGCTGCTGGCGCTCACGACCAACAACATGGGGTTGATGTGGGTGGCGATGGAGGGCGCGACACTCTCGACGGTGCTGCTGGTGACCCTGTACCGCACGCCGCAGAGCCTGGAGGCGGGCTGGAAGTACTTCATTCTTTGCGGCGTCGGCATCGCTCAGGCCCTCTTTGGCACCATCCTGCTGTACGTCGCGGCCGAGAAGGTGCTCGGAGCCCAGGGCGTGACGGCGTTGCTTTGGACGCATCTCGACGCCGTCAAATCGCAGCTCGAGCCGACAGTGCTGGCGCTCGCTTTCGTGTTCCTGCTGATCGGCTACGGCACCAAGGTGGGTCTCGTGCCGCTGCACAGCTGGCTGCCGGATGCGCACGCCGAGGGGCCGACGCCGATCTCGGCCGTGCTGTCGGGCCTGCTGCTGAACGTAGCGCTTTACGCGGTCGTGCGCAGCAAGGTGCTGGTGGAGGGCTCGCTGCACTCGCGGCTGCCTTCCGTGCTGCTCATGGGCTTCGGCCTGGTGTCGGTCGTGCTCGCCTCGCTTCTGCTGTGGCGGCAGCGTGACATCAAGCGCCTGTTCGCCTACTCCTCCATCGAGCACATGGGCATTGCGACATTCGCTTTCGGCATGGGCGGCCCCATCGCCAACTTCGCCGCGCTGCTGCACATGACGGTGCACTCGCTCACGAAGTCTTCGATCTTCTTCACGGCGGGCCACGCCGCACAAAAGGCGGGCACGCAGATCATGGAGCACATCCGCGGCCTCATCACGCTCTCGCCCACCATCGGCTGGGGGTTGATGCTCGGCTCGCTCGCCATCCTCGGAGTGCCGCCCTTCGGGGTGTTCACCAGCGAGTTCCTGATCCTGACGACCGCCATGCGCGAGCAGCCCTGGGCGACGCCCATCCTGCTGGCGGCGCTCGCAGTGGCGTTCGCGGGCATCTTTTCCAAGGTGCAGCCCATGGTGTTCGGCGAGACCAACGGGCGCCGTCTGCCGCATGCGCCCGCGCTGCTGCCGGTGTTCACGCATCTCGCCATCGTGCTGCTGCTCGGGCTGTACATCCCCCCGTATCTGGCGCACTGGTATCGCGCGGCGGCGCACCTGATCGGGGGCGGGTAGCGATGCGAGTCACTGAGAGCCGCCGGGGGAGCGATCGATGCCCTTGAGGCGTTGGTGGGATAGGGCGCAGGCCGTTGCGGGCGCGCCGGGGATACGGGGCCTTCGCGCCGGTCGCGAGGAGTGGTTGCCGGTGGCGCGGGACGTGGCCGCCTCGGGCGGCGCTCTGCAGGCTTTGTGGGTCTCGGCGGCCTCGGACGGGGTGAGGCAGACCACCGTTTGTGGCGCATATCTCACGGACATCGGGATGCTGCTCGTCGAGCTCGCGCTGCCCGCCGGCGCCGATCCGGTCTATCCGGGCCTGCAGGGGGTCTTTCCGGCCGCCTGCCGGCTGCAGCGGGCCGCGTTCGACTTGTCGGGCGTTCGCTCGAGTGATCCGGACGCGCGGCCCTGGCTGAGTCATGAGAGACCCTACGAGTTCATACGAGTGGATGGAGAGGGTGTTCATGAGATTGCCGTGGGGCCGGTGCATGCCGGCACCATCGAGCCGGGGCACTTCCGGTTCTCGGTGGTGGGCGAGAAGGTATTGAAGCTCGAGGAGCGTCTCGGCTACGTGCACAAGGGCCTCGAGCGGCGCTTCACCGAGTTGCCCATTCTGCAGGGCCATCGGCTGGCGGCTCGCGTGTCGGGCGACTCGGCGGTGGCGTTTTCCTGGGCATACTGCCAGGCGCTCGAGGGCATGAGCGGCTGTGCGCTCCCGGGGCGAGCGGTCTGGCTTCGCGCCGTGTGCCTCGAGCTCGAGCGCCTGGCCAACCATCTCGGGGATCTGGGGGCGCTCGGCAATGACGCGGGGTTCGCTTTCGGGCTCGCGCAGTTCTCCCGCCTCAAGGAGGACCTGCTGCGGGCGGTAGCGGCCGCATTCGGACGGCGCTATCTGTTCGATATCGTCGTCCCGGGGGGCATGGCGGCAGACCTGGCGGCCGGGGCGGCACGCGCGCTGAGCGACGCGGTGCGTGCCGTCTGCATCGAGACCGCCGAGCTTCGCGTTATCTACGAGGAGCACGAGGGCGTGCGCGATCGTTTCACCGGCACCGGCCGGCTGCTACCGGAGCTGGCCGCCAGGCTGGGCGTCATCGGGCTGGCGGGGCGCGCCAGCGGCCAGGCGCGGGACGCCCGCGTGGATCTGCCGTGTCCGCCATACACCGAGCTGCCGGTTGCGAAGGTCGTACAACAGGGAGGGGACGTGGCCGCGCGGGTGGCGGTGCGCTTCGAGGAGGCGCGGGAGGCGGGCCGGCTGTTGGAGCGGCTTCTGTCGGAGCTGCCGGAAGGCGACTGCGCGGTAACAGTCGATACGCCGGCCGATGGCGCATTCGGCGTCGGCCTGATCGAGGGCTGGCGGGGACCGGTGCTCGTTGCGCTGCAGGCGGGCCCTGAGGGCTCGATCCGACGCTGCCACCCTCACGATCCGTCGTGGCAGAACTGGCCGGCGCTGGAGTACGCCATCATGGGCAACATCGTGCCGGACTTCCCGCTCATCAACAAGTCGTTCAACCTGTCCTACAGCGGCGTGGATCTCTAGTCATGCTGAAGACGCTGCGCAAGATCGCATCGGTCGGGCTGGTGTCGGAGCCGGCGCCGGCGTCCGACGAGTCATTGCGCGTGCGAAGTGCGCTCGACGAGAGGATCGCCGCGGCGCTCGGCAGGGCGCTGTGCATCCGTCACGTGGACGCCGGCTCCTGCAACGGCTGCGAGCTCGAGATCCAGGCACTCGGCAACCCCTATTACAACCTGGAAGGCCACAGCATCCGTTTCGTCGCCAGTCCCCGGCACGCGGACCTGCTGCTGGTCACGGGGCCGGTGGTGAGGAACATGGAAGCGGCGTTGAAGCGGGTCTATGCGGCCACGCCGGACCCGAAGCTGGTGGTGGCGCTGGGGGACTGCGGCTGCACCGGTGGCCTCCTCGGCGAATGCCCGGCCTCCCTCGGCCGGGTGTCGAACGTCATCCCGGTGGACGTGGCGGTGCCGGGGTGTCCGCCGAGCCCCATCCGCATCCTCCAGGGGATACTGACGGCGATATCGCCGCCGGCGTGAATTTTCCGCTTCCCTCCCGGCGTGCCCGGGCCTTGCCTGGCCCCTCACGGCACCGCTTTACAGTCCACGGCGCTTCCGGTAGCTTCGGCTCACCATGTTCCCGAAAAAGCGCACGATTACCCTCAAGAAGCCCGGCGGCGGGGCTCTGGGGGACTGCGTGCGCTGAGAGGCGCCCGGGAAGTCCGAAGATCCAGAGGCCCCGCCGGCACAGCCGCGGGGCCTTTTTTCTGCCTGAAAAACCTTGCCTGAGAATTGGAGCTCGCACATGTCATCTGGTCGTTCCGCCGGCGCCTCGCCGGTCGTCGCGGTCGTCGGCGCCACCGGGGCCGTCGGCGTCGAGCTGATCCGCTGCCTCCAGGAGCGGCGCTTCCCGCTCTCGAAGCTGCGCCTGTTCGCCTCGGCGCGCTCGGCGGGCAGGACGCTGCCCTTCCGCGGCCAGGAGCTTCCCGTGGAAGAGCTGCGGGAGGACAGCTTCCCAGGGGTGGACATCGCGCTGTTCTCGGCCGGGAGCGGTATCTCCAAGCGCTTTGCGCCCCTTGCGGTCGAGCAGGGTGCCGTGGTGGTGGACAACTCCTCGGCCTTCAGGCGCGATCCGGCCGTGCCGCTGGTGGTGCCCGAGATCAATCCGCAGACGATCCAGGCCCACAAGGGCATCATCGCCAACCCCAACTGCTCGACCATCATCTCCATCACGCCGCTGTGGCCGGTGCACCGCGTCAATCCCATCCGGCGCATGATCGTCTCGACGTACCAGGCGGCCTCCGGGGCGGGGGCGGCGGCGATGGAGGAGCTGCGCGAGTCGACCCGCGCGTATCTCGAGGAGCGCCCCTACCAGCCCACCGTGCTGCCGCACCCTTACGCCTTCAATCTCTTCAGCCACAATTCCAGGATCGACCCGCAGAACGGCTACAACGAGGAGGAGATGAAGGTTGTGCACGAGACGCACAAGATCTTCGGCGATGGAGGCATCCGCATCGCCGCCACCTGCGTGCGCGTGCCGGTGCTGCGCGCACACTCCATTGCCGTCAACTTCGAGTGCGAGCGGCCGATCACCCCGGATGAGGTACGTGACATCGTGGGCGGTGCGCCGGGCGTGAAACTGGTCGATGATCCCGAGCGCAACTATTTCCCGATGCCCAAGGATGCCTCGGGCGGCGATCCGATTCTCGTCGGACGCATCCGTCGCGACATCTCGGACCCGAGCGGTCGATCGATTGCGATGTTCGTGGCCGGGGATCAGCTGCTGAAGGGCGCGGCGCTCAACGCGGTGCAGATCGCCGAGCTGCTCTAAAGGAGGTCCCGCAGCCGGTAATAGAGCATCGCCAGCACCAGCAGCGGGCGGCGCGCGAGCGCGCCGCCCGGAAAGTCGCGGTGCGGGATGCGCGCGAAGACATCGAATCGCTCGGCTTCGCCCGCCACCGCCTCGGCGACCAGCTTGCCGGCGATGCCGGTGAGCGCGATGCCGTGTCCCGAGAAACCCTGCAGGAAGTACACATTGGGCATCAGCCGGCCGAAATGCGGCGCGCGGTTCAGGGTGATGTCGACATAGCCGCCCCAGGTGTATTCGATTTCCACGTCCTCGAGCTGCGGGAACACCCTCAGCATGCGCGCGCGCGTGGCCCTGCGCGCATCGAAGTTGCCGAGCCCGGAATAGCTGACCCGCCCGCCGAACAGCAGCCGGTGATCGGCCGACAGCCGGAAGTAGTCGAGCACCCAGTTCATGTCGCTCACCGCCGCGTTGTTGAGGATCAGGGCGCGGGCGCGGCGCTCGCCGAGCGGTGCGGTGGCCACGATATGGGTGCCGACCGCCATGATCTTCGAGGCGATCTGCGGGGCGGTCTTGCCCAGGTAGACATTGCCGCAGAGGATCAGGTGGCGGGCATTGACTTCCCCGTGCTCGGTGCGCACGTGCGTCGCCGTGAAGCCCACGGCGCGCGTTCCCTCGTGGATGCGCACGCCCAGGCTCTCCGCGGCGGCAGCCAGTCCCAGGGTGTAGTTGAGGGGGTGAAGATGGCCGCTGTTGCTGTCGTACAGCGCGCCGAGGTAGCGCCTCGTGGCGAGGGTCGCACTTACCTCGTCCCGGTTCATGTGCCGCACGCTGTGATAGGCCAGCTGTGTCCTCAGCTCCTCGATTTCCTCGTGCAGCTCCCGGTCGTGCCGGGGCTTGATGGCGGTGAGCATGTATCCGTCGGCCCAGTCGCAGTCGATGCGGTAGCGGCTGATCAGCTGCCGCGTCAGAGCCAGCGCTTCCGTCGAGATATCCCAGACGGCGCGGGATGCCTGGCCGCCGATCAGTCGCTCGAGCCGGTTTTGGCCACAGGCGACACCATGGATGACCTGGCCGCCGCTGCGCCCCGAGGCGCCCCACCCGATGTGGTGCTGCTCGAGCAGCACCACCGAATACCCCCGCTCGGCGAGGTGAAGGGCGGCCGAGCAGCCGGCGATACCCCCCCCGATGACGCACACATCGCAGCTCACCGCGCCGGCCAGCGGTGCCCGGCGGGGGACCGGATGGGCCGAAGCGGCATAATACGAAGCGGTGTGGGCGGCAGGCATGGTGCTCCCCGTATAATAGCTCCCACTTCCATGGCATCGGCGCGCCCCCTCATTGGCCTTCCCGCGGACCGTCGCATGATCGGGCTGCACCCCTTTCATGTGGTGGGGGAGAAGTATTCCCGGGCACTGCTCGACGCCGCGGACGCCCTGCCCCTGCTGATCCCCGCGCTCGCCGAGGAGCTGCACTTCGATGAGCTGGTCGAGCGGCTGGACGGCCTGCTGTTCACCGGCAGCCCTTCCAATGTCGAGCCGCATCGCTATTCGGGGCCGCCCAGCGTCCCTGGCACCCTGCACGATCCGGCCCGCGATGCCACGACGTTGCCGCTCATTCGCAAGGCCGTAGAGAAAGGCGTGCCGGTGCTCGGCATTTGCCGCGGGTTCCAGGAGGTCAATGTCGCCTTCGGCGGCAGCCTCCATCAGAGGGTGCATGAAGTGCCGGGGCACATGGACCACCGCGATGACGACAGCCAGCCCGTGGAGGTGCAATACGGGCCGGCGCACGAAGTCACCCTGGAGCCCGGAGGGGTGCTGCGCGCTCTTGCGGGCACGGGGCAGGTGCGGGTCAATTCCCTGCACTGGCAGGGCATCGAGCGCCTGGGACAGGGCCTTGTCGTCGAAGCCCGGGCGCCGGACGGCCTGATCGAGGCGTTTCGCGTGGAGGGGGCCGCGCGGTGTGCGCTGGCGGTGCAATGGCATCCGGAATGGAAGGTCATGGAGAATCCGTTTTCCCGCGCGCTGTTCGCGATGTTCGGCGCCGCGTGCAGGGACCGTGCACGCGCACGGTGAAAGGTCGGCCAATGGTGAGCGAGATCGGACAGTTCTTCCGCGACAACAGCATCTCCGAAGTCGAGGCCATCATCCCGGACATGGCCGGCATCGCGCGCGGCAAGATCATGCCGGCGGAGAAGTTTGCCGAGGATGGCGGGATGCGCTTGCCCGAGAGCGTCTTCCTGCAGACCGTCACGGGCGACTATCCGCCCGATACCACCGCGGCCATGAGCCAGGCGGAGATCGACATCATTCTCAAGGCCGACGCCAAGACCGTGCGGCGTGTGCCCTGGGCCGCCGAGCCCACCGCCCAGGTGATCCACGACTGCTTCTACGCCGACGGGCGGCGAGTGACCATGGCGCCGCGCCACGTGCTGCGCCACATCCTCGAGCTTTATGCGCAGCGCGGCTGGGAGCCGGTGGTGGCCCCGGAGCTCGAGTTCTATCTCGTCGAGCAGAACAAGGACGCCGACTATCCGCTGCGTCCCCCGGTGGGCCGCTCGGGACGCGCCGAGCCCGGCCGCCAGTCCTACAGCATCGCCGCCGTCAATGAGTTCGATCCGCTGTTCGACGACATCTACCAGTTCTGCGAGGAACAGGACATCGAGATCGATACCCTGATCCACGAGGACGGGCCGGCGCAGATGGAGATCAACCTCATCCACGGCCATCCGATGGACCTGGCCGACCAGGCGTTCCTCTTCAAGCGCACGGCGCGCGAGGCGGCGTTGCGGCACAAGATGTATGCCACCTTCATGGCCAAGCCCCACGCCAAGGAGCCGGGCAGCGCCATGCACATCCACCAGAGCGTGGTGGACGTCGAGACACGCCGCAACGTGTTCAGCAGCGCCGACGGCACCCCCTCGCCGCTGTTCTTCTCGCACATCGGCGGGTTGCAGAAGTATCTGCCCGCGGCGATGGCGCTGTTCTGCGCCAATGTCAACTCCTACCGCCGCCTCACCCGCTATCTGTCCTCGCCGATCAACGTGCATTGGGGCTACGATAACCGCACTGCCGGGCTGCGAGTGCCGATGTCGGACCCGGAGGACCGGCGCGTGGAGAATCGCGTGAGCGGCGCCGACGCCAACCCGTACATTGCGATCGCCGCATCGCTCGCCTGCGGGTACCTCGGCATGGCACAGGGCCTGCAGCCCTCGGATCCGGTCACCGGCAGCGCGCACGAGCTGCCCTTCGGTCTGCCGCGCTCACTCGATGAGGCATTGCGCGAGCTCAGGCGCTGCGAGCCGCTGGTCGAGGTACTCGGGGAAGCGTTCGTCTCGGCGTTCACCATCGTCAAGGAGGCCGAATACGAGGTCTTCCTGCAGGTCATCAGCTCCTGGGAACGCGAGCATCTGCTGCTGAACGTCTGACGAATCCGATCCGGGTGCCGGAGTGCGCTCTTGCGTCTCGCTCCGGTCCTGCGAGCTCTCTGCACGAACGGCTAGGGCCAAGAGGCTGAAGTAATGACAGGAAAATTGCTGGGCATCGACGTGGGCGGATCCTCGATCAAAGCGGGTGTGGTGGACGTCGGCGCCGGAAGACTGCTGGGCGAGCTGATCAGCGCTCCGACCCCCCGCCCGGCCACGCCGGATGCGATGATGCCGGTGATCGCGGCGCTCGCGGGGCGGCTGCCCGAGGCCACCGGCCGGATCGGGCTCGCCTTCCCGAGCGTGGTCAAGCACGGCAGGGCGCGCACCGCCGCCAATGTCGATCCCGCGTGGATCGGCGCCGACGGAGCGGCGCTGGTGCGGCGCACGCTCGACCGACCGGCGCTGTTTCTCAACGATGCCGATGCCGCCGGCCTCGCCGAGATGCGCCTCGGCGCCGGCCGGGGCGTGCGAGGCACTGTCATCATGCTCACTTTCGGCACGGGTATCGGCACGGCGCTGTTCACTGACGGACGGCTGTTCCCCAACGCCGAGCTGGGGCACATGGAGCTCAACGGGATGGATGCGGAAAAATGGGCGTCGGCGCACGTCAAGACGGTGGAGGGCCTGGACTGGCGCGCGTGGATCGAGCGGGTGAACGTGTACCTGGAGCGCATGCACGCGATGCTGTGGCCGGACCTCTTCATCCTGGGCGGGGCAATCAGCGAGCGCTTCTCGGACTTCCAGCCGCTGCTGCGCTCGCAGGCCGAGATCCGCCCGGCGCAGTTCGCCGGCCAGGCGGGCGTGATCGGCGCGGCGCTCGCGGCGGCGGAAAGCGAGTCGTGACCGCGCGGAGCCGCCGATGACGCCGGGGCGCAGCAAGCTTCCGGATATCGGCACGACGATCTTCACCGTCGTGTCGCGCCGGTCCCGCGAGCTCGGCGCGCTCAATCTCGGCCAGGGGTTTCCCGACTACGACATCGACCCGCGGCTCGCGGAGCTCGTGGGACAGGCCATGCGCGAGGGGCACAACCAGTACGCGCCCATGGAGGGCCTCACGGAACTGCGCGAAGGCATCGCCCGCAAGCTCGCGCTGAGTTACGGACTTACCTTCGATCCGCACCGGGAGATCACGGTGACGCTCGGAGCCACCGAGGCCATCTATTCGGGCATTCAGGCGGTCGCGGGGCCCGGCGAGGAAGTGATCGTGTTCGATCCGGCGTATGACTCCTACGAGCCCGCCGTGCGCCTGGCCGGAGCACGGTGCGTCCGTGTGCCGCTCACGCCGCCGGAGTTTCGCTATGACTGGGACCGTGTGCGCGCTGCCATCAACGCGCACACGCGTTTGATCCTGTTCAACTCGCCGCACAATCCGGCGTGCACGGCCGCCACGGCCGAGGATCTGGATGAGCTCGCCGCAGCGATCCGCGGGCGCGACATCCTCGTATTGTCGGACGAGGTCTATGAGCACATGGTGTTCGACGGCCGCGCTCACGCGTCCGTGCTGACCCACACGGAGCTGCGCGAGAGGAGCCTGGCAGTCTTCTCCTTCGGCAAGACGTTGCACGCTACGGGCCTGCGCGTCGGGTACTGCGTCGCCCCGGCGCCTCTGAGCGAGGAGCTGCGCAAGGTTCACCAATTCAACACGTTCAGCATCGCCAATCCGCTGCAGCGCGCGATTGCTGCGTATCTTGCCGAGCGGCCCGATACCGGGCGGGATCTGCCCGGATTCTTCCAGGCCAAGCGCGACCGGCTGCGCGCGCGGCTCGCGGACTGCGGCTTCTCGCTGCCGCCGGCGCAAGGGACGTTCTTTCAGCTCCTCGATTTCAGCGAGCTGTGCCCGCCGGGGGATGTGGCGTTTGCCGAGCGCGCGCTGACCGAGGCCAAGGTCGCCACCATCCCGCTCTCGCCCTTCTACGCCGAGCCGCCCGCGCTCTCGGTGGTGCGGCTGTGCATCGCCAAGCGTGATGACACGCTCGACCGGGCCGCCGAGCGGCTCGTCCAGCTCGCCCAGCGGCTGGGCCGGGGTTGAGCCGCGCCGCGAGGCGGATCGAATCTTGCGCGTGCCTCGGCCGAGCGGCGGATCAGCGCCGGAAGATCCACGCGAGGACTGAGATCACCAGGCTGAGCAGCAGCATGGTGGTGATCGGGAAGAAGAATTGAAATCCGGGCCGGTCGATGACGATGTCGCCCGGCAGCTTGAACAGCGGCAGGCGCCTCACCCACGGCCAGGCGAGGCCGATCAGGATGAGCACGGCGCCGAGAACGATGAGGATGCGGCTCATGTACCGCAGTCTACCCGGTGCCGGTCGCCGAGCACAAAATCGCCTGAAGCGATTTCGGAGTGCGCAGCACCGGCCCCGCAGGATAGCCGCTTGCGGGCAATTCCCGTCACGCCCCGCTGCTCGCCACGCGGACGCGGTAGGTCTGGTAGGGCAGCACTTCGAGCACCTCTCCGTCGGCGAGGCGCTGCTGCACCCTGCGCCAGTAGGCGGCGGTGAAGATCTCCCCGTGCGTGCGCAACAGGGAGGCGCGCTGGGGCTCGTCGAAGGCGAGGAAGTTGATGAATGTCTCGGGAAAGACGTCGCGCTCGCCCACGAAGAACCAGGCTTCGGCGCGCATCTCGTCCTCGGGATTGGTCGGCTGCGGCAGGTCGCGGAAGCGGCAGTCCGTCACCCGGCAGAGCTCATCGTAGTCGTAGAAGATGACCCGTCCGTGGCGGGTGACGCCGAAGTTCTTCGGCAGCAGGTCGCCCGGAAAGATGTTGGTATTGGCGAGATCGCGGATGCACTGGCCGTAATCGAGCGCGGCCTGCTCGGCCTCCGCCGGCGAGGCCGTGCGCAGGTACAGGTTTAGCGGGATCATCCGCCGCTCGATGTACAGATGGTCGAAATCGAGGTACTCGCCGTCTTCGCGCACCGTGAGCGCCGTCTGCCCGAGCAGCTCCTCGAGCAGCTCGGGCGCGAACAGCCGCTTGGGCAGGCGCAGCCGGCGGAACTCCTGGGCATCGACCAGGCGTCCCGCGCGGTCGTGCTTGTACACGAGCTGGTATTTCGCGAGCACATCCTCGCGTGCCACGCTCTTCGGATACGGGAACCGGTCGCGAATGACCTTGAAGACGACCGCGAGCGAGGGCAGGGTGAAGCACACCATGACCAGTCCCTTCTCCCCGGGGGCGGGGACGAAGCGATCCTCGGTGCTCTCCAGGTGGCGCATGATCTCGCGGTAGCGCTCGGTCTTGCCTTGCTTGGCCCGGCCCAGCATGGTGAACAGCTCGCTCACCGGTTTGCGGGGCAGGAGTGATTTCAGGAACGCGACCGCCTCATCGACGCGGTCGAGGTCCGCGTGGAAATAGGATCGTGAGACGCTGAAGACGATACTGACCTCGCCCTCGGCCATCATCACGGCATCGACCATCAGGCCGCCGTCGGAATTCTTCAGCGCCATGACAAGCGGGATGCACGCCCCGGGACCGATGATCCGCCCGACGATGTAGGCGCGGGACAATTGGTAGAACACCGGCCGGATCACCTCGATCCGGTGGACGCCGTCGTTGCCGCCCAGGCCTGCCAGGTGGCGCTGCACTTCGGTGGTGACGTGACGGATGCTGCCGTCGAGGTCCTTCCACGGCGTGCGGAAGCGCACGTCGCCCAGGAGGTCCTCGATCAACAGCGGCAGGGATCCGTGGTTGATGTACGTGTTGGTGACGACAGTCGAGGTGGCGTTCGCCAGAGGGTCGAGATCGGTGGCGACGAATTCTATGTCGGGCGCGACGCCTATGGTGCCGAAGAGCCGACGGCTGACGGAGCTGAAATAGGTCTTGGTGAACTCCGCGTCCGGCAGTCGTGCGACGCGTGCGGCGAAGTCGGCGCGGATCTCGTGCCACAGGGCGCGCTCCTGCGCGCGCTCACCGAGCAGGTCGCGAATTTCCGCGACGGTGTGGTCGACGAAAAGATCATAGAGCTCGATGCGCTCGACGATGTCCTGCTGGCTGCCTTTCCAGTCGCGGTTGTCGAAGCGCAGCGGCGCTCGGCGGGTGATGGCCCGGAATTCCGCGTTGTACCGCGCGAACGCCTCGGCGATGCGGCGGGCGCAATCCAGCGCCGCCGCACGCCCAGGGCCGTCATCGGTCGCGATACGCCCCTCAGAGGTTGCGGATGAGTGCGTCACCGAAGGCGGAGGTCTTCACCTCGGTTGCGCCTTCCATCAGCCGGGCGAAGTCGTAGGTCACGACCTTCTGGCCGATGGTGCGGTCCATCGCGGCGATGATGGCGTCGGCCGCCTCGGTCCAGCCCATGTAGC
>JAJZLX010000001.1 GCA_021850555.1 Pseudomonadota bacterium | reverse complement strand
GTCCTACGTTTTTATAGGCAAGAGGATTGCCTATAAAAAGAAATTCGGAGCATCTGGGGATAAAAATGTCGTCGAACCTGAAGCTGCGCCTTCCACCAGCGCGTGCCACGTCGCTTAAACAAGTGCTGGCGCTGAAGAATCCACCGGCCGGCGGGCTCGGCTGGCATGGGCTGATCGATTCTGGGCTCGCGAGCGATAGCCTCTACACCGTCGCAAAGGCGATAGGCGTCGCGGACAAGTATCTGGCGAACTTCCTCGAGGTCGATCTTGAGGGCCTAAAGGACAAGAGCACCCTCGGGCGTGTCGCCTCAGATCTGCTCTTTGCCGTGGCGCGGGCCTATACGCGCGCAGCCACGCGGCTCGGGACTGAGCAGGCAGGCCTTTGGCTCGTGACCCCGCAGCCTGCCCTTGGGGATCGCGCGCCGATCGACGCGTTGCGCACGCGCGTGGGGACGGAGTACGTGAGCGGGCTGATCAATCAGATGGGCCAGCGTCAGGTCGGCCCACAGGAGGAGCGCAAAGCACGCGCTGCCTCCGTTCCAGCACTCACCGACGCAGGTAATTCGGTACCGCATGCGTAGAGAGGGTGGTTGGGCATCTCTCTACAGGGAGGCTGGCTCGCGTGGCGGAGGTTGTCTGCCGTTCGCGCGTACTGTCCAAACGCGATATCGAACGGGTTCTAGCGACCCTTGGCCGTCAGCTGCATCGGCGTGTGAGACAAGAACGCCGGTGCTTTCGTGCGACATCCACCTCGCTTCCACTCACCGGTCGTCGTCCCACATTCCCGGCTGGAACGGGTTGTTGGCGATATCAGCACTGCTGCCGTACACAAACCCTGTCCCCTCGTCATCATCCATGAAGCTACCCATACCACGCACTACGCCATCTGCGTCATCTGCATCATCTGCGCCATCTGCGGATTTGATCTTCCCGTGCTTACGCATCCACAGTACCAGCAAGACCCATAAGGTCCAGACAAGCACAGCCAGAACCACTATCACCATCTCACTCTCCGTACAGCGCCGACCCGCGGCGCCGCTGACGGGCATTATCCGCGACTCCTCCGGTCACGTTAAGACTTTTATCCGACTCCCGATCGGAAACGGCGGCGTGCGCCTGGCCCCTTGTCTCTCAATGACTTAGGCGTACGACCGCGATCGCAAGGGTAAGACTGCCTATTTCGGCAGGCCCGCAAAAGCCGCGTCCATCTGGCTCTCATGACGCCCAAGGTTCACGTGAAGACCGCCGTCGGCAATCACGTTGAGCACAGTCCCTGTGCTGACCCCGATGGCATTCCTTCGTGTATGACCGCCCGCAATGAGGGCAGATCCATTCACATCCATATTTCCGAACTTCTCGTGACGCATGATCGCGCCGGAGTCAACTCGGATCGCCGCTTTCGACGTACCCGGGCCAGCCACTGTTCCTTGCCCAGCAGCAACCGCTGCCCGGTCGTTGCCTATCGTCTCCCCTACCGCCGCTTGCGCGCCAGCCATGCCGCCCGCCGCCCATGTCGCATCCCCTGCCGCCCTATCCGCACTCCGCACAAGTGCCTCCGCCCCGCCAGCGGATAGCGCGGATCGACTCGCAAACTGACCAAGCGCGGAACCCGGGCTGACATCCACTCCTGCCCCCCCAGAGAGACCAGGCGACGGGAGCATCGTCTGAATTTCGGAGCGCGAGTAACCCTCAGAGATCTGCACGTTACGCATATCTGAGACATTGCGTGCCAACGCGTACATCTCGTCGTGCGCCCGGGCCACATTGGAATCGTACTGCTGCCGATACCCGGCAAGGGTCGAACTCTTGTCGTCCCACCCAGTGGAAGTTGAGGTATCGTGGCCGTGCGCGAACTGTCTTTGCTCCTGCAGCAGCTTCGAGGTGTCCTCATTCGCCTTACCCACCAATTCTTTAGCCTTCTCGGCCTTTCCAGTCATGTCCCCGCCAAGCGCGGCCCCGCCTTTCGGACCCCCTATACCTCCACCAGCGGTTAGGCCAAACTTTCCCTGAAACCCGTGCCCGCTCATGAGCTTTGCGGCTTCCGAGTAATCGTGAGCCGCCTTCATCGCAAGGGCTGCTTGCCCCTGAGTATGAACCCCGTACTTGTCAACATTGCTCTGCAAATGGCTCAATCCATTAGAAGCCTCCTTGCCGAATGCTTCGAGCGTACTTGCCCGCTGCGCCATATCTGTCTTTATACTCTCGGCTTGGCTCCTGCTGAGGTTCTCCATCCGCGTGTTACCAATCTGAACAGCGTACGACTTTTGGAATCCTGCGTGCATCGTTTCATCCGTCTTGCCAGCCATCCTGCTGTAGCCACCCGCCTGGAAATTTGAACTCAGCGCTCCCGCCCCGATCCCGAGGTTCACCCCGCCATCACCCACATCGGACGTGATCGACGTCGAGTACTTGTTCATCCCGACGTTATCGAGCGAGGTATTGCCGAGAGATAAGTTCCCGCTTGCGGCGATGGAGCCCGCCTGCTGCCCGAATGCGCTGCCCATCCCGCTTAGGATGAATTCGGTGAAGGCGAAGGATCCATTGACGATACCCCAGGCGAGCAGCGGAATCAGCGTGCCGAGGAAGCTCGCCGCCAGATTCAAGTTGATCGTCGATTTCGTCATCGCCGCGGAGTTCATCATCGATAGACCTGGCGCGAGCAGGTTGTGCAGCTGCTCACCGCCGTGCAGCGCAACCACGAAATTCTCCACCGCGAACAGCGGGCCCCAGAGCACCAGCCACAGGAGGACCTGCAGATAGTTGAGGAATATCTTCCCTCCCATGCCGGGCAGCAGCAACATCACGGCGATGATCGGCACCAGCGCCAGCACGAAGGCCTGAAGCACGATGTACACGTATCCCATCATGTTGTGGAACACGGTGACCGTCGTAAACCAGCTCGAGCGCTGCGTCTGATCCGCCTGCGAGATTGCGGTTGAGAGCATCACCGGGTTCTCGCCGAGTTCGGCCGCCGCATCCTGGAACGCCGGGCGGGAAGTATTGATCATCGCGCTCTGCAGGATATAGCTCTCCGGATTCGAATATCCTCCGACGGTCGGATTTCCCCCGCCCCCGGCCGCGGCCTCCTGCAGCACATCCTGCATCGCGGTGCCGAAGGGGACCATGATGCCCGTCGACTGCCACTGAGCGGTCTGCGCATTCATCAGCACGCCGGCGTAATTCTGAACGTCCGTCTTGAGCGATCCATAGACTGTGTCGCACCGCTCGAGGGTGCCCTGATTCGAAAAACTCGTCACCGGACTATTGCCGCCCACCGGGTAGTACGGCGTGAGCAGCGAGGGCGTTGCCGCTGCCCCGAACGTCGAGAGCAGGTTACTGGAGTTCATCAGCTGCTCCACACTGACTCGCCCTAGTCCGATCTCCGGGACGACGCAGTTCTCGACGTAACCGGCGAGATCCCGTTTCAGATTCGGATCCGTGATCACCATCCGATTCGCATCCTTGAGCGTCTGCCCCATGACGTCGTATATACCGCTCTGTGTGACCTTCAGTCCATTCGGAATCGAGAAGTCCTGTTCGATGCCCTGCTCGAGCTTGTAGCCGATTTCAGAGATCACCGCCGCCGGCACCCCGACGATGGCGGGGACCTGCGTGACCGTATTGTAGTAGCCCGTTGCGTTGTCGTTGATGGTCACGTTGACGCGCGCGCCCATGGTGAGGAACACCACGAAGGCGAGCGTGAGGAAGTACCCGATGAGCTTCTCGACCCCCTTGCTCGGGGAGAACCCGGCTTCGATGATGACAAGGAAGCTGCCGATCAGCGCAATGGCGATCAGCAGACTCTCGAACATCCCGCCGCCGCCCCAGGGCAGCATCAGCATCTTGACCGACTGAAGGATGTGGTAGATCGCCGGGCCATCGCCGAAGACGTAGTAGTCCCATGCGTTGTAGCCGGCCGGGTTCATGCCCCCAGCCAGGGCCACTGGGCTCGAG
>JAJZLX010000690.1 GCA_021850555.1 Pseudomonadota bacterium | reverse complement strand
TGCGGCAATTACGAGCAGCTGTGGTGTACCACTTCGCTGCGCGGCAATCTGGTCGGGGAACTCTCGGTGCGCGTACTGCAGGAAGGGGTTCACTCGGGCATGGCCAGCGGCATCGCACCAAACCCCTTCCGCATCGCGCAGCTATTGCTCGAGCGGCTGGAGAACCCGCGCGACGGAACGTTGCGCCCAGCGGCACTCGCGGTGAACATGCCCGCCGACCGGCTCGCGCAGATCCGCACCGCCGCCGGCGTGCTCGGCGACGCGGTCGCCGGCAAACTGCCCTGGCTGCAAGGCGTGCGCGCCCTCAGCGATGATCCGGTCGAGCTGCTGATCAACAGCACGTGGAAGGCGACGCTCTCGGTCACCGGCGCCGACGGTCTGCCGCCGACACTCTCGGCAGGGAACGTGCTCCTGCCGGCGCTCACCCTCAAGCTCTCCCTGCGCCTGCCACCGACCTGCGACCCGCAGCGCGCGGCCCGCGCCATAAAAGACCTGCTCGAGCGCGATCCACCCTATGGTGCGCAGGTGCGCTTCGAGCCCGGCACACCCACCGCCGGCTGGAATGCACCCTCATTCGCGCCGTGGCTTGCGAACTCGATCGACTCCGCTTCGCGGCGGATCTACGGCCGCGGCGCGGTGCACGTCGGCTGCGGAGGCACCATTCCGTTCATGGCCATGCTCGGGGAGCGCTTTCCGCGCACGCAGTTCTTCATCACCGGGGTGCTCGGGCCGCATTCCAACGCGCACGGCCCGAACGAGTTTCTACAGCTCGACTACGCCGAGAAGCTCACCGCCTGCGTGTCCCTCGTGCTCGCCGATCATGCGCGCGCGCCGAGTGCCTGAGGCGCTGCACCGGCTCAGCGCATGTGCTTCATCGCGCTCGGACGCACCACCGCGCGCACGCGCTCCCAGCTCTCGCGGTACTGCCCGAGCACAACTGCCCGCACCTCGCCGTCCAACGGCGGAAATTCCGCCGCGAGCATATCGAGCATCAGCGTCCACTTCGGCAGCCCCTTCGGAAAGTTTCCCTGCCGCGTGAACACGACACGCCCCTCCACCGGCACCTCGCCGGCGATGGCCTTCACCGCAGCCACGCGATCGTACAGGCCGCTCTGCGGATTGACGAAGGTGAACCGATGCGCGCCGTCCATCACGGTCCACTCGGCCATCTGATCGCCGCCGAAGATGTTGCCCTGCACTTCGCGCACGTCGATGATCAGGATGCCGTGCACGCTCAAGAGCAGGAAATCGACGTGAAAGCCGGCCCCCATGCCGTCCGGCACCAGCGCATCGATCACATGATCGGCGCCGACCGCGGTGACCGCGAGCCGCAACGCCTTGCGCGCGCGCCTGCGCCGGAACCAGCGTACGAACCACACCAGCGCGATCACGAGCGCCACGCCGAGCGCGAGCAGCGCCCAGGGGACAAACGGCCGTAGTATCTGACTGCTCATCCTCCCGCCTCCCTCGCCTCGTACGCCAGCGCCGCGCGCAGCGCGCCAAGATCGGCCTCGATCTCCCGATAGGCGCTCGGGCGCGCGAACAGCTGCGCGAGCGCCGCCGGTACCGCAATCTCACGTCCGATCAGCGGCTCGACGATCTCGCGAAACTTCGCCGGGTGAGCCGTCGCGACCAACACCCAGCGGCCCGCGCGCCGGCGCCCTTCGCTCAGGCGCGCATAGGCCTCGGCCGCGACGGCCGTGTGCGGACACCAGATCCGCCCGAGCCGCCGGTAGTCGGCGCGGATGCGCGCGCGGATCGCCTCGTCATCGACGCTGCACGCGCTGAGCGCTCCGCGCAGTTGCGCTTCGTCCGGATACAGAGCCCGCAACCGCTCCATGTTGCTCGGATCGCCGACGTCCATCGCCGAGGCAAGTGTGGCCACGCTCGGTCGCGGCCGCCACGGGGCACCGTCGAGGAACTCCGGCACGGTGCGGTTGGCATTGTGCGCGAGTACGATCTCCCCGATCGGCAGTCCGAGCCGGCGCGCCCAGATGCACGCCATCGCGTTGCCGAGATTGCCGCTCGGGATGATGAACGAAACCGGCGCACCGCTCGAACCGGCCAGTGCCAGCGCCGTGGCGGCGTAGTACACCGACTGGGGCAGCAATCGCCCGAGATTGATGCTGTTGGCCGAGGAGAGTTCCCGCGACTCTCGCAGCGGCTGATCGAGCAACGCCTGCTTGGCCAGACGCTGGCAATCATCGAACGTGCCGCGCACCGCGAAGGCGCGCACATTACCGCCCCAGCAGGTCAGCTGCTGCTGCTGGGTGGGCGAGACCCGTCCTTTCGGGAACAGCACCACCACCTCGATTCCGGGCCGGCCGTGGAATGCGGCCGCGACCGCTCCGCCGGTATCCCCCGAAGTGGCCACCAGGATGGTGAGCGTACGCGACCGGGGCTCGCGCAGCCGCGCCAGGCACGCCGCGAGAAAGCGCGCGCCGAAATCCTTGAACGCCGCCGTGGGTCCGTGAAAGAGTTCGAGCACCGCGAGCCGCCCGGACTCGAGGTCCACCACCGGCGCGGGAAAGCTGAAGGCTTCGGCGCAAATCGGCGCCATCGATGCCGCCAGCGCATCACCCTCGGCGAACGGTCCGATCAACCGGGCCGCGAGCGCCGGCAGATCCGGCGCGCCATCCAGGTCCTCCGGCGCAATCGCGGGCCAGCTCTGCGGCACATACAGCCCGCCATCCGGCGCCAGCCCCCCCGCCAGCGCCGCGGCGAAACCCGCCGTAATCCCCGGGTCGCGTGTGCTTTGAAACCGCATGGTTGTCATCGCCTGCCGCGAACCTCAGCCGCTCGCCACGACGCGCGCACCCTGCGGGCGCATGTCCACCACCCACTCATCGAGTGCGGTTCCGTCCGCGCCGAGCGGCACGCGCATCGCCGTGAGCACCGCGGGAGCCTGCGCCTCCAGCGCCCAGGCAAACAGCGCCGGTCCCGCCCCCGAGATCGAGCAACCGAGCGCCCCGGCGGCCATCGCCGCCGCGCGCACCGTGGCAAAGCCCGGAATCAACGCCTGGCGCTGCGGCTCGATCACCACGTCCTGAAACGATGCGCGGATCATGTCCAGATCGTTGGTATAGCACCCGGAGATGAACCCGGCCAGGTTGGCCGTCTGCCAGACGAAATCCGACAGCGTCACGTCGCGCTTGAGCATGGCGCGCGCCTGGCGCGTGGCGAGAAATCTGTGCGGGTGGACGATGACCGCCCGCACCCCTTGCGGAACCGGAATGCGCTTGACCCGCGGCTGATCGATGCCGACGGTCAACACCAGGCCACCGAACAGCGACGGGGAGATGTTGTCCACATGCAGCGAGCCGCTCGCCACCGCCTCGCCCTGCATGGCGAACGTGAGCAGCTGCAGCCGGTCGCAAGGCTCCCCGAGCAGCGCATTCGCCGCGACCACCGCCCCGACCGCCGATGCCGCCGAGCCGCCGAGGCCCGAGCCGAGGGGAATACCCTTCTCGATGCGCATATCGAAACCGAAATCCGGCCCGAGCGCCTCATACAGCGCAAGCAGCGCCCGGCCGGCCGTATTCTCGTTCGGATCGGTGGGCAGCTCGCCGGCGATGCCGCTCACCGCCGAGATGCTCACGCCCGGTCGCTCGGTGCGGCTGACGGTCACCGTGTCGCCGAGCGCCTCGACCGCGAAGCCGAGAATGTCGAAGCCGATCGCAACGTTGCCCACCGAGGCCGGCGCAAACGCCCTCACCCATTGCAGCGCGCTCACAGCCGCGCTCCGAGATAGGTCGACAGGCGCAGCAGATCGGCGAACACGCCGCCGGCGGTCACCTCCGGTCCCGCGCCCGGTCCCTGCACGATCAGCGGATTGTCGCAGTAGCGGCGCGTGGCGAAGCGCACCACGTTGTCCGTGAGCGCGATGTTGGCGAAGGGGTGGTTCGCGTCGAGTTCCGCCAGGCCGACCGTCGCCTGGCCGTCGGCGGCCAGGCGCCCGAGGTAGCGCAA
>JAJZLX010000049.1:23161-23835 GCA_021850555.1 Pseudomonadota bacterium | reverse complement strand
GCCGAGCGCGTGCTCGGGAGTGTCGTCTCCGCCGGGATCAAGATCCTGGTGCTCGCGGTGATCGTCGGCATCGGCATGAATCTCTTTGGTCAGTTCACCGCGCCCGCGGGTCAGACACTCACGATCGACAACGCACTCGCGATCATGCTCGGTGCACTCTCGCTCCTCGGGCTCGGGATCTATGGGCCGGGGATTGCCACGGGGCTCGTCTCCGGCGCCCCGCAGCTCGGCGCTGGAGCCGCCGCCGGTACCGCACTCGCCGCGGGCGGTACCGCGGTCGTCGCGGGTGCCGCGGCGATGGGTGCGGGAGGGGCTGCCTATCGTGCGGCCCGGAGCGTGGGATCCGCGGTGCGCGCGCAGTCCGGGAGAAGCGGTGGCGGCAGTGATGCGTCCCGGGGCGGCTCTCCAGGGGGCGGTGCGCCGGGTGGATCGCCCGCAGGCGGCGCGCCGTCGGGCGGGGCAGGCTCGGGAGCGGCGGGCCGCGCGCCCGGCTGGGCGCAGCGCCTGCGCACGCACGGCCTGCAGGGCTCAAGAGCGGCGATGCACACGGTGCGCGCGGCCGACCGGCCGGGCGCCGGACTCCATCCCGATCTCAGTGAGAAGAAGGACGAATGATGCCGTTCAAAAGAGCCCGCGTCCGCTACGCGAAGACACCGATGCCCGAGACCCCCTAT